>CAJMSG010000076.1:0-8177 GCA_905216105.1 uncultured bacterium | reverse complement strand
GGCTTTTTGTGCGGCCAGTGGGCGTGCGAAAAGCGCGTCATCACCAAGCGCGACTACTGGATTGCCAACTTTGCAGGAGCGACGGCAGTCGTCCTACTGACCTGGGTGTTCTCGCTGTTCCCGCTGGTGCAGTTTGCGCCGATCGGCTGGCTCGGCGGTTTTATCGCCGGCCTTAAGATGAGCTTTGGCGAGTCCGTCGGCCCATGGCGCAAGCACGACGAGGTCTTTAACGTCAACAAGGCACACCGCGCCGCCGCCGACGCGGGCGATGCCGAGGAACGCCGCCGTGCGCGTCGCAATGGCGCTGCCGACCGACAGCTCATCTCGGTCACCGATGACAGCAAGGGTGCTGGCAAGCACGCTAAGAAATAGTAAGAAGAGGTAACTATGGCAGAAAACAAGGAAGAACAGCTCACCGACGAGGAGCTGGCACAGCTTCAGCTGGCAGAGGAGAACGAGAACGCCGTCGACCGTCTGGTCAAGGAGCTCGGCTGCCCCACGCGCCGCATCCGTCAGTTTGCCGCCCGCGTGCTGCACCTGCTTGCCGAGCGCGATCCGCAGCGCGTCGTGCCCTGCGTGCCCGCGCTGATCGAGGCACTCGACCGCCCCGAGGCTCAGACCCGCTGGGAGGCTCTCGATGCCTTAGCGGCGCTCGCCACCACCTGCCCCGAGCAGCTGGGCGATGCCTTTGAGGGCGCCGAGACCGCGCTGTTCGACGAGATTTCCTCCACGCTGCGCTATGCCGCCTTCCGCCTGCTGTGCGTGTGGGGCGCCACGAGCGTCGAGCGTTCGCGCGAGGCTTGGCCCATTCTGGACGAGGCCATCCAGTGCTACCACGGCGACCTTGAGTATCGCGACATGCTCGGTTGCCTGTACGAGTTTGGCCAGGGCGAGATCGACGCCGAGGTCGCTGAGAAGCTTGCGCTGCGCCTTAAGTTCGATGCCGAGAACGGCAAGGGCAGCTATCTCAAGGCCCGTTCGAGCGAGATTTGCGAAATGCTTGTTAAACGTTTTGGCCTGGATCTCTCCAAAAAGAAGAAGCGTGCTAGCGTTAAAAAATCTGAGGCCGCCGAAGACGAGGAGTAACAGATTATGGCGCACGATGTAGTCCTGATTCCCGGTGACGGTATCGGTCCCGAGATTACGCAGGCCATGCGCCGCGTGGTCGAGGCCACCGGTGTCCAGATCAATTGGAACGTCCAAGAGGCCGGTGCCGGCGTCATGGACGAGTTTGGCACGCCACTGCCTCAGCACGTGCTCGACGCGGTCGCCGAGACCAAGGTTGCTATCAAGGGCCCCATCACCACGCCGGTCGGCACGGGTTTCCGCAGCGTTAACGTCGCCCTGCGCAAGCATTTTGACCTGTACGCCTGCGTGCGACCCTGCCTGTCGCAGCCGGGCGACGGCTCGCGCTTCCGCGACGTCGACCTGGTCATCGTGCGTGAGAACACCGAGGACCTCTACGCCGGCATCGAGTTCGATGAGGGCGCTGCCGAGGTCGAGGAGCTCTCGCAGCTCGTCGAGCGCTCGGGCCAGAAGACCTTCGCCGCGGATTCCGCGATCTCAATCAAGCCCATCTCCATCGCCAAGAGCCGCCGTATTGTGGAGTACGCCTTTGATTACGCCCGCCGCTGCGGCCGCAAAAAGGTGACGGCCGTGCATAAGGCCAACATCATGAAGGCGACCGACGGCCTGTTCCTGCGCGTTGCGCGCGAGGTGGCCGCCAACTATCCCGATATCGAGTTCAACGATAAGATTGTCGACGCCACCTGCATGGGCCTGGTCCAGAACCCCAACGACTTCGATGTCCTGGCGCTGCCCAACCTGTACGGCGACATCGTGAGCGACCTGTGCGCCGGCCTCGTGGGTGGTTTGGGCATGGCCCCCGGCTCCAACATCGGTGCCGACTGCGCCATTTTCGAGGCAACGCACGGCTCCGCGCCCGATATCGCTGGCCAGGATATCGCCAACCCCACGGCCGAGATCCTCTCTGCTGCGATGATGCTCGATCACCTGGGCGAGAACGACGCGGCCAATCGCATTCGCGCCGCCGTTTCTGCCACGCTCGACGAGGGTGAGCAGGTTACCGGCGACGTTCGTCGTGCCCAGACCGGCTCCGTTGAGGGCGCTGTGGGCACGCAGGCCTTTGCCGATGCCGTTATCGCGCACCTGGCCTAAGGCATGCAGACTGCAAACGCCTAAATAGTACTTAAGTGTTTGCGTATAACCTGAGAATCAATACGCCCGGCGCTCTGTCGGGCGTATTCTATTGCGGACTATGTTTCCTAACAAGGAGTAACTGATATGGGTCTGATTCAAAAGAAGGACGAGAAGGACGAGATCGACGGCATCCAGATTATCGAGCGCGGCGAAGGTCCCGACGGTGACGAGGACGAGAAGATCGATCTGGTCGCCGGTACGTCTGCTGAGCACATTGCTGCCGGCACGACCGCCGAGGAGGAGGACGCCCGCCTGGAGGCTCAGATTGCCGCGGATGCCGCTGACGAGAACCTCATGCCCGAGGAGCAAGACGAGGACGACTCCGACGTGGACAACCATGCATCCAAGCACAAGAAGACTATGATTGCCGCCTTCGTGGTTGCAGTTGTGATCGCTGCTGTGGTCGGCTTCTTTATCGGCAACGGTGGTTTTGGCGGCAAGGGCGTCGGCTCGGCGACCCTCACCGAGGACCACCTCGATTCGACCGTGGCAAGCTACAGCTACAACGGCAAGAAGAGCGACATCACCGCGCGCGAGGCCATCGAGAGCCAGTACAGCCTCGACACCGTCAAGGATGGCGATGGCAACTACACCGCTCCCTCTGCCGATGTCATTCTGTCCTACGTGCGCAACAAGATTCTGCTCGATGCTGCCGAGGACGAGGGCATTACCGTCTCTTCTAAGGAGATGAAGAAGTACGCCGAGGATTCCATCGGCACCTCCGACTACAAGACCATGGCCACGCAGTATGGTGTGTCCAAGGATCAGGCCAAGCAGATCGTCCGTCAGTCCGCGACGCTGCAGAAGCTCTACAAGAAGAAGGTGGGCGATAGCTCCGCAAGCATGCCGACCGCCCCGACCGAGCCTGCTGACGGCAACGAGGAGACCGCGAGCAAGGACTACGCCGATTACATCATCAAACTTGCAGGCGACGAGTGGGATAGCGAAAAGGGCACCTGGAAGGACGCCGATAGCACCTACGCTAAGGCCTTCGCTGACGATGCCTTTACGGCCGATAGCGCTACCTATAAGCAGGCCATGACCGCTTATTACACCGCCTATCAGCAGTATTCCTCGCAGGCTTCGAGCGCCAGCTCCAAGTGGACCGAGTACGCCAACGGCCTCTACGCCAAGGCCAATATCAGCATCTACGGCCTGTTTGCGTAAAGATTGCCTGAGCCTTCGAGTACGAAGCCGAAATATCTGATGAAGCCCCCTAGAACGGACATCGTTCTAGGGGGCTTTTTGCGTTGCAGGGAAGGGCGGGGAAGAGGGTGGTAGGGGAGAGGTTATATACAAATTCTTGGAGACTTTATTCATGTAAAGTGAAAACGATTTCGGCCAAACTGGTAGTAACAATGTGGTACCACTGTTCATCTGGTAGTAACCACTTTTGAGATGAAATCGAATGGAAATTGCTAAGAATTAGTTTGGTAATGAAAGAAACGCAGCACATCTACCTGCGTAAATTACCGTTTACGGGCCAAAAATAACCGTTTGGCAACGATATAGTAATTTGAACGAAATGTGGTGGACGTTTGAATTGAGTGTGTGCTACCGTACATACCAGCAACCCGAGAAAAGGGACTGGGTTGTCTAAGTTTGCGCACCAATGCCGGCAAGCGGAGAAGCCGGTATGCACAAGGCGCGGACATGGAACTCGTTGGTGAACAACGAAAGAAAGGTTGGAGGAGATACCAATATGATGAAGTACCTCCAGAAGCTCGGCAAAGCGCTGATGCTTCCCGTCGCGGCGCTTCCCGTCGCAGGTATTCTTATGGGCGTGGGCTACCTGCTCGCTCCCGCAGTCATGGGTGCTGCCGGTGACACTACCGGTTTTGCCTATACCGCCGGCTTCCTGCTCATCAAGGCAGGCGGCGCTCTTATCGATAACATGGCCTGGCTGTTCGCAGTTGGCGCCGCTGTCGGCCTTGCCGACGATCACGATGGCACCGCTGGCCTCGCTGGCCTCGTCGCCTTCCTGATGATTCAGCAGCTCCTGAACCCCGCTGTTGTTGGCACCATTCGTGGTATGGACGCCGATGCTCAGACCGCTTGGCTTGCCACGACCGAGGGCATCGCGTTCTCCAAGATCGCTGGTAACTCCTTCATCGGCATCCTGTCCGCCATCATCGGTGGCACTTGCTACAACAAGTTCAAGGACACCCGTCTTCCCGACTGGCTGGCCTTCTTCTCCGGCAAGCGTTGCGTCGCCATCATGACCGCCGTCATCTGCATCGTCGTCTCCGTCGTCCTGCTCTTTGCTTGGCCGCTCATCTTCGGTGCTCTTGTTGCTCTTGGTGAGGGTATCGCCGCCATGGGTGGTATCGGCGCTGGCATCTACGCCTTCCTTAACCGCCTGCTCATCCCGACTGGTCTGCACCACGCACTCAACAACGTGTTCTGGTTCGACACCATCGGCCTGGGCGATCTGACCCACTTCTGGGCTGGCGAGACCTCCGCTGACGTCAAGTGGAGCCTCGGTATGTACATGTCCGGCTTCTTCCCCTGCATGATGTTCGGTATCCCGGGCGCTGCCCTGGCTATGGTTCAGACCGCTAAGAACAAGAAGGCTGCTATCGGCCTGGTTGTCTCCGCTGCTATCTGCGCCTTCGTCTGCGGTGTCACCGAGCCCTTCGAGTTCGGCTTCATGTTCCTGTGCTTCCCGCTCTACGTCGTGTACGCTGCTCTGTACGGCATCTTCACCATCGTCACCTACTATGTTGGTTTCCGTGCTGGCTTCTGCTTCTCCGCTGGTGCTACCGACCTCCTGTTCTCCTCTAGCCTCCCGGCTGCCGCCAACACCTGGATGATCATCCCGCTGGGCATCGCTGCCTTCCTGGTCTTCTACCTCGTGTTCCGCTTCGCCATCACCAAGTTCAACCTCATGACCCCTGGTCGCGAGGATGAGGATGTCGAGGAGACCTCCGCTTCCGCCGCTGCTGGCGACGACAAGTTCGCCGCTCTGGCCGCCGCTGTTCTCGCTGCCGTCGGTGGCAAGGAGAACGTCAAGACCGTTGACTGCTGCGCTACTCGCCTGCGCTTCGAGCTCGGCGATTCCGATCTGGTCGACGAGGCTGCCTGCAAGAAGGCTGGCGCTCTGGGTGTCATGAAGATGGACAAGGGTGCTACCCAGGTCATCATCGGCACGCAGGTCCAGGCTGTTGCCGAGGAGCTCAAGAAGCTTCTCTAAGCCTTAAAGACGTATCTGTCTTGCAAAGGGTCGTCCCGCTCCGCGGGGGCGGCCCTTTTTGCTACCTCAATACTTGATGCAGCAATGTAATTGGTATTACAGTACACAGGCAATCAACTGGCAAACAATATTGAAATATGCTTGTTGACCTGCTGTTATTCCATTAAAACTGCTATAGTACGTGGTGTCTGGTTACAACCAATTTCGAGTCATTTATCCGGCAGGTATCATTATGGCAATGGGAGCGCGCAAACAACCTTTGTACGATCAGCTCGTCGATTTGCTGACCGATAAAATCGATCACGAGCTTCGACCCGGCGACTATTTGCCGTCCGAGCGTGACTTGTCGGAGCGCTACGGGCTCTCGCGTACGACGGTTCGCCTTGCCCTGCAGGAGCTTGAGCGCCTAGGCTTGGTGGTTCGTCAGCGCGGCCGTGGAACCATGGTGTGCGACCGCTCTCTGCAAACGGCAAACCTCTCGCAAATCTATAGCTTTACCGAGCAGATGAAGGCGATCGGCCGTGTGCCCAAGACGACGATTCTTGAGTTTACCGAGGTCGAGGCTGACAAGAATATTGCCGTAGAGATGAACGCGCGCCTGGGCGAGCGTCTGTACAAGATCAAGCGCCTGCGTATTGCCGATGGTGTGCCGCTGATGATTGAGTGTACATATCTGCCGAGTCGCAAGTTCTTTGCGCTTAAGCGCCCCATGATCGAGAACAAATCACTGTACGACATGATCGAGCAGGACTTTCACGAGAAAGTTCGCGTGGCAGAGGAGGAATTCTACGCGAGTATTGCCCGCCATTCCGACGCTCGTTTGCTCGAGATTGCCGAAGGCGCACCGGTCCTGGATTTGATTCGTACCACTTATGACATGAACAACGAGGTTATCGAGTATACGCGTTCGGTTGCGCGCGCCGACCAGTTTAAGTACAAGGTCTACCACAACCGCGCAGTCTAGAGTTATTGGGTATAAACGGCTTGGCGTGTTTTGCGGCGGGTGCAAAATGTGCCAAGCGGTAGAAGGCAACGAACAATCGCTCGAATTAACAATGCAGTGGTTTTTGATCCGCCCTAAAACGCACTGCGGGTACGGGAGCATAGATGAGCACGTATGCTATCAAGGCCGACAAGTTCTTTTTGCCGGCGGGGCCGCAGCTGGGCGGCTACCTCATGGTCGAAGATGGCGTCTTTGGCGCTTGGCAGGCCGATGAGCCCGCTTGTGAGATCCTCGATTATTCGGGTACATGGATTGCGCCGGGCATGGTGGACACCCACATTCATGGCTTCTATAACCATGCCACGACCGATAACGATGCCGAGGGTATCAACATCAGCTCGACCGAGCTCGCTCGTCGTGGTACCACCAGCTGGTTGCCTACGACCTTTACCGACGGTGTGGAGCAGATCAAGGACGCCTGCGCTGCCATTGCACAGGCTGACGAAGAGCGCGGACCTGAGTTCTGCGGTGCTCGTATTCAGGGCATCTACCTGGAGGGTCCGTTCTTTACCATGAAGCATGTGGGTGCCCAGAACCCTGCTTATCTGATCGATCCGTCCGAGAAAGTTTTTGACGAGTGGCAGGAGGCCGCCGGCGGTCGAATCGTCAAGAGCGCCATGGCGGCCGAGCGTGACGGCGCCGCCGCTTACGCCGCGGCTCTGAGCGCAAAGGGCGTCGTGACCTGCATTGGCCACTCTGATGCCACCTATGATGAGTGTGCTGCCGCCATCAATGCTGGCGCCAGCTGCTTTACGCATACCTACAACGGCCAGCGCGGTCTGCACCATCGCGAGCCCGGTGTTGTGGGCGCCGCTATGACCACGCCCAACACCTATGCCGAGATCATTTGCGACGGCAAGCATGTGAATCCTGCTGCTATCAAGGCCCTGCTGCAGGCCAAGGGCTGGCAGCACACGGTGCTGATCACCGATTGCCTGGGTTGTGGCGGCATGCCCGAGGGCAAGTACACCAGCGGTGGCATGGATGTCATTATGAAGGACAACCTTTGCTGGCTTGCCGATGGCTCTGCTATCGCCGGCTCGGTGCTCACGCTCGCACAGGGCGTCAAGAACATCGTCGACTGGGGTCTTGCGAGCGCCGATATCGCAATTCGCATGGCGACCGAGGTGCCCGCGCGCTCTGCTCACGTCGAGGATAAATGTGGCAGCATTATGCCTGGCCGCGATGCCGATTTTGTCGTGTTCAATCCCGACCTTACCCTGGTCGAGACGTATGTGGGTGGCAACAGCGTCGGTAACGCGTTTACCGAGTAGCCGCCAAAGAAGCGATCCGAAAGGGGATTTAGATGATTTACGGTGCATTGGGCGATATCGAGGAGTATCGCGGAATGCTCAAGGGTCTCGACGTGCTGATCGATTGGCTCGAGGAGAACGATCCGGCGAAGCTCGAGGTCGGCAGCCATCCGATTCTGGGCAACAAGGTCTTTGCGAACGTCATGGCTCCTACGACGCGTCCCGAGGCCGAGGCTCACTATGAGACGCATCAGCGCTATCACGACCTGCAGATCGATGTCGAGGGTCGCGAGGCCTTTAAGGTGGCCACGGGCAGCCTGACGCTGGTCCAGGAGTTTGACGAGAAGGACGACTACGATCTGGTCGATTCCGACGCTTCGATTGCCGGCGATCTTGCTGACGATAAGTTTGCGCTGTTCGTTGCCGGCGAGCCTCACATGCCCACGCTCGAGTTCCCGGGCGATGGCGCGCAGCCGGTCAAGAAGATCTGCTTTAAGCTGCTTGCAGA
>CAJMSG010000075.1:0-8487 GCA_905216105.1 uncultured bacterium | reverse complement strand
CACCTCGGTAATAGGCAGCGGCGTAACAGAACGTGCGATTTCGATGTCAGTAGGCATGGGCGGTCCTTTCGTTACCGGATGAGAAAAAGACCAATCCAGCATAGCACGCGCGCGCAATAGTAAAACGCCCGCAACCGACGAACGGCGATATGTTTACCCGATGCCCAGCGATAGCCTACAGATGCGCTAAAACAAGCCCATTCCTACAGGGTCGGTTCAATACCCAAATGCTCAAAGGTGCGCAAGGTTGCCTGACGGCCCTGGGGCGTGCGGATCATCAAGCCGCACTGCAGCAGATAGGGCTCATAGACATCCTCAAGCGTTCCCGGGTCCTCGCCCACCGCGCTAGCAAGCGTCGTCAGGCCCACGGCACGACCGGAGAACGTCTTGGCAAGCGTCTCCAAGATGCGAATGTCCATCCAGTCCAGACCAAGCTCATCGATCTCGAAAAACTCGAGCGCCTGACGGCAAATGTCAAGCTCAATAGGACCGTCGCCGCGCACCTGCGCGTAGTCGCGCACGCGCTTGAGCAGACGGTTGGCAAGACGCGGCGTACCGCGCGAACGCGAGCCGATCTCGAGTGCACTGGGATGGTCGATCGTCACACCCAGAATGGTCGCCGAGCGTGTCACAATCTGAGCGAGCTCCTCAACGGTGTAGTAATCCAGGCGATACGAAATGCCAAAACGGTCGCGTAGCGGGCCGGTCAACATGCCCGAGCGAGTCGTTGCCGCCACCAGCGTAAACTTAGGGATATCCAGGCGAATCGAGCGTGCAGCCGGACCCTTGCCGATCACAATATCGAGGGCAAAGTCCTCCATCGCAGGATACAGGACCTCCTCGACCGAGCGGTTGAGGCGGTGGATCTCGTCGATAAACAGCACGTCGCCCGGTTGCAGGTTGGTAAGGATGGCAGCCAGGTCGCCGGTGCGCGCGATGGCCGGACCGCTCGTCGTCTTAATCTGAGCGCCCAGCTCGTTGGCGATAACCGTAGCCAGCGTGGTCTTGCCCAGACCCGGAGGGCCCGAGAAGATCACGTGGTCGAGCGTCTCGCCGCGGCTTTGCGCCGCCTCGATGAGCACGCGAAGGCTCTGCTTGATATGTTCCTGACCGCAGTAGTCATCCAAGCGTTGGGGACGCAGGGTACGGTCGACATCGAGGTCCTCGGGCGTCAGCTCCGAGCCCACCATGCGCTCGCCATGCGCCATGGATGCCGCCGGCGAGTTGCCGGGCGTCGCCCACAGGTCCTGAGAGTCATCGGCTTCCCACATCACGCATCCATTCCGAGTCGCTTAAGCGCCGCGCCGAGCAGATCCTCGACACGCATATTCTGCCCATCATACCCGCTCAGGGCAACATCGGTCTCCTGCGGGCTAAAGCCCATGGAAAGGAGCGCCGCACGAGCGTCATCGATCGCCGAGGGAGCGGCGGCGGGAACCGGCATCGCAACCTGTCCGGGAATCACGTCGACCGGCACAAAGCCCTTATCCTTGGCAAAGGTGCTCTTGAGCTCCAGGATCAGACGCTGCGCGGTCTTTTTACCCACGCCGGGAACCTTGGCCATGCCCTTGTCATCCTCGGCCATTACCAGGGAATACAGCTGCCCCACGGTATAGGTGGAGAGCACGGCGAGCGCCAGGCGTGGGCCGACGCCCGAGACGGACACGAGCCGATCGAACATCGTGCGCTCGTCCTTAGAGGCAAAGCCAAAGAGCGTCATGGCGTCCTCGCGCACCTGCATACGGGTATAGAGGCGCACCTCGCCGCCGGGCGTAGGCAGCGTGGCGGCAGTGCTGCCCGAAATACCGAGCTCAAAGCCCACGCCCGATACATCGACGACGGCCGAGCTCATCGTGGCCTCGACGAGCGTTCCATGGAGCTGGGAAATCATCAGTATCCGGTTCCTCTCTGTTGATAGAACTCGCCGCCGGTAAGCGCCCGGGTGCGGCTGAGGTTAACGTGGCAGATGGCGCAAGCCAGGGCATCGGCGGCATGGTCGGGATGCGGGTCGTGATCGAGCTGCGTGAGCGTACGCACCATGTAGGCGACCTGCCGTTTGTCCGCGGCACCGGTGCCCACCACAGCCTGCTTGATCTGCATAGGCGTGTACTCGCCAATCTCGAGCGCACATTCCGAAAGCGCCACGAGTGCAGCACCGCGGGCATGCGCCGTGGGGATGGCCGAGCGGACATTAGCGCCAAAGTAGATGCTCTCGATAGCAGCGGTATCGGGTCGATAACGCTCCACGACGCCCTTGAGGTCGCGGGCGATATGCGACAGACGCACCGCGAGCGGACTGCCCGCGCTGGTCTCGATACAACCGTAGGCACGGCAGCGAACCTCGCCTCGCCGCTCCTCGATAATCCCCCAACCCGTATGGGCCAAACCGGGGTCGATACCCAAAATGACCAAGCCAACCTCCCCTCGTCTTTTGCCAAGCACAAGGCAAGGCCCCGCGCATCATTCACGAACGTCTGTTCTAGAATAACACAACGGGGCCAAGGTGCTTAGTTGAAGTACCGGGGTTGGGAGCGAATCCCATCCCCAGTTTAGTTCTGCGAGAAGAACGGGAACTGTCGGGGATCAACCGGCGGATGCGGCATCGGCGTGCCCTGGGGCCCACCCTGCGGGCCACCCTGGCCGCCCATCATCTTATCGATGGCGTCCTGGACCTCGCCCTCAAACTTCTTCATGCCCTCGTGCAGGCGGCGCTGGCCGTCCTCGGAGCGCAGCTCCTCCATCTGCTCGGGCGAAATGCCCAACAGGTCACCCAGTATGCCCATCATCTCGCCACGCATGCGCTCGCTTGTATCCTCGTCGGCAAAACGACGCACCTCAGCGCGTGCCAGCGAATCGACCGTCATGCGTTCCTTGCCGCTCAGCCCCAGGTCGGACCATGCAAGCATGTACGGCCAGGCGCGCTCGGCAAACGAACGGGCCGAGACGATTGGCGCCGTCGGCAGCTGGCGGCGAGCCGCCTCTCCCTGGCGCACGAGCATCAGCAGCAACGAACATGCCTCGGGCTTGCCGGTGGCCATCGGAATGTCGTCGAAGGGACGGTTGCGGTCCACGTGCGACTCGAGCGTGCCATCGACCTCGCCCGGCTCGAGCCCGCCGAGCAGCTGCGCCGCGCGGTCGAGCATGTCGACCGGACCGTCAAGCGTCGAGAGCGCTTGCGCCAGCACGCGCTCCATGCAATCCTCCACCGCGTTGAGCGTCACGAGCTCCTGCGGCACCACGGCAGACGTACGGTTGCGTACGCGCGCCACAAACTCGAGCGTCGACAGGTATACGTCGCCAAAGGGCGCATAATCGCCCTGGTAGCCACCGCAAAGCGCGGGCGCCGCCAGCGCGTACTCAGTTTTGGACAGCGGGCTCAACGCCATCGCACCCAGCTCGAGCGCCGAATCCTCCAGCATGAGGCCCAGCGTACGAGAGCGCAGGCGCTCGGCGTCGCCCGCCGACACATCGCGGTCGAGCACACGCGCCGCATCCGGCGCATCGCGCTCAACCGTGCGAATATGCAGGCGCTCGGCAATGGCACGAACGGCGGCACAGCGAGCAGCCTCGGCCTCCTCCTGCGCCGGCGTAAAGATGCGGTTGCGTCCCAGCACCAGGCCGATCACGTTTCGCGGGCCCAGAGCGTCAACGGCAAGTGCCGCCAGCAGGGACGACGGCAAGTCGCCCTCGAGCGCCACCACGGCGCGCGACGTGCCGTGGGCGCGGGCGTTATCGCGAACGGCGAGCACCAGCGCCTGCCACAGCCATTCCTCGGAGCGAAACTCGGGCAGCTCGTGGTCCTCCAAGGCATCGAGCATCACACCGCGCTGAATCTCCTGAACCAGTAGGCTCTCCTCAAAACACGACGCTTGGGCCACCACGCGGCCGCAGTCGTCGAGCACAAACGAGCCGCCGGTATACACCGACTCGTCATAGGCACCGACCGGCGCCATGCAGGCAAACCACACGCTGCGCTTAGATGCGATCTTGCGGTAGGCTCCGCTGCGCACGGCGGCAATCGCGGCGGTCTCGCGGTCGGTCATATCGAATGCGTTGAACTGGAAATAGGCAATGAGGTCGACGCCAGTCGCCAGCATCTCGAGCTCGCGATCCAGGTCAAACACCACGGCGATGCGCACGCCGTCCACGTCAAACACCGGCGGTGCCCAACGTGTGTCGTTGTTCTCACCGCGCTGCAGGGCAATACTTGCGCGCGCAGGCACCACGCGACCATCCTTAAGCATCATATAGTCAAGCAGGGGCTGGCCCTCAAACGAAACCGCAGCGGGCACGATGCAGATCATATCGAGCTCTTGGATGCGCTCGGCAACGCCCGTCAGGCCCGTCAGCATATCGTGCTCAAAATCGGCAGCGCCCACCAGGCTGCCCGGCATGGCACCCATAAAGAGCGGGGCCGGAACGCACAGCACGCGCGCGCCGCGCTCATGGGCCAGGCGAGCCTGGTCCTCGATGCGGCCGCAAATGCCCTCGATGTCACCCAAGCGCATATCGATCTGTGCAAGTGCGAGCTTCATGGCCCAGCCCTTTCCGTCGTAAATCGTCGTTGTCGTAGTAAAAGCGCCGGCCGCATAATGCAGCCGGCGCTCGCATGTGCATATGCTAGCTATGATACCCCGAGCGGGGGCGCGCTCCTAGAACGTCGCGGACCACAGCCCATGCAGGTTGCAGTAGGCATAGACAGTACCGGTCTTGGAGCCGCCAGCGAAAAACGTCGTGGGCTTCATGCCGGGCTCAAGGTAATGGACCTCCAGGCGGCCCTCGGCCTCAAGCGCGATCCACTCGATGTAGTGCTCGGGCAGCATGGGGTGCTCCGTCGAGCCCACGCGCGCGCGAATGACGTGGCCGTCGCGCTCGATCTCGACAACAGGCACGTGCTTCTCGTGCGCCGCATCCTCGGTGTTTGCCGTCAGCTCCGTGCAGCCGGCAGGGGTCGCAACGCCGTCGCCAAGGGCGGCAACGAGCTTGCCGTCGGAGTCCTTAAAGAATTTCGCCATGATGTTCTCCTTTGCTGATGTGCCAATATTCCTGATGCTTCTTATGCCCAAAGGTAGGCGAACCATCCACGGCATGGCAAATGAACACATATCGAGGGGCTCGGCAGAGTCCAGGGCGCTCAGGCAATTCCGAGTACCTGTCCTGGCACCCATCGGCATGCGCAAGTTAGCGACCGTCGCCACCGAGCAATGCCAGAACATCCTCGCGCGTGAACAGTGCCGATGAGATGCCATCGCCGCCGAGCACGCTGTTAACCAGATCGCGCTTGGACTCCTGCATCTGCATAATGCGTTCCTCGATCGTGTCCTTGGCGATGAGTTTGTACACGGTCACGGTGTGCTGCTGGCCAATGCGATGCGCGCGGTCAGTCGCCTGATCCTGCGCCGCTACGTTCCACCATGGGTCGTAGTGAATGACAACGTCGGCAGCAGTCAAATTAAGGCCCACGCCGCCCGCCTTGAGCGAAATCAAGAACACCGGCACCTCGCCCGTCTGGAACTGCGCAACCATCTTGGCGCGGCTCTCCTTAGACGAAGCGCCCGTAAGCTTAAGAAAGGCGATATCCTCCTTGGCCAGGCTCTTGCCGATGATATCGAGCATGCCCGTAAACTGGCTGAACAGCAAGATGCGGTGACTGCCGTCGAGTGCTCCGTGGACGAGCTCCATGCACGTATCGAGTTTGGCGCTTCCCGCCTTGTAGTCCGCATAGTGCAGATGCGGGTCGCAGCAGATCTGACGCAGCTTGGTGAGCTCGGCAAGCACCTTGAGTTTATCTTTCTTAAACTCCCCGGCCTCGCGGTGCTGCACCTGCTGGGCGATGCGGTCCTGGTTTGCCAGGTAGAGCTTGCGCTGCTCGCCGGTAAGCTGCGCCATCACCGTATCCTCGATCTTCTCGGGCAGGTCGGCCACCACGTCTTCCTTGACGCGACGCAGCACAAACGGCGATACGAGCGCCTGCAGACGAGTGGCACTATCGCCCTCGGCATGCTCGACGGGACTTTCAAAGCGCTTGGCAAATGAGTCGCGCGTACCCAGAAGGCCCGGCATCAAAAAGTCGAAGATGCTCCAGAGCTCGGACAGGCGGTTTTCGATGGGCGTTCCCGTCAAGGCAAAGCGCACGCCGGCCGGCAGGCGCTTTGCGGCACGCGCCACCTGGGTGAGCGGGTTTTTAATGTACTGGGCCTCATCGAGCACCACGCGGGCAAAGTCCTGCTCGACGTATTCGTCGATGTCGCGGCGCATAAGGTCATACGACGTTACAACCACGTTGTGCTCGACCACGCCAGCAATTTGCACGCGACGCTGGGCCTTGGCGCCCACAATGGCGCACACATCAAGCGAGGGGGCAAAGCGCTCCAGCTCGGCAGTCCAGTTGTACACAAGCGACGCGGGGCATACCACGAGCGTGGGCTTGGTATCCCCCGCTTCCACGCGCGCCAGAATGTGCGCGATCATCTGCAGCGTTTTGCCCAAGCCCATATCGTCGGCCAAGATGCCGCCAAGGCCCAGGTGCTCGAGCGAGCCGAGCCACTGATAGCCGTCGACCTGATAGCCGCGCAGCGTGGCCTTGAGCGAGGCGGGTACCGTAAAGTCCATCTTGCCGAGCGTGTCCAGGCGCTCGACAGTGCGGAGGAACGCCGCGTCGCGATCGGCCTCGAGCGCCGGCGTGCGCGCGATCATGCTGTCGACAAACAGGGTGCTCGACGCGGGAAGCGACACGCCATCGAGCAGGTCGACGGCATCGACGCCAAGGTCCTCGGCAAGACCAAACGCGGCACGAGCGCCCTCGTCCAGGCGCACGATATCGCCGGACGTAAGGCGCGCGAACGTCTGGTGGCGCTTATACGAATCGAGATAGATGGCAAGGTCGGCCGCCGAAAGCCCGCTCGCGCCCAGTTCGACGTCGAGCAGGTTACTCTTGACGGTCGCACGCACCGAAAGCTTGGGCGCAGGACGGACCGAGATCTGGCGCAGGCGGTCGCTGAGCAGGACCTCGCCCAGCTCGGACAGCGCAGACAGGCCCTCGGTCAGCAAGCGGAACAGGCTCTCGTCATCGCGTTCCTCAAACGCCAGGCCGCCCTCATAAAAGTCGAAATACAGGGCCGCCGTGTCCATAATGCGAAACTCCGCCACCGTATCGCGGGGCGGAACGCCGGGGCGCTGTTCTTCGAAGGGGCTGCCCGGAGCACCCAGGCCAAAGAGATCTGCCGACCAATCGCCGTAGGCCACCGTAATCTTGCAGGTCACAAGGCCATCGTCGACGCCAATCGCCATGGCAAAACTCGGCTCGGGCGCCACGGCATCGAGCACGGCAGGCGCGGTCAGGTCGGTGTAGTCACGCAAGATGGGCAGCGCCATGCGGCAGAACTCGCCCACCTGGTCGACGGCGATATGGACCGGCGTGCGGCAGGGCAACAAGTGCGACAGGAACGGCGCCGCATGCTGGGCAAACGCCGTGTCGGTACGGCGCGCGCGGCGCGTATCGACCAGATAGGCTGCGTCGCCTGCGACAAAGCAGTACATATCGGCCGGCAGGCGCAAGTCGTAGCTGCCTCCCGCCGCCGATGCAATCTTGGCGGCAAGGAGCGGCGGGCACTTAGCCGGGACTTCGCCCTCCCCCTGCGGCGACGGCTCGACCACCACCTCGTAGGCGCGATGCGTCGTCGTCCCCCGCGACCAAGCAGGCTCAAAGGACATGGTCCTGCCGCGCAGCAGGTCAAGCACGGACACGATGGAATACTCGGATACCGGCAACTGACGCTCGGCGACAAAACCGCTGCGGGCAAAGTCATACGATGCCGAGCGCGAACTCGTGATGTCGCTCAGATAGGCGACCGTCATTGCGACAAAGTCGAGCAGCTTTGTCGACACGTCATCGAAAGCCTCGGGCACATGGACAAACGTAAGCTTCTTGCCATAGGAGAACGTACCACCGCGCACATAAGCATCGGCCATGCCGTCGATATCCTTAACCACGTAGGACACCGAACCGTAGCGAATGCGAAACTCGAGCGCCCAGTTAAAGCGATCGGCAAACAGCGGATTGTAGTACGGCACCAACGAGGGCTCCAACGCCGCTTTGGGGGCGTCGGGATCAACGGCACCGGCAAGCTTGCGGCGCATGTTCGCCAGCTCATCCATGCGCGCGTCCGAAAGATCGGAGAGCGCCACCATGAGGCTGGGACTCGTGGGGACGGGCGCCGGAAAGGGAAAGTTGGGGTTGACGGCCGGCGCTTTGGGCGCGGTGCGCGCGGGCTGTTTCGGCTGCGCCGTAAACGTGCGAACCGGCGTGCGCAGCCCCTCGACAGGCTCGGTGCCGCTGGCGTCCAGGTACGCCAGCGCCGTGGCGATGGCGTGCTTGCACATGCCGGAATAGCGGAAGGCGGCGGGGCAATCGCAGTCGTAGTCGATAACCTCGTGCTCGTCCATGTCGAGCGCCACGTGCGTCTTGTACAGGTCGCCGCGCGAGCC
>CAJMSG010000074.1:0-8508 GCA_905216105.1 uncultured bacterium | reverse complement strand
GCGATTGCCAAGCACCTGTGCCTGGGCGATTCGGGTCGCGAGTTCCAGGACTGCATGGGCCAGACCGAGCTTTGCCACCTGCTGGAGCACGTGACGGTCGAGCTCATGAACGAGACCGGGCTTGCCGGCAGCATCTCGTGCGGTCGCACGCGCGTGAGCGAGCATGACGAGCGTGTCTTTGAGGTTGAGCTTTCGTGTCCCGATGACGCGTTGGCCATTGGCGCGCTGTCTTCGGCCACCTTTATGATGGACTGGGCGTACCTGCACGCCGACCAGCCGGCCCCCGACGTGGAAGGTACGGTCGCTGGCCTGCGTAACCTGGTGCTGGGCATGCGTGCCGAGGCCGAGGGCAAGGACCCGCACGAGGCCGTTGCCGCCGCGAACGGCGAGGACGCGCCCGAGGATGCGCCCGAGGGCGACGCTCCCGCCGACGCCGACACTGAGCCCGTTGCCGAGGCGCCTGCCGAGCCCGAGTCTGCGGAGCCCCAAGGCGTCCCGAGCTTTGACGACGAGCCGCAGATGCCAATCGATACCGAGGGTGCGGTCGCCGAGAACCACGAGGCCCCCGCGGCCGTCTTTGGCGGTGCGGCAACGGCTCCGTCCGGCTCGGCGCACGAGGGCAACCTGCCGCTCGTCGATGGCGCCGGCGAGAACCCGGCCGCCACGGTCGCCATGCCGGCTATGCCGCAGGAGTAGACTCACTCGCTTGTCACCATCATGTACCTGCGCTTTTACCGTACGCAGATGAGCGCGACGGCAAGTGTTGCGCTGCGGGTATAATGGACAGCATTCAAACGGTGGGCATCGAGGTGCCCGCAGGAGAGGAATAATCATGGGAAAGACTTTCAGCTTTGTCTCCGGTGCGCTCTTTGGTGCTGCCGCCGGCGCTATCATCGGCGTTGCTCTGGCCCCGCGCTCGGGTGCCGAGACCCGCGCCATGGCCGCCGATATCGCCAACGACGCCTGGGACAACATGCGTGACACCTACGAGCACAGTGCCGAGGAGGCTCGTGCCGCGGTCAACGACTTTGGTCCGATGGTCGACGCCAAGACCGATGACCTGCGCGCCAAGGTCGACCTGGCCCGCGAGCGCATGGACCAGCTTCGCGAGCAGCTCAACGACGCCATCTCGGGCGGCAACGTGACGCCCGCTGCCGACGTCGTGGTTGAGAACGTCACCGAGGCCGGCACCGAGGCCACGGAGCCCTCGACCGAGGCATAATGCGCGCAGGGGATTTTGTCGGCGTCAAGGTTTATCGTAAGCCTGCCGAAGACAAGCGCACAAAAAAGGACGGCACGCCGCGCAGCCCCAAAAAGCTCGGCAAGATTCACTTTCCCGTCTTTACCCCGGGCGGCACGCGCGTGGTGGGCTTTATGGTCCGCCAGTCCGATATCGCGGGTATGATTGAGCGCCCCGACCGCTTTGTGGCACTCGATGCCATCGGCGTCTATGAGGGTGCTGTTGCGGTCGACGACGTCAAGGGCACCTACGATGCCGCCGCGGCCAAGCGCCTCGATATCAACCTGGACGATTGCATCATCTGGGTTGGCATGGACGTGCGCACGGAATCGGGCGATGTCGTGGGCTACTGCTCGGACGTTGAGTTCAAGCCGCGCTCGGGCATTGTGCAGACGTTCTATGTGACCGCCAGCGCCGCATCGAGCATGTTGGTGGGCGACACGCAGGTGCCGCCGACGATGCTGCGCGGCTACGAGAACGGCGCGATGATTGTCTCGGACGAGGTCAAGACGCTCGGGTATTCGGGCGGCGCGGCCGCTAAGGCTGCCGAGGCCAGCGTCGTGGTGGGCGATAAGGTCAAGAAAGGCGCCAAGGTGCTCGATGACAAGGGATCGGTCGCCGTGGACAAGGGCAGCCGCGCGCTGGGCAAGCAGCTCGGCAAGACGCGCGGTATGTTCAAGGCCTTTAAGGACGAATATCAAAAGGCGAGCGGGGGCTCGTCAAAAGCTAGCAAATAGCGACGTACCAAATGATGGGAGGCGAGCCGGAGACATGTTGCTCCGGCTCGCTGTGTTTATGGGGGAGGGCACATGCGCCAAAACGGATCTAACTTAAACGGGCGCTCGGGTGCGCGTCCGACGGCGCGCCGCGACTTGGGGCAGCTGCCCAGCGGTCAGCGTCGACGTCGCCGTAAGCCCGGCGCGATGTACCTCAACCATAGCCGTGGGTTTAGCGATCGCAGCGCGCGCATCGGCAACGGGCGCTCGCCGCGCCGACCGTCCCGCCTGCCCTATGCGCTCATCGCCGTGGGTTGCGCGCTCGTGCTGTTTATCGCTGCCGTCGTGGGCTACGTCAACCGCAGCGTGGACGTGGAGCTCAACGGGCAAAAGACCGCGGTGCGCGTGGGCTCTACGTTGCAGAATCTTATCGACGATCAAAGCCTGACCGAAACGTACGACGCCGGCGATCTGCTGGCAGTCGACGACAGCGTGCTCAAGCGCCATGGCGGCGAAAAGCTGTCGGTGAAGGTCGACGGCAAGCGCGTGAAGCAAGGCAAATGGGATAGTCGCGAGCTTACGGGTGGCGAGAAGGTGACGGTCAAGGACGGCCGCAACGTGTACGAAAAGCACGAGGTCCAGGCCACGACTATCGAGCCAAGGCTTAAGGTCGAGGGCACGGGTGCCATTGAGTATGTCAAAACCTGGGGCGTTCAGGGCCGCTCCGAGGTATGGGTCGGCGAGCAGTCGGGCAAGACGCAGGACCGCGGCGAGGTCGTGCCCGCCACCGACTGCGTAGTCGAGTGCGCAAGCGTAGCGCCCAAGGGCAACGAAAAGTACGTGGCCCTGACATTTGACGAGGGTCCGAGCGGCGCGACCAAGCAGATCTTGCAGGTGCTCAAGGAAAAGGGCGTCACGGCGACGTTCTTCCTTTCGGGCGATGCCGCGGAAGCCTCGCCCGCTACTGCCAAAGCGATTGTCGATGCCGGGTGCGAGATCGGCTCCAACAGCTACAGCGATGATTCGCTCAAGGGCGAGGATCGCGAGACGGTGCGCAAGCAGATCACGAAGGGCACCGAGGCGATTAAGTCGGCGACTGGCGTCGAGACGATGTTGCTGCGCGCCCCCTACGCCGCGTTTGACGAGCAAAACTGGATCGACTCGATGGACCTGGTGTCTGCCGTGGTTTCGTGGAATATCGATTCGGGCGACTGGCTGCTCAACGGCGCCGACGAGCAAGTATCGACCGTGCTCGACTCGATGACGCCGGGCAATATTGTGCTGCTTACCGATAGCGATGAGTGCGCCGAGCAGACGCTCGAGGCGCTGCCGCAGATTATCGATGGCCTTGTCGCCGACGGCTACAAGATCGTGACGCTCAGCGACCTGGTCAAGACGGACACGGCATTGAGCAAAAAGCTCACCTCGCTCACCAAGGTTTCCATGCCCAAAAACGCCGTGTTCCCCCAACTCCCCGAGGACGACGACACCACAGAGTAGTCATCGGGGACGTGCCTAAACGACTGGTCGTTTAGGACGGTCTTAATCGCTTTGTCCCACCGCGCTCATCCGGCTCTATGTCACGGATGCGTCAGCGTTTGGTATGCCTGCAATGTGCAGCGCATAAATTCGGTGCCGCAGCGCGATGCTGATGCTATAGTTACTGCGGTTAATGAGGGTCAAGAGAAAGGTTACAGGTGAAATCCAAACCTCGACCATACAGTCGATGACCCCATGCAGGTGCTTTCTGCGCGTGCACGGGGTGTGAGCGCCGAGCGGCGTGCCGCCCGCGCATGCGTATACATATCTAAAAGTCCACGGATTGCGTGCCGGCATGGTCACGCGGTCTGCAGGAATAATGATGGGGAGCACCATTGAATTATCTGAGTGAGATGCTCAAATTGCCGGTCTTGGACGTCGACGGCGAAAAGCTCGGCGTGGTTAACGATTTTGGCATTGCAACCGGCGAAGTTTTTCCACACGTGACGTCGCTCGCGTTCCGTGGTCCCGGCAAGACGCCGTTTATGATCAGCTGGCGCAAATGGGTCGACCGTATCGACGAGACGGGTGTACACCTTAAGACGTCGGCCACCGAAATCCGTTTTTCGTACTTGCAGCCGACCGAACTCTTGCTTGCCCGCGACGTGCTCAACAAGCAGATTGTCGACACGCAGGGCATGAAGGTCGTGCGCGTAAACGACATCAAGTTCTCTATGTCGGGCGAAAATCAGCTGCGCCTGCTGGGCGCCGAGGTCGGTGCTCGCGGTCTGCTACGCGCCATCAGCCCCACACTCGAGCATGTCGTCGAGGGCTTTATGAAGCATCTGGGCAAGCCGCTCAGCGAGGACATTATCGCCTGGTCTTACATGGACCTGCTCGATCGCTCGACTAAGAACATCCAGCTCTCGGTGTCGCACAAGACACTTGGCGAGCTGCATCCTGCCGACATCGCCGACATCATCGAGCAGCTCGATCCGCGCCTGCGCGCGCAGGTGTTCGCGCAGCTCGATACGGCACAGGCCGCCGAGGCCATCTCGGAGTTCGATGACGACGAGCTCATGACCGAGATGCTCGAGGGCCTGTCCGATACCGACGCATCGTCGATGCTGGCCATGATGGACCCGGACGACGCTGCCGACCTGATCGACGAGCTCGATTATGAGAAGGCCGAGAAGCTCCTGCGCCTGATGGGCGTCAAGGAGGAGAAGGCGATTCGTAATCTGCTGGGCTACGAGGACAACACCGCCGGCCGCATCATGACCTCGGAGTTTGTCTCCCTGCCCGCCACGGCGACGGTCGGCGACGCCATCGAGGCGATTCGCAAACTCGACGAGGACTTTGAGAGCGTCTATTACGTCTATACCGAGGACCCGAGCGGCATGCTGACGGGCGTGCTTTCGCTGCGCACGCTGATCGTGGCCGACCGCGACGCCACGCTGGGCCAGCTTGCCTATCGCGATCTGGTCTACGTGTCGCCCGACGAGGACCAGGAAGACGTGACGGACGAGATGACCAAGTACGACCTGGTTGCCATCCCTGTCTGCGACGAGAACCGTCATATCCTGGGTATCGTGACCTTCGATGACGCCATGGACGTTATCGCCGAGGAGCATCAGGAGGACCTGCAGATCGCCGGTGTCGGCTCGGGCGATAGCGCGTCGGACGACTCGACGAACGTGCTCAGCTGGTTCGTGCATCGTCAGTACTGGGTCGTCGTGTGGGGCATCGCCTCGTGCATTATGGCGACCGTGCTGGGGACGGCGCTGGGCTCCGCGCATCTGGTGGTGTTCCCCATGTGCGCCATGCCGCTCGTGCTGCTGGCTGCCTCGCGCATGGTGTCGTTCGTCAAGAACTACTTCCTCGAGTACGACGGTCACGACGACGAGCCCAAGCCGTACCTGGGATTCTTCTTCCAGAGCACGGGCATGGGCCTGATCCTTTCGCTCGTGACCTACCTGTGCGCGCAGCTGGTGCGCACCGCCGCGTTCCCCGATGCCACTATGTTTGAGGAGCAGCTCTTTACCGGCTGCTTTAACATTGCCGCCATCATCTGCCTGGTGGGCAACATGAGCGCCGTGATTTACCTGATGGTGCTGTTCTGGCGCGACGAGCACGACCTTAACACGTCGGGTACCGCCATGAACGTCATTGCCGTCATGATCTCGTGTGTGGCGTACTGCATCGCCGCGGTGCTGCTCACCATGTCAGTCATGGGTTAGGTGGTCGCGTGCAAAACACGAAGCAAAAGGCGAGCACCAAGCAAAAGCTGACCATTGCGGCCATCTTTGGCGCTATGGGCCCCGGTCTGTTGGCGGCGCTTTCGGGTAATGACGCCGGCGGCATCGCTACGTATTCCAGCGCCGGCGCCAGCTATGGTTACAAGATGCTCTGGATGCTTCCCGTCATGACCGTGCTGCTTATCGTGACGCAGGAGACCGCGGCGCGCTGCGGATGCGTCACGGGTAAGGGCCTGGCGTCGCTCATCCGTGAGCGCTTTGGTGTGCGCAAGAGCGTGCTGGCCATGGCGGCGCTGCTGATTGCCAACACAGCCGTGACCATTTCGGAGTTTGCGGGTATCGCGAGCGGCCTTGCCCTGTTTGGCGTGCCGGCGAGCATTTCGGTGCCGCTCGTGGCGCTGCTGGTGTGGATGCTTACCATGTCGGGCAGTTTCCAGCGCATCGAGAAGATTTTGCTGCTGGTAAGCTGCGTGTTCGTGACCTACATCGTCGCCGCGTTTATGGCCGGCCCCAACTGGGGCGAGGTCGCGGTCGACTTGGTCGTCCCCAATATTCAAAACGACCCCAGCTACGTGTCGCTCGTGGTCGCAACAATCGGTACCACCATCGCACCGTGGATGATCTTCTTGGCTCAGAACAACGTGGTCGATAAGAATGCGGGCGAGGACGACATCGTGCTACAGCGTATTGATACCGTGAGCGGTTCGATCGCTGCTGATATCATTGCGGGCTTCATTATCATCACGACCGGTACGGTGCTGTTCCCGGCGGGTATTCAGATTAGCGATGCCGCCGATGCCGCCCGCGCGCTGGAGCCCATCGCGGGCCAGTGGTCCACGGTGCTGTTTGCCTCGGGCCTGGTCGCAGCGAGCTTTTTGGCCGCCTGCGTGCTGCCGGGCGTTACGTCGAGTGCCATCTGCGAGGCTTTTGGCTGGGAGCGCGGCGCCGATCGCAGCTGGGACGAAGCCCCGGTTTACCGCGGCATCATTACGGCCATCATCGGCATTTCTGCCGTGTTGGTGCTCATGCCTGGCGTCGATTTGTTCCAGATTATGATGACCTCGCAGGTCATCAACGGCGTGCTGCTGCCTGTAGTCCTGGTATTCCAGGTGGTTATCGCGGCGGATCGCCATATTATGGGCGCCAACCGCAACGGTCGCGTATGGAACGTGCTCACTTGGGCGACAATCGGCGTGATTACGGTGCTGACGGTCGTCATGTTTGTGCTGCAAGCGATGGGCTACAGCGCTTAACGCCCACTTTTGCTTCCGAACAGGCCGCCGCCATGGGCTGCGGCCTGTTTTTCGTCTGCTATAGGGCGTTAGTTATATGGCGGTGGGCAAAAAATGCTAAATATGAGTACTGTTGCTAAGTGAATAGCATTTACATCCAAAAAGATAATGAACATAACCTATAGTATGTTCATTAAAATTGGCTCCAATATGCCTTAAACCAGTCAGGTTGGCTGCTTTAGGGGGTTGTAGGGGTCGCTCGGACGTCATTTTGGGTGGTTTTGCCTGCTACTAAAATGGTAACAGTACTCATATTTGCCCTTTTTTGCACACAGGCCTTTGAGGTCGCGACGAAAAGGGCTTGTTTTGATTGTTTGGGGCAGGCGCGAGGCGCGGAAACGATGTCTGGAGGGGCGGAGCGGCTTGGAATTCATCCGTAGAGGTCTTCATTGGCTGTGCCAGGAGTGCTTCCGGGTGCCGGTGCAAAAGGAGTGTCCCTAACTGCCGCAGGGGGCGTCGGCCGTGGCCGACGCCCCCTGCGGGTGTAAGCAGATTTGGCTGCGCGTTACTTGTCGGTGCCCAGCTTGTGCGGCTTGTAGGCGAGGGCATTGACGAGTGCGTCGCCGGCGGACTTGACGGCTGCCGGCTGCGGATCGTTGACGTGGTCCTCGGGGTGCACGGGCAGGTCTTTCTTG
The DNA here is from genome assembly GCA_905216105.1 of uncultured bacterium. Classification (GTDB taxonomy): domain Bacteria; phylum Actinomycetota; class Coriobacteriia; order Coriobacteriales; family Coriobacteriaceae; genus Collinsella. The sequence goes on along the minus strand of CAJMSG010000074.1, from coordinate 888 downwards.
ACCGCATCGTGGATCAGGTTGAGGTACTCGGTCACGCCGGTAGTCGACAGGTGCGTGCCGTCGCCGTCGAACAGGTCGTTGCGGTTGGCGCTGTGCCCGTACCAGTCGATAACGCGTACATTCTTGTAGCGCGTGGCGGCGTTGGCGATAGCTTGGTTCGTGGACCCGACCCACGGCTGCGGGCTACGTGTGTTTACAAACACGACGATACGCTGCTCGCCGGCGTCGGCCATAATCGCGTCGACCTGGGCGTCCGTTACCAAACCGTTGGTGCCCAGGGCAAAGACCACAATCTTGCCGGCAAGGTTCTGCTGGATATAGCCCTCAAATGTCGCGCGGCCCGCATCAAACTGGCGGCCCTTTTCGGCATCGATATGGCTGTGCGGGAACACGCCGTCAAAGGAATCAACGGCGCGCAGCGACACGGAGTCGCCGATCATCAACAGGTCGTAGGAGCCATCGGGGAAGCCGTCGTTGTCCTTGTCGGTGTCGTCGGCCGCCTGCTGGTCGGTGGGCGCGGTATTTTTGGCTTCCTTGTTCAGAACCTCGGCGCCCTCGCCGCTCAGCGCAGACGTCTCGGGCACAAAGATCAGACCGCCCAGTGCAACGACCAACACGACAGCGCAGGCTGCGCAGACAGGGACGTGCGCGCGTGCCCAGTTGGCGGGCGTGGTGGTGCCATCGCGGAATTCGGCGACGGTGCGGCCGAAGGCACCCTTCCTAAACGGCGTTTCGATAAAGCGATAAGAGCATTCGGCTACGGCGACTACCACAAGTACCTGCAAGATGTACTGCCACCAGGGCGTATCGTTGATGTTGGCGACCGGGTTCATGAGCAACAGCAGCGGATAGTGCCACAGGTAGATACTGTACGAGCGCTTGCCAACC
>CAJMSG010000073.1:0-8529 GCA_905216105.1 uncultured bacterium | reverse complement strand
GTGGCGATGGCGCCGGTGACGAATGACTTGCCGACGCCGCCCTTGCCGGAAAGCACGGCGATAACGCGCTTGACCTCGGACAGCGTATTTTCCTCAAATTGCGACGGCGACGTTTGCCCGCCGGCTGCCTGTGCGTGCTCGCAACCCATGTTTGACTCCTTTGTATATGTTGGGGCCGGAGCCCCGCGGTGTGACACGAGCGTCATTGTACCCTCGTTTGCGAGCGGGAGTCATTTATGATGCGTGGTAGGCGATCGACGGTATTCGAAAGTACGGACCGAGCGTGCGGCCTGCGGCGTCAGACAACGCAAAAGGTCTGCGAATCTTGTATTACGAACATCTGTGCGCGTCGAGTGCGCTAAACTCATCGTCAGTGTGATTTGAAGCTGTAGGAGGCAAGGAGCTTCCATGTCTGATTCTTCTATCGTTATTCGCGGCGCGCGCGAGCATAACCTGCGCGATATCGATGTTTCCATTCCGCGTGACCAGCTCGTGGTCATAACCGGTCTTTCCGGATCGGGCAAGAGCTCACTGGCGTTCGATACCATCTATGCCGAGGGCCAGCGCCGTTACGTCGAGAGCCTTTCGAGCTATGCGCGTCAGTTTTTGGGCCAGATGGACAAGCCCGATCTGGACTCGATTGACGGCCTGTCGCCGGCTGTGTCGATCGATCAGAAGACGACGTCCAAAAACCCACGCTCGACGGTGGGCACCGTAACCGAGATTTACGACTATCTGCGTCTGCTGTTTGCTCGCGTGGGAACGCCGCACTGTCCTGAGTGCGGTCGTGTCATTGAGCGTCAGACGACCGATCAGGTCGCCGATAAGGTGCTGGCGGCGGGGGAGGGCCGTCGCGCGTTTGTGTTGGCGCCGGTGGTTCGTGGACGCAAGGGCGAATATGCCAAGCTGTTTGAGGACCTGCGTGCGGAGGGCTTTAGCCGTGTGCGCGTCGATGGCGAGGTGCGCTCGCTTGACGATCCTATCGACCTGGACAAGAAGTTCAAACACGACATTGAGGTCGTGGTCGACCGTATCGTGATTCGAGAGAACTCCCTGGGTCGCATTGCCGAGTCCGTCGAGCAGGCGACGGCACTGGCGCACGGTAACGTGAACGTGTACATGCTGCCCGACCGCGACGCTCCCGAGGGAACCGAGGGCGAGCTGCTGGAGTATTCGCTGGCACTGGCGTGCCCGGAGCACGGGCATTCCATCGACGACCTGCAGCCGCGCGATTTCTCATTCAACGCGCCCTATGGTGCATGTCCCGAGTGCGATGGCCTGGGCTTTAAAAAGACAGTCGATGCCGAGGCGCTGATTGAAGACCCCTCAAAGTCGATTGCCGACGGAGTCTTTGGCAGCCTGTTCGGCAATTCCAACTATTATCCGCAGATTTTTGCTGCGGTCTGCAAACACTTTAAGGTGAGTGCCGATACGCCATGGGAGGACCTGCCCCCGCGGGTGCGTCGTGCGTTTTTGGATGGCATGGGCGACACGAAGATTTCGGTCGACTATCAAAAGCTCGATGGGCGTCGCAGCCAGTGGGACACTAAGTTCTCGGGCGTGCGCAACATCCTGTACGAGCGCTACAACGAGACGACGAACGAGAACACCAGGGCTCGCTTGGAGAAATACATTCGCGAAGAGCCATGTTCGAGCTGTCACGGTGCTCGCCTGCGTCCCGAGATGCTTGCCGTCACCGTGGGCGGCAAGTCCATTTACGATGTCTGCTGCCTGTCGTGTCGCGAGTCGCTCGAGTTTTTTGAGGGCCTGGAGCTTACCGAGCGTCAGCAGTTTATCGGCGGGCGCATCGTCAAGGAAATCCTGGAGCGCCTGCGTTTTCTGGTCGATGTCGGACTCGACTATCTGACGCTTGATCGCGCCTCGGCGACGCTTTCCGGCGGCGAGGCCCAGCGTATTCGCCTGGCAACGCAGATCGGCGCCGGCCTCATGGGCGTTCTGTACATTCTGGACGAGCCGTCGATCGGCCTTCACCAACGCGATAACGAGCGCCTGATCAAGACGCTCGAGCGCTTGCGCGATATCGGTAATACCGTTATCGTCGTCGAGCACGACGAAGATACAATTCGCGCTGCCGACTACGTGATCGATATGGGTCCCGGTGCGGGCGTTAACGGCGGACACGTGGTCGCTGCAGGAACGCCTGCCGATATCATGGCGTGCCCCGATTCCATGACGGGTGCTTATTTGACCGGCAAGCGGATGATCCGCGTGCCCGATGAGCGCCGCAAGCCCGGCCGCGGCTGTCTTAAGATCACGGGCGCCCGCGCTAACAACCTCAAAAACGTTACCGCCAAGATTGAGTTCGGTACGCTCACAGTCGTTACCGGTGTTTCGGGATCGGGCAAGAGCTCCCTGGTCACCGATACGATTGCGCCCGCGCTTACGAATGCCATCCATCGTTCGACGCGTCCCGTGGGGCCGTACAAGAAGATTGAGGGCATCGAGTGCATCGATAAGGTAATCGATATCGACCAGTCGCCGATCGGTCGCACGCCGCGCTCGAACCCTGCGACCTATATTGGCCTGTGGGATGATCTGCGTGCGCTATTTGCAAGCACGCCTGAGTCGAAGGCGCGCGGCTACTCGCCGGGACGTTTCTCCTTTAACGTAAGCGGCGGTCGCTGCGAGGCGTGCAAGGGCGATGGCCAGATCAAGATCGAGATGCACTTCCTTCCCGATATCTATGTCCCCTGTGAGGTATGTGGCGGCAAACGTTATAACCGCGAGACACTCGAGGTTACCTACCGCGGCAAGACAATCTCGGACGTGCTCGACATGAGTGTCACCGAAGCACTGGCTTTCTTTGGGAATATCCCGCAGATTAAGCGCAAACTGCAGACCCTATATGACGTGGGTCTGGGCTACGTGAGCTTGGGCCAGCCCGCTACGACGCTTTCGGGCGGCGAGGCGCAGCGCGTGAAGCTCGCCAAGGAGCTTCATCGTCGTCAGACAGGCAAGACATTCTACATTTTGGACGAGCCCACAACCGGCCTTCATTTTGAGGATGTTCGCCAGCTGCTCGACGTGTTGCAGCGCCTGGTCGATGCGGGCAACACGGTTCTGGTGATTGAGCACAACCTTGACGTCATCAAGGTTGCCGACCGCTTGATCGATATGGGCCCCGAGGGCGGCAACGGTGGCGGAACCGTCGTGGTCTCGGGCACACCGGAGCAAGTCGCGGCGTGTCCGCAGAGCTACACGGGCAAGTTCTTGGCTCCGCTGCTCAAACGCGACCGTGAGCGTCAGGCGCAGCTCGACGCACAGTAAAGAGACGTTGTAGTACCGAAGCGCCACCGATTCCTTCTGATTCGGTGGCGCTTCTGTGTGTCGAGATGGCATATGCGGCGGAATTGGCCCTATACTTAATCCTTGCGTCGCTCTGCGAGGGAAAGGATGTGCCATGGCAAAGGCTGTTAAGACGCCAAAAACCAATGCGATGCGCGAGCTGGAAAGCGCCGGCATCTCCTATGTTCTCCATACGTACGAAGACGATGGCGATGAATCGTCAGGTCTGGGCGTCGCGATTTCCGAGCAGCTTGGCGAGGAGCCCGGTCAGGGATTTAAGACTCTGGTCTGCACGACGCCGTCCAACGACCATGTCGTGTGCTGCATTCCCGTTGCCGACGAGCTCGACCTCAAGGCCGCCGCGCGCGCCGCAGGCGAAAAGTCGCTGACCATGATGCATGTCAAAGATTTGCTTGCCGCGACGGGGTATGTCCGCGGCGGTTGCAGCCCGGTCGGTATGAAAAAACGCTTCCGGACGCTGATCGATGAGACATGCGTCCTTTGGGATACCATTTTTATCTCGGGTGGCAAGCGCGGCTATCAGCTTGAGCTTGCTCCCGATGACTTAGTTGCATTTTGCGGGGCGACGGTTGCCCCGATCACGAGAGAGGACTGAGCGATGCCGCAGGAAGAATCAAAGCGCGGAGCTCACTTTGCAAAAGGGTCGGCTCCTCAGGCGCCCGCGCCCGAGGCTGCTTCGTTCGATAACGAGATTCGAAACGCCTGGTCCGCTGCCGCTGACCCGGGCGAGACGGCCGTGTACTTGCGTGCCGCCGGTGCCGGCACGGCGCTTCCCCGTACGGTTCTTTCTTCGGCTCGTCCCGATGAGACGGCCGTCTTTTTGGCTGCCGCCCAATCTGGTGCCGACGTGATGCCGGCTGCCTCCGAGGCGCCTCGTGCGCCGCGTCCCGATGAGACGGCGGTATTCTTGATGGCTGCCCAGGGAAAGAGCACGCCGCAGGGCGCTCCTGCTACTCGCTCCGCTAAGCCAGCGGCTCATAATGATGGCGAACCGCTTCTTTCGGATGATGAATGGTCACCGCTTGGTTCGACCGATCCCGTCGAGGGCGTGGCCATCGACGGCGATGACGACTGGGATCCTCTCTCGTTTTCTGCCCGAACCGTCGCCGCCAAAGAGGTTGATACGGTGTTTGGCGACCATGCCATATTTGATAACGATGCCGCGTCCGGTAATGTCATGCCGACCAGCGATGACATCGCATCTGCCGACGACGCCGTTTTGGTCGACGACCCCTTTGCGATGACCGGTTCCTTTGCCGCAGTGGACGACTCCCTGCCGCAAGACGAGGTCCATGAGGACTCTCGGGAAGATGTAGACGATATGGGTTCGTCGGACTACTCCACGGTAGGTCGTTCTGCCGGCCTCATGACCGTCCTGACCATCGTGTCGCGCGTCACCGGGTTTATCCGCACGTGGGCCATGGCCGCCGCCATCGGCATGTCGCTGCTCTCGTCCTCCTATCAGGTCGCCAACAACCTGCCCAATATGCTCTACGAGCTCGTGATGGGCGGCATGCTCGTCACGGCGTTTTTGCCGGTGTATATGGGCGTGAGGCGCGAGCAGGGCCGCGAGGCATCAAACGAGTATGTCGGTAACCTGCTTGGCATCCTGCTTTTGCTGTTGGGTGGCATCTCGGTGCTTGGCACCGTCTTTGCTCCCGGCTTTATCTGGACGCAGTCGTTCCTTTCGGGCGATGGCGGTAGCATGGATACCGCAGCGTTCATGTTCCGTTTCTTTGCTATCCAGATTCTGTTTTACGGCCTGGGCTCGGTCTTCTCGGGCGTTCTCAACGCACACCGCGACTACTTCTGGTCGACGTTTGCCCCGGTCCTCAACAATGTCATCGTCATTGCCAGCTTTATGGGCTTTGCGCCCGTATCTGCGCAATTTGGCGAGCAGGCCGGCATCATCTTGATCGCAGCTGGTACGACCCTCGGCGTCTTTGTTCAGATGGCCTGCCAGATCCCCGCGCTTGGCAAGCACGGCGTGCATCCGCATATCCATATCGACTTTAAGGATCCCGCGCTGCGTCAGACGATTGCGCTCGGTATTCCGACGCTGCTCGCCACGGTGTGCATGTTTGTCTCGACCTCCATCACGAATGCCGCCGCACTGGTGGTGCAGCCCGAGACTGGCCCTTCCGTCATCGCGTATGCGCGCCTGTGGTATACGCTGCCCTATGCGCTGATTGCCGCCTCGCTTTCGACGGCGCTCTATACCGAACTCTCTCACGATGCGCAGGAGAAGGATTACGACAGCGTCCGCACGGGCATTTCGCGCGGTGTCGCCCAGATGCTCTTCTTCCTGATTCCGTTTGCGATGTACCTGATCGTCTTCGCCCGTCCGCTCAACATGATCTACTGTGCCGGCAAGTTCGATGAATCCGGTGTGGCGCTGGTGTCGGAGTTCCTTATCTATCTGGCACTTTCCCTGCCGCTCTACGGCGTGGTCGTGCTGATGCAGAAGAGCTTCTCGGCCCTGCTCGACATGAAACCGTATAGCCGCTATTGCCTGTATTCCGCCATCGGCCAGGCCGGTTCGGTGCTGCTGTTTGGCGTGATGCTGGGCTACGGCATGCCGGCGATCGCGCTTTCCTATGTCGTCGACTACGTGATCTTGGTCGGCTGCTCGCTGTGGTGGCTGCGCCGTCGCCTCCACGGTCTTCAGGTCAAGTCTATTCTGCACGGCGGTTTCTTTGGTCTTTTGTTCGGCGGCCTGGGCGCTGCTGCGGGCACCGGCGTCATGTGGGCACTTGAGCATTTTGTCGGGGCGCTTGGCGGCTCGATCCTGATCACCCTGGGCTACGTTTGCGTTGCAGGCGTCGTCTCGCTCGCCGTTACTTTTGGCCTTGCCGTCGTCTTTAAGATGCCCGAGGTCTCGGCGCTGCTTCGTCGCAAGTAGGTGCGCGTGGCCGGTCACGACAACATTCCGACACTTGCCGAACAGGTTTCGCGCGTTCCCACGCAGCCCGGCTGCTACCTTTGGAAAGATGCCAAGGGCGATGTCATCTATGTGGGCAAGGCAAAAAACTTGCGTGCCCGTATGCGTCAATACGTGACGCTGCAGGACGAGCGTCAAAAGATCCCGCTCATGATGCAGCTGGTGGCGAGCTTCGACTATATCGTGGTGGAGACCGAGCACGAGGCATTGGTGCTCGAGCGCAATCTGATTGGCCAGTACCATCCGTACTTTAACGTCGATCTCAAAGACGATAAAAGCTATCCCTTTATCGCCATTACCAAGAGCGACTTGTTTCCGGCTATTAAATACACGCGAGAGCGTCATAAACCGGGAACGCGCTATTTTGGCCCCTATACCGATAGCCGTGCGGCGCGTGAGACCATCGATACGCTACGCAAGGTTATTCCTATTTGCTCGGCATCCTGTGCGGAATGGCGCCGCTGCCGCCGCATCGTCGAATCTCATAAGGGCGAAGAAGACATCGTCAATATGATTTGCGCGCAAAACGGGCGTCCCTGCTTTGACTACCATGTCGGGCGCGGGCCGGGCGCATGCGTCGGTGCGATTTCCCCTGCCGACTATGCCAAGAACGTCAAGCGTGTCGAACGTTTCTTGTCGGGCCATCGCAAGGATGTCGTCGACGAGCTTACGTCCGAGATGACGGAGGCAGCCGAGACGCTCGATTTTGAGCGTGCGGCGCGCGTCAAGCGTCGCCTGGAAGTCATTAGGGGCCTGGACGATCGCCAACAGGTCGTTTTTCCATCAAGCGTCGATATCGACGTCATCGGCTTCTATCGCGAAGAGACTATCTCTGCCGCCTGTGTCTTTGTCGTTCGCGAGGGCCGAACGGTTCGAACTTGTGAGTTCATCCTCGATAAAGGCCTGGATGTCGACGAGGAAGAGCTTCAATCTGGCTTTCTTAAGCGCTATTACGACGAGACGGCTGATATTCCAGCCGAGATCAATCTCTCTGTCGAGCTTGAGGATGCCGAAGCGTTGGGGGAGTGGCTTGCGGCCAAGCGCGAACGCTCTTGCCATCTCCATAGGCCGCAGCGCGGCGAAAAGCACCGCCTGCTCGATATGGCTTCCAAAAATGCGCGCCATGCCCTCATGCGCTACATGATGCGCACGGGGTATGCTGACGATCGCACCAATCAGGCGCTCCTGGAGCTCGAAAGCGCGCTGGCGCTGCCTGCGCCGCCGTTGCGCATCGAGTGCTTCGATATCTCGACGTTGCACGGCACCTTTACCGTCGCTTCGATGGTGGTATTTACCAACGGCCGTGCCGACAAGGGCCAGTATCGTCGCTTTAAAATTCAGGCCGAATTGGACGAGGCGAACGACTTCGTATCGATGTCCGAGGTTCTGGGGCGTCGCTATGCTCCCGAGCGCATGGCGGACGAGCGCTTTGGCTCGCGCCCCGATTTGCTCGTAGTCGATGGCGGCAAGCCGCAATTGACCGCTGCAATTAAGCAACTCGAGGCACTCGGTCTCGATATACCAGTTTGTGGCTTGGCAAAGGCCGATGAGGAGGTTTTCGTGCCGTGGGACGAGACTCCCGTCGTGCTGCCGACCGGCTCCGCTTCGCTTTATCTAATCAAGCAGGTTCGCGATGAATCCCACCGATTTGCGATTACCTTCCACCGCGAGTTGCGCGATAAGGCTATGACGGTTTCGGTGCTTGACGACGTTCCGGGCGTGGGACCCACCAGAAAACGTGCCATTATGCGCCATTTTGGCTCGATGAAGCGTTTGCGCGCGGCAAGCGAGCAGGAGATTGCAGAAGTTCGAGGCGTTCCGGCCGATGTCGCCAAAGCGGTCCACGAGGCACTTGTTGCATGGAATGCCGAACGCGCCCAGGCATCGGCCAGCCGATCCGAAAACTAAACGCGCTTCTAAACAACTGATATACATGATTGGTCAATTTTCAATCATTTGTTTCGCGGTGATTACCTGCCGATTTCGGGTTTTATTAACGCTAAAACGTTTGACTAGCCATGGTGAACAACACTGCTATCCTGCGGGTTGACGAAGACTGATATCTCACCTCGTCGATACATACTGTCTGTCGAATCATTTGTCAATGAATTCGGTGAACGGTAGTAAATACCGTTCAAGCGTATGTATGTATCGGTCGCCGAGCGCGGCACCTCAGTTGGGTTCGTCGGTAGGTAAGGTATATATCGTCCGCAAGTTGCGCGGGGGCAAGTCTAGGTGCTCCCGGGTAAGATTCTCTATTG
>CAJMSG010000072.1:0-8599 GCA_905216105.1 uncultured bacterium | reverse complement strand
AATGGTACCCACGAATGGCGGGTTATACAACACGGAGTCAAAAAATCTTATTTTTTGGCACTTAGATTTTCTGAATGCCGGGGGATAACTTAGCGATGCCTCCCGTGTGGCTCCGGAGGGGCGGGGCATAAGGTTTCCTGCTCGGGCAGTCCTGCTCGCACGAAGGCCACATTAAGTGGCCTTCGGCTCGTGCGGAACTCGCGATAAACCTTATGCCCCGCCCCTCCGGAGCCACACGGGAGGCAGGTTAACTAATTCGGGCCCGGCATTCAGAAAAGTCAGTGCAGCAAAATGGCGATGCGGATAGCGACATGTGCATGGTTTTCGCTGCGCGCACGGGTCCCCTGGGGAGCACCGTGCATTTTTGGGAGTATTCAGCAGACTAGGACGGCTGCATACGTGCCGGACACACCATATTGGTCCCAAGGACGCCTTCGGCCGGCGATTTTGGTCGGCAGGCAAACCCCGTCAGGACAGAAAGGCATGCCTCACGCCGCACCGGAGCACAAAATGACGTCAATCTCTGCAACGTTACTCAGCCGCAGCGGCACAGGCAGAGCTCGCGGTGCTGAATACTCCGTTTTTTGCACGGCACGGGCGGGGGTACATCAGTATCAGGAAGAACATCCCAACCTTTTTATGCAATTCGTAATGGAAAGTATGCAAAACACCTAGAGATAGCATTGCTGCTGTCCAAATTGGGCGCGGGGCAGCGGCGCCTCCGCCCCGCGCCCAAATCAAGCAGGGCGGGGACGTTCCTAACGACCCCGCCCATTTGCAAACAAACGCGGCTCGAGCGCCATCACAAAATAGGCTGCACGAGCCGCGTTTAACGGTACGACATGAATATTAGCGCTCGTAGACCAGGTTGCCAGCTAGGTAGGTGGCTTGGACTTTGGTGGCTTGGAGCTCTTGGGGGTCGATGGTGAGCGGGTTTTGGTCCAGGACTACCAGGTCGGCGTATTTGCCGGGTTCCAGGCTGCCGAGGTTTTGCTCGTCGCCCGCTGCATAGGCGCTGCCCAGGGTATAGTTGCGCAGAGCCGTTGCCGCATCGATACGCTCGCTCGACAGCCAGCCGCCCTCGGGCCAGTGGCTTTTGGGGTCTTGGCGCGTGATAGCCGTGTAGAGCACGTTCATGCTAGTAACAGGCGTGATAGGGCTGTCGGTACCGAAGGCTTGGCGAATGCCGCGCTGTTTATAGGTCGCAAACGGCCACATGATGCGGCTGCGCTCCAAGCCCAGGTCGCGCTCCGGACCACCCGGGTCGAGCGTGATATGGCAGGGTTGGCTCGAGGCGACCACGTTGAGCTTGCGCAGGCGGTCGATGTCCTCGGGCAGGAGGTTCTCCAGATGCTCGAGTGTGTTATGGCCGTGCTGGGGCAGGCCGTACAGGTCGGCGGCCTCCTCGAAGATATCCAGCGCGGCATGAATCGCACCATCGCCGATGACGTGGATACGCACAGTGTGGCCGCGCTCCGCAGCCGCCAGAACCAGCTTACGCATGCGCTCGGCAGGAACTGTCAGACGGCCCTGGTCGCCCGGGAAGCGCGGATTGGTATAGGGCTCGGTGAGATATGCCGTGTGCTCGCTCGAGACGCCGTCGAAGAACTGCTTAAAACCAGGCGCCGAAAGCAGCGCGTTGTTCGCGTAGCGGATCTGCAGTTCTTCTAAGCGCGACTGGTCATCCAGCAGTGTGGGGAACAGATGGGCACGAATGCCCAGCTTGCCGGCTGTTTGCAGCTTGTCATAGACGTCGTCGCGGATAAAATCGCAGCCCGGCATGGGCATGAGCGACATGTCGCAGATCGAGGTGATGCCCTGCTCGGCCATACGCCTCATTTGATCGGCGTAAGCGCTTGCAATGCGATCCTCCCCCAGCCACTCAAGGCAACGCGGAAGCAGCTGCATAGCAGCTGCCTCGTGAGCGATACCCGTGAGCTCGCCGTTTGCATCCTTGTCGTAGCTACCGCCCGCCGGAGGCTCGCTGTCGCGCGTGACGCCGAGCGCCTCGAGTGCGCGGCTGTTGAGCCACAGCGTGTGCCCGTCGCCCGAATACATAACGCAGGGGCGATCGGGGAAGGCCGCATCGAGCGATGCCTTGGTAGGATGCTCGGGCGGGTCCCAGCGGTAGTCGCGCCAGCCCTGCGTCACCACCCAAGCGTCGTCGGGCAGGCCCTGGGAAAACTCAAGCGCATGCTGCACGAGCGCTGCCTCGGACGTACCCATATCCATGAGCATGTACGGCGAGGAGCCGACCGAGGTATGGAAGAAGTGCAGATGAGCGTCATGGAAACCGGGGCAGACAAACTGCTCACCGTAGTCGATAACCGGCGTAGCGGCAGGAGCGGCGGCGATCACGTCATCGGGCGCACCGACTGCGACGATACGGTCGCCTGCAATGGCAATCGCCAGCTCGCGGGCGGTATCGATGCCGTCTTGCGCGGTAAAGACGTTCTTGGAGCGGATAATCCGATCGATATGTTGCATGGGCATCCCCATCTCTGGCAGGAAATTCAACACCCCCGAGTGTACTCCCCCGCCCTTGTAACAAAACCCCAAGCGGCAAACGGCAACTTTACCAGCCCTAGCGGCAGGTGGCATACTGGAGAGAGCCTGTACGATTTTGCGATCAACCCAGCAAGGAGCAAATCGACCATGACGAAGACCAAGGCACAGCAGATTATGGCGGCGACCGAGGCTCGCGCGGCTGACGATGTCACCGCAGCCATCAAAGATATCGCTACCGAGTTTGAACCCTATATCATCAAGCAGCGCCGCCACTTCCATAAGCACCCGGAGCTGAGCCTCGCCGAGGAGCGCACGACCTCCGACATCGCCAACCAGCTCGACGCCATGAATATCCCCTACGAGCGTCCGCTCAAAACCGGCTTGGTGGCAACGCTTCGCGGTACCGCGCCGGATGCCTATCGCGAGGACGGCACGCCGCGCCGCCGCATCCTTCTGCGCGCCGACATCGACGCCCTGCCCGTCACCGAGCAGACCGGCGAAGAGTTCGCCAGCGTCAACGAGGGCTGCATGCACGCCTGCGGCCATGACTGCCACATCGCCATGATGCTCGGCACGCTGCAAATCCTGCGCCATATGACCGACGACATCCACGGCGAGGTCCGCATCGTCTTCCAGCCCAGCGAGGAAAACGGCCAGGGCGCCAAGCTCATGATCGGCACGGGCGTGCTCGACGGCGTCGATGGCGCCTACGCCGCGCACATCTGGAGTGAGGTCGACGCCGGCACCGTGAGCTGCGAGCCCGGACCGCGCATGGCCAATACCGACTGGTTCCGCATCGATGTCCGCGGCACCTCGTGCCACGGCGCCATGCCCCAGCGCGGCCACGACGCCGTCATGGTTGCCGCCGAGATCGTCAACGCTCTGCAGACCATCGTTTCGCGCGAGATCAGCCCCTACGAGCCGGCTGTCATCACCGTCGGCGAGCTGCACGGCGGCACCGCGCGCAACGTTATCGCCGGCACGGCCTACCTCGCCGGCACGGTGCGCACCTACGGCGATTCGACCCACGAGGAAATGCCGGAGCTCATGCGCCGCATCGTGGAGCATACCGCGGCCGCCTTGGGCGCCGAGGCAAAGCTCACCGACTACACCATCGCCAACTACAAGGTCGAAAACGATGCCGCCTCGAGCGAGCGCTGCCGCCAGGCAGTAATCAAATGCTTGGGCCCCACCGGCCAAGGCCATTACCGCGGCACGCTTTCGGGCGAGGATTTTTCGGAGTACCTGCGCCGCGTACCGGGCGTGCTCGCCTTTGTAGGTACGCGCAACCCCAAGATTGGCGCCACGTACGCCCAACATTCCTGCTTCTACAAGATCGACGAAACTGTGCTGGCAAAGGGCTCCATGGTGGCCGCCCAGTATGCCATCGACTTTTTGGCCGAGCCCACGCAAGAGGAGCTCGACGGCCCCACGATTACCGCGGTCGCCGAAACCAACCCCGATCTGGCCGCCAAGTTGCGCTCTGCCAAGGCGACGACCGCCGAGGCCCGTGACGCCATCCATGATGCCCGCACGGCTCGCCATGCCGCAATCAAGGGCATCCACGAAGCCCGCGCCGCCGCTCGTCACGAGGATAAGCACGACGAGTAATCGATTCGCTGGCATCTCGCAGTCATAGCCACATCGCGATGTCAAAGCGGGGGCGGACGTTTCGACACGTCCGCCCCCGCTCATTTGTCAAGCGCTATTTCTACCGTTTCTACCCCGTCCCCAAATGGCAGGCGGCAGGGCTACTCGTCCTGCGGGTCCTCGTCGGAGCTTGGTGCAGGCTCGGGCTCAGGTGCAGGCTCGGGCTCCGGTTCCGGCATGGGCGCGGGCTCGGGCTCAGGCACGGGCGCGGGCTCAGGCTCAGGCTCAGGCACGGGCGCGGGCTCGGGCTCGGGCGCAGGCGCGGGCGCGGGCTCGGGCTCGGGCGCAGGCGCGGGCTCGGGCTCGGGCGCAGGCGCCGGCGCCGCAGCGGAATCGGATACGGGCGCTGCGTCGGCGCTAAAACCAGCCGGAGCAGACTTCTTCTCAAACGGCAGCACAAAAGTCAGGACGTCGTCCTTGTCCTCGTCGGCCCACTCGCTTGCGTAGCGCGCAACCCAATAGCCAACGGCACGGTGCTTGAGCATCTTGCCAAAGACCGTGAGGAATACCGTGACAAACGCCGTCAGCACCAAGAACAATACGAGCGTGATGCCACCGCCGGTAACAAGCGCCTCAATAGCCGTAGGACGGTAGTAGTAGCTATACATACCGACAGAGGCAATGGTGCCAAAGACGAACGTCAGGATCCAGGTGACAACGTTGGCGACCAGGCCCGTCAAAAACTCGGGAAGGAACGAAGCACAGAACAGCTTGGTCTTGTTGTGCTTAAACGCCGCCCAGACCTTATCGAGCGAAAACGCGCTCTCGACGCGACCGGTCACCGCAAAGTGCATCACGGCGATGTCGGCGAACATCTTAAAGAAGACACCCAGAATCGCCGAGGCAATTAGCGCCAGGACAAGCAGGCCGAGCGAACCGAACAGCGCAGCCTCGAGCGCATAAGAGCCATAATAAGAATACGAGCCCGCGGCGCCAATTACCACGCCCTCCACCAGCGAAAGCACTACACCGATAACGGGAATGGCAGCGATAACCTCGAGCACGAGCGAAATAACGCTCGAAAAGACTCCGAGACCAAACGACGTGGAACGCATGAGTGGACGGTCCATGCCGTCATCGACCTTAAGCGACAGATCGCGACCCCACTCGATACCAAAGCCCGAACCGCACACGCTCGCAATGCAAGCTGCCAAAAAGCCGATGGCAGCCGCAATGCCGCCAATAACGGGAATAAACAACACGAGCACCGACACAACGCAAATCAGCGCCGGCAAAAACGCGATTTGGCATACACGCTGAAGCACGCCCGGAGTCTTGGTCATATCTTGGAACGCCTGAGCCACACAGCCCTTTGGCGCATTCGCCACGGGCGGTTGCGGAACAAACTGCTGGGGCTGGGGCTGTCCCTGGGGAGCGGGGCCAGCGGCACCGGCATTAGGAGCACCACACGCGCCGCAGAACTTGTCGTTATCGCCCATGGGGGCGCCACACTGCGAGCAGAACATAGAATCATCCCTTCGTATCTTGAACGAATCACTTGGATCGCAAACGATGTCTTTAGCATCATTATCGCCCAATGTGGGATCAAATACTCAAAGATGACCGATTTGCAAGATACACGGCGCCAGCAGGCGGTTCGTTAAATACGTCTGTGCTAGTTCGTTCCGCGGAAGCCCTTGCCGACGATCTCGGAGCTGTCGACGATCGTGATAAAGGCACCCGGATCGACCTCGCGCGCATAACGGCGCAGCTGCACGGCCTCGCGACGGCTCAGCACGCTCATAATCACCGTCACGCACTTGCCCGAGAAGGCACCGTAGCCGCGGCTGATGGTCGCCGTGCGGTTGAGATGCTTGACGATAAACTCCTCGACCTTAAGGGGCTCGGAACAAATGACCGTGCAGACTTTGCGCAGGTGAATGCTCTCAATGGCTTTGTCGACCACAAGCGTCTTGGCAAACAGGCCGAGCACGCAGTACAGACCAACGCGCGGGCCGTACAAGAAGGCCGCGATGGTCACGATGCCGATATCGACCAGCAGTAGGGCACGGCCAATCTCGAGCGTCGTGCGGCGCTTGAGGATCATGGCAAGAATGTCCGTGCCACCCGTCGAGGCGCCAATGTCAAAGACAATAGCGCTGCCGAGCGCCGGCAAGATGACGGCAAAGCACAGATCGAGCCACATATCGCCCGTCATCGAGACATCGGTCGGAATAAAGAGCTCAAACAGCGAAACATAGGCGGACAGCGCAAACGAGGCGAAGACGCTCCAAAGAATCGCCTTGCGCTCCAAAAAGATAAAGCCCAAAACGACGAGAACCGCGTTGATAATCCACATAAAGACGCCGACGGGCAGAGTCGGGAACAGCGTGGACAGAATGACCGACATGCCCGAGGTGCCGCCAAAAGCAAAGTGATTAGGGGTTTTAAACGCAACGATGGCAAAGGCCGTAAGAATCAGACCCAGATTGAGCTCGGCAAAAAAGCGCGGGAAGCCCGGCTCCTGGCTGCGCTTTTGGCCGGCACGCTCGCCGCGCTCGATATCGGTGCGATCGACCACGCGCTCCATCGGCACCACGGGAGGACGATGCATCTCCTCGGCAGCACGCGATGCCGCCTCTGCCGCGGCGGCCTCAATCGCCCATGCCTTGCTTTCTGTTTCGTGCTCGTCAGCCATTACGGCAACCCCTCGTTAACAATTTGGAAACAATGCGCCCATTAGGGTAACGCGGAACGCGACGATTGCAACCCCTAGTTAGACGAGCGGTATGCCTACATCGGGGGGCATACAAATAACGGCCGGCCACACTTTTGCTTGCGCGGTCGGCCGTTTAACGTTTTCGCAGATAAAACCTGCCAAAACAAACCTGTCCCCTTTTGGAAGGTTATTCGTGCTGGCTGGTGCGATGCTCGTACTCCTCGGGGGTGATGACATCCTCGATGCGCAGGTTGACGCCCGCCACCTCAAGGCCGGTCATCGCGGCAAGGCGCTCGGTGACACGCGCCTTGACATCGTCGAAGATCGCGGGCGCATAGGCGCCGTACTCGATGATGACGGAGATGTTGACGACCACGCGATTATCGTCGGTGACCTCGACCGTCACGCCCTTGGTCAGATTCTCGGCACCAAACTGCTCCTGCACAAAGTGCATGAGGTTACCCTTCATGCCCAGAACGTGCGGAACCTCGCGGGTGGCCATGGCAACGATCTTCTCGATCACGCCGTTGGAATAGGTCAGCGAGTCCTCGGACTCATCCGCTTCCTCGTCGTCCTCATCCGTATCGGACTCGGCCTCGACGAGAGCCTCATTCTCGAGTGTCACATCCTCAGCTTCGGCGACGACCGCCTCGTTCTCCTCGAGCTCGGTATCGGCTACATCGACCTTCGTATTAAAAGCCATGGTTCCTCCTTATGCCTGCCGCGGATGCGACAGTCGAATACATATTAGCGGCCGCTAAACAAACGGCCGAAGAAGTTGACGATCCCGTTCTCGCCGTCGCGAATTTGGCCGATCACAGCGCCGATCAGCACGAAGAATGCAATGACGAGCGTGTCCCACAGGCCCAACGTGAGCACCAACACGGCGAGGATAAAGCCGGCGACGGCGCCGAGCGTGGTGTTGGGATGACGCACCGCATAGCTCCAGATGGCAGCGCCCGTACCCTTGATGAGACCCACAGCCTCGTCAAAATCCGCGGCTGCCGCTTCTTGTAACTCGGTTGCCTCTGCTTTGGAATCAACAGGTTCGCTCGCCGGCGTGGCGCTCTGGTCAATCGTCAGACGCGGCGTACGAGCGGTCTTATCTTGATTGGTATCACTCACCGGAAACCTCCACGGTCTGGACGGTAGTCTTGGACGGCAAAAAACGGACGCGCGCGGTCGTACCCGGCGCGCCGAGCATGGTATCGCAGGCTTCTTCGATGCGCTGCTGCATCGCGGTAGCCAGAGATGCCACGTCCTTATCGTCAAGCGCGATAGCCTCGACCTTAAAACGGACGTGCGAATCGTCGGGGCCTTGGACGCGGGCCTCGACATGCTCGACCATCACGCGGTCGTCGCGCTCGGCAGCAACCCTGGCGCACGAAGAAAGCGCCGCAAGGGTAACCTCGATATTGCGCTCCCCCGCCGGATGCACGCAGGACGGCTCGCGACGGGCGAACATCAGGCGGAAAAAGCTCAGCAGTACGCCAAACGCCACGACGCCGGCGCACGCTGTCACGACGATGCGCGGCATGGGGTCGCGCATCAGCAGCATAAAGCGATACGTATACGGCCCCCAAAACTGGCAGACAAGCGTACCCAGCGCCACGATGGTGGCGGCAAGATACACGATCGCTAGGGCTCGTTTGAGTACGCGCACGCGGCGCTCCCTTCAAATCTCGGCTCTCGAAATGCAGAACGGTTCGCATCATTATAAAAGAGCCGGGTCCGGTGCTCTACGCACGCGGATCCGGCTCATCTATTCCACGAGGCTTGCAT
>CAJMSG010000071.1:0-8695 GCA_905216105.1 uncultured bacterium | reverse complement strand
TCGGTCGACATCGTTCCCGCTGTATCGCTTATCGGCGTCACAACGTTTATCTTCTCCGTCGCCGGCGTAGCGATCGGCCACACCTTTGGCGCGCGCTACGAAAAACCTGCCACCATCGTGGGCGGCATCGTGCTCATCCTCATCGGACTTAAGATCTTGCTTGAGCATCTGGGGATTTTGGCGCTGTAACGCCAAACACAATCGCTCAAAACTCAACGCCAGTACAAGGCCTCATGCAAAGTTTTGCATGAGGCCTTTTCGTGCAGACTTTTGCATGTCATACTGATATGCAAAAGTCTGCACGTTAGGAGATCGTCGTGAATACCCTTCCCATCACCACACCGCGCCAAGCTGGCATCTACGTGCGCCAGGCACGCGAGGCTCAGGGTCTCACCCGTGCCGCCCTCGCCAAAACGGCCAGTGTTTCGGAGCGCCTGCTCGCATCGCTCGAGCTGGGAGACGCCACCGGCATTCGACTCGACAAGTTGCTGTCCGTCTTTAACGCACTCGGCATAGGTCTCTTTGCGCAAAGCGATAACGACTCCATCGCATCGCCCTCCGAACATCCGACGACGAAAGCGGACCTCCCTATCGCGAACTCGAATGCCCTGCCAAAGCCAAGCGTAGGCAGACGACCCGCTCGACAGGGAACGCCATCTTCCTATGGTGCCTTGCTGGCCCAAATCGCAGCCGAGCAAGGCCTTTCCGGCACTTCAGGCCTCTCCTTTGGCTGTAAGGTTGTGAAATAAATGGCAGAGATGGAGCTTGCAACCCTCATTTGTGGCGAAATCGCAGGCACTCTCCGGCAAGACGAGCATGGACTCTGCAGCTTTGTATACGCCCCAACCTATCGCGGAGCACCGCTATCGCTAACAATGCCGCTTTCCAATCGCACGTATGGCCATAACATCGTCCGCCCGTTCCTATTTGGCCTTTTGCCCGACAGTCAAGAGCAGCGTCGCGCTATTGCCGCCGAGTATGACGTTGCATCCAACAACCCCGTCGCCCTCTTGTGCCATATCGGTCTTGACTGCGCGGGGGCCGTTCAGTTTTGTCGAACCAATCAATTAGGCGCCGCCCGCGGCAGGGTCTCGGCATACCGCCCGCTTACCAATTCTCAAATCGCTCACAAGCTCAAAGCAATTCGCGATGACGAAAGAGAGACATGGATGGGCTCCAACGAAAGCTGGTCCCTGGGCGGCAACCAAGGCAAATTTGCACTAGCTTGGCATGATGGCCAATGGTGCGAATGTCTAGGGTCATCCCCCACTACCCATATCTTCAAAAATGGTGTCGTTGGGTTCAAACATCAGGCCTTAAACGAATTCGTCTGCATGAAAACGGCTCGG
The DNA here is from genome assembly GCA_905216105.1 of uncultured bacterium. Classification (GTDB taxonomy): domain Bacteria; phylum Actinomycetota; class Coriobacteriia; order Coriobacteriales; family Coriobacteriaceae; genus Collinsella. The sequence goes on along the minus strand of CAJMSG010000071.1, from coordinate 7,346 downwards.
CGTGTTGGCATTCCAACTGCCAACGTCTCCTATTGCACATTTGAAGACGAAGCCGCGCTCGTCGTTGAACGGTACGACAGAATGGTCAATAGCAGCGGGAATATCGAAAGGCTGCATCAGGAGGACTTTTGCCAGGCGCTCGGTGTATTGCCAAGCCAGAAATACACCGCCGACGGAGGACCAACCACACGAGACATCCAAGAACGACTGATTAACACAGTCCCCCACCACATGAATCTTGTGCTTTTTACCTATATGTTGTTCTATAACGCCATTATCGGAGCGCCTGACGCACACGCTAAAAACTACTCGCTCATCCTAGGCAAAGGCACAAACGCAGCGCTCGCACCCATGTACGATGTCGCATCGGGCTTGGCGTACGAGCGTATGCGCCGCCGGGCGCGCCTTGCCATGAGCGTTGGCGGCGAAAATCGAGTGGGGCGCATCGGTCCAGGCGCTATCCGCCGATACCACGGTATGGGCGACCCCGCGCTGGAGGCGGCGCTCACCGATGCCGGGCTATCCGAGAAGTTTTGCTTTGCGACCATGATGGACCTCGCCTACGAGGTGCCCATTTGCATGGAAGAGATCATGGACGAATACGCCGACCTGCCCGGCATGGCGGACCTGCGCGAGCACATGCTCGGCCCCGTCCGCGAAAACTGCCAGCGCACCCTCGACCTCATCAAGGCGGATATGGGCTAGGCGCCAATCAATCCACATTTCTTAAAAGAAGAGGGGGGCACCCGTCGCAAAAGTTCGGATGCCCCCTCTCGTAATGTCATTTGCAATCCGCCAGCACGTGGCTCGAACTGCTGCTAGCGCGACCCTTACGCGGCAAGGCGCTTGAGGACGTCGATGAGCAGCTCGTAGAAGCGCTCGGCAGAAGCGAGCTCCATGCTCTCGTCCGGGGTGTGGACATCGGAGAGCGTCGGGCCCACGGCGATGGCGTCCAGGCCGTGCAGGGCCTCAGCAAACAGGCCGCACTCAAGGCCGGCGTGAATGGACTCGATGCGCAGCTCGGAGCCAAAGAGCTCGCGATAGCTCTCGACGAAGATGTCGCGGACCGGCGAATGCTCGGCATAGCTCCAGCCGGGATACTCGAACTCGAACTTGGCGTCGAAGCCCAAGACATCGGCCAGCGTCTGCAGGCGGTCCTTGAACTCGTTCTGCAGCGAGGTGATCGAGGAGCGCGGGGACAGCATGATCTTGACCTGGTCGTCGGAAGTGGCGACCACGCCGATGTTGGAGGAAACCTCGACGGAGCCGTCGGTGGCAACGTTGCGGCGAATCACGCCGTTAGGGGCAAGACGCAGGGCGCGGATGAGGGCAAGCGCGGACTTCTGGTCCATGGCCTCGACCTCGGCGTCGTCGGCAATCTCGACGGTGCAGGTAAAGCCGGGGTCGAAGACCTCGAGCTCGGCAGTGACGTCGGCGATGATGTCCTTTGCGATCTGGGCCGCGGCCTCGGCGGCAGCGTGGTCGGCGTAAACCAGCTCGGCCTTGCACTCACGGTTGATGGCGTTGTCCTTAGTGCCGCCGTTAAAGCTAACGATGGCGGGCTCGCCGGCGATCATCAGGCGGTCGATGATGCGGGCCATGATGAGGTTGCCGTTGCCGCGCTCCAGGTTGATATCGTTGCCGGAATGACCACCCAGTAGGCCGGAGATGTCGAGCGTGAAGGTGCTGCCGGTCTTGTGCTCGCGCACGATGGGGCAGGTGTAGGTAACAACGACGCCGCCGGCGCAGCTGACGGTGGCAACGCCCTCTTCCTCGGAGTCAAGGTTAATCATGGTGCGGGCGCTAATCTGGGACTTGTCGAGCGTCTCGGCGCCGACCAGGCCAGTCTCCTCGTCGGTGGTGAATACGCACTCGAGGGCGGGGTGAACGATCGAATCGTCATCGAGAACAGTGAGCATCAGAGCGACGGCGATACCGTTGTCGGCGCCCAGGGTGGTGCCGTTAGCGGTGAGGACGCCGTCCTTGACGACCAGGTCGATACCGTCGGTCGTAAAGTCGTGCTCAACAGAGCCCAACTTGTCGCACACCATATCGATGTGGCCCTGCAGCATCACGGTCGGGGCATTCTCGGCGCCGGCAGAAGCGGGCTTGCGAATGATGACGTTGTAGACCTCGTCCTGGTACACATCGAGGCCGCGCTCCTTGGCAAACGCAACCAGGAAATCGCTGATGCCCTTCTCGTTACCAGACCCACGGGGGATCGCGCTGACCTCCTCAAAGAAATGGAACAGCTGGGCGGGCTCGTAGCCAGTAATCTTGTAATCCATGGTGCCTCCTTGGCGCAACTGGTTAGACAGTAAGACATGCGACTTGTATATTCCCAGACTTTGCGTGCATAAACCAGTCGAAAACGCCAAGCGCCCTCGCATCATCGGCTAACGGTGAGGAAACGTCACTTTATCAAGATAAAGCAGCTTAGACGGGCCGCGCCGAAGGGACGTTGGACCCTTCAACCAGCCTCAACGCCTGTTGAACGTTAATGCATACACCATTGGTATGTTTAATAAGATTCTTGTCCTCCGTCACGACGTAATCGGCATCAATGCGATTGGCGACGCCCAGCATCAGGTCGTCCTCGAAGTCGTTGTGATGATACTTGAACACAAAGGAGTCGAAGACCTCGTCTGCACCGACCGAGGCAATAATCGACTTTTGCCGAATCAGGCGAATACACGCCCACGCTGTCTCGTCGGCACCGGCGATGGCTTCGGGAGTGAGAGCCCCCTCACGGCGGGCGTCGGCCTTCATCGTCCTCCCCAGAATGTAATAGACGTCTTTGACAGACAGGGAGGACGAGAAGAGGACGATATCCTCCGCTTCCGCCGCGCGAGAAAGGAGCTCGACTATCGGCCTGGTCGCATTCGTACGAGCGAGAAAGTAATCTAGCCAGACGTTCGTGTCGATCAACAGCTTGAGCACACGTTTCGTTCCGACGCCGCTCATAATTCGATCCAATCGCTGAATCTCTCGCTCATCATTTGATCGTATAACTCGTCGTAATCAAAGGCTTCATCGGGGCTCGGCCTCTGAATCGAGAACCGCTCATAAAAATTCGAAATTAACGCAGCCCCTTCCGAGACGCGGGACGAACTCGCCTTCGATCGTATGTCGTCAGGCAGGACTTCGTCATCATTCTTTTTTGCGACGGGCATATGACCGTTCTCGGTCAAGTACTGCCACAGCTCCCTCACAGCTTGTGACGGCGTCATGCCAATATGAGTCAGTACGGCGTCTCCTGCCTCTTTGAGCTGGCGATCTATACGCACGTTCATCTGAACTGGCCGCGTGTCGAGTATTGATGTAGGCATATCAACTCCTTTGCTATACTGAACCACAATTTCAGTATAGCACAGCAGATTGAAGCACATTTAAATAGAAACGGGGGCGCCTCCTTATCGGAAACGCCCCCGTTATACAAGGTATGTTTAATCCCTACAGCGCACCAGAGCCGGCTTGCATCATGCCGCCGGGGCCCGAGGTCACGCCGCCGCTCACGGGCGCGGCGTTGCCGGTGTGCGGTGCCGCCGGGGCGGTATCGCCACCGAGCGTGCCCGCCGGACGCGGTGCCGGGATCTCGCCCGTGCCGTGGCTAAAGACAAACTTGCCATCGGCCACGTCGCACAGGACGGTATCCCCCTCGCCCCACTCGCCGGCCAGAAGCTCCTCGGACAGCGGGTCCTCGATGAGCTTTTGAATAGCACGGCGCAGCGGACGCGCACCGTTGGTGAGGTCGGTGCCCTCGGCCACGATCTTGTCATAGGCCGCATCGGTGAGCTTGATGTTCATGCCGTTGGCAATCAAACGCTGACGCAGGTCGTCCACCAGCAGGTGAGCGATCTTGGTGAGATTCTCGCCCGAGAGCTTCTGGAACACTACGATGTCGTCGATACGGTTGAGCAGCTCGGGGCGGAACAGGCGCTTGAGCTCGCCCATCGCACGGCCGCGGATCTCACTCGACGTGAGGCCCTGCTCGCCGGTGGTGCCAAAGCCCACGCTCGCATCCTGCGCAATCTCGCGAGCGCCCACGTTGGACGTCATGATGATCACGGTGTTGCGGAAGTCGACCGTCTTGCCCTGGCTATCGGTCAGGCGGCCCTCCTCCAGCACCTGCAGCAAGATGTTGAAGATATCGGGGTGCGCCTTCTCGATCTCGTCGAACAGCACAACCGAGTACGGGTGGCGACGAACGGCCTTGGTGAGCTGGCCGCCCTCGTCGTGACCGACGTAACCCGGAGGGCTACCGATGAGCTTGGAGACCTCGAACTCGCTACCGAACTCGGACATATCGAAGCTGATGAGCGCATCCTTGCTGCCAAAGAGGTACTCGGCGAGCGTCTTGGCGAGCTCGGTCTTGCCCGTGCCGGTGGGACCCAGGAAGATAAAGCTGCCGCCGGGGCGACGCGGATCCTTGAGCGGCGAGCGGCTGCGGCGCACGGCCTTGGCGACGGCCTCGACGGCCTCGTCCTGGCCGATAATGCGGGTCTTGAGCACGCTTTCGGTCTGCAGCAGGCGACGGCTCTCGCTCTCGGTGAGCGAGGAAACCGGCACGCCAGAGGTCACGGACACGATGTCGGCAATCTGACTCACGTCGATGGTGAGCGGGCTGGCGTCGAGCTCGGCAGTCCAGGCGGCCTTGGCTTCGGCGAGTTCAATCTCAGCGGCCTTCTGCTGCTCGGTGATCTCGGCGGCCTTGTTCATGTCATCGCTCTCGGTGGCCTCCTGCGCGGCGGCCCTGAGCTCCTCTATGCGATGCTCAGCCTCGCGCACCGGCTCGGGCGCGCGATTCGCGGCGATGCGAGCGCGGGCACCGGCCTCGTCGATGAGGTCGATGGCCTTATCGGGCAGGAAGCGATCCTGGATGTAGCGGTTGGAAAGGTTCGCGGCGGCCTCGATAGCACCCTGCGTATAGCGCACATGGTGGTGCTCCTCGTAGCGCGGCTTGAGCGCGGTCAGGATCTTGACCGTGTCCTCGACGCTCGGCTCCTCGACATCAATGGTCTGGAAGCGACGCTCGAAGGCCGGGTCCTTGGTGAGGTACTTGCGGAACTCCTCGGCCGTGGTGGCACCGATGATCTGGAAAGCACCGCGCGCGAGCACGGGCTTGAGCATAGAGCTCGCATCGATAGAACCCTCGGCAGAACCGGCACCGATGATGGTGTGCATCTCGTCGATAAACAAGATGACGTCGTCGGCTTCGGTCGCCTCCTGGATCACGTTCTTGAGGCGCTCCTCAAACTCGCCGCGATACTTGGCACCCGCCACGAGGCCCGGCAAGTCGAGCGTCCAGATATTCTGGTTCATGAGGTTCTCGGGCACGTTACCGGCAGCGATCTGCTGCGCCAGGCCCTCGACGATGGCCGTCTTGCCCACGCCGGGGTCGCCCAGAATGAGCGGGTTGTTCTTGGTGCGGCGCGAAAGAATTTCCATCATACGCTGGACTTCCTTTTCGCGACCAATTACAGGGTCGAGCTCGCCGTCGCGCGCCTTCTGCGTGAGGTTGGTCGCGAACTGCTTGAGCGTATCGGTGCCACTCCCCTTTTGCTGAGAGGCATCCGAGCCGCTAAAGAACGGCAGGCCCGCACCGGGACGACCAGCACCGGCGCCGGCGAGCGGACGCTTCTTGTCCTGGTCCTTGGCGGTGAGTTTCTCGATAGCCTTTTTGATGGAGGCGGACGACACACCCAGGCGCATGAGGATGTCCATGGCCATGCCGTTGCCCTCTTCGACGATACCGATCAGCAAGTGCTCGGTCGACACGTAGGTCTGGTTGTTCTCGCGCGCCACGCGGAATGAACGCTCCATCACGCTAATGACGAGCGGCGTAAAGGCGAGCTTAGCGGCCTCGGTCTCCTCGCTGGGCTCGGGAACGGTGGTCTGGACCTCTTTGAGAGTATCCATGATGTCATCGTAGGAGATGTCGAGCGAGCGCAGTGCCTCGGCGGCAATGCCCTCGTCCTCCTTGGCAAGCGCGAGCAGCAGGTGCTCGGTACCCACCTTATTTGAATGAAGATCGAGCGCCTCTTGCTTGGCCATGGACATGACCTTACGCGCGCGATCGGTAAAACGGTCTAACATGCTAGTTCCTCTTAGACGAGCTAGTTTTTCAAACGCAAAGCGCCGCCCCGCGGCAGCGCTTTGGTCTCTTTACCCATATGGAGTATATGTTAACCGTTGGGACCTTTCCTGCCCGTAGCCGCGCGACAACGTCTACAAAAAAGGAATTGCTCGGGTCCGTTTGGCGGTTTGGTTTTGAGCTGCTGTCTAGCAGGCGGGCTCGACGTCCATGCCCTCGGCAACTTCATTGACGGCATCGGCGGCGGGAGCACCCGGCATGTGCACGAGCTCCATATGCTGCTCTTCAAAGACCGTGCCCATGGGGAAGGCGCGGCGGAAGACAAAACGAGCAACCGGACCAGCCACCAGCAGGTTCCAGGGCAGGGCCATGATAAAGTTGCGCGGAATGTTGACGAGCCACATCATCGGCAGCGCCTGCAAATTGGCAAGCGGGCCGCCGGGCATGTGGAACGGGCCCTCGCACGCACCGTAAAGCGACATGATGATGACCATGGGAACGACCATGCAGGAGCTGACGGCGAGCGTCATGGCGAGCGACGAGCTCTTGCCCGGCGTGACCAAGTACCTAAAGGCAAAACCCTTGGCGAGCGGGCTGGCGACGAACCAGTCGCAGCACATGGCAAAGACATAGGCAACGGGGAAGCCGAGCCACGCAGCGGCAACGACCTCGCCGTTGATGGCCCCATGCTGCAGGGCAACGTTGTAGATGCTCATCCAGAGCACCATGCAAAAGCACATGATAAAGGTGAACAGCAGGCTCTCTCGTTTGTTGATAGGCATAAAGGGCATGGTCCTTTCTGTGTTACGCCGCGGCGCTGCCAACAAAAACGAGCGGGCGAGATGGAGTTACTGGGACTTCATCTCGCCCGCCCGTGATACGTGCGTCTGCGACTACTTATGTGGTGGAACCAGCCTAGCACGAAAACCCCGCGCTTCGTAAGCGTTGAGTTTATGAAGATGCAGGGCACCAATAATCCCCGACCCCCTAAGTTGCGGTGGAATACGGACTGTTTTGACCCTTTAAACAGCAATTCAGTCCCTATTTCACCGCAACTCATTTGGTGCAAAGTGACCTGTCCCCCTTGCACCAATTAGCTGGTGTGGCGCCAGCGAGGGTCGGTGAGCGTGCGCGCCACACCCAGACCAACGGGCAAAAACGCCACGATGAGCACTGCACGCACAAACCAGCCGAGCATATTGACCGTGTCGAAGGTGCACATGTAATACATCGAGCGATACAGATACAAGCC
>CAJMSG010000070.1:0-8716 GCA_905216105.1 uncultured bacterium | reverse complement strand
CATCAAACAGATCGTGTTCCTGCGCCATGCGCGGCCCCTCCCTGAGCAGTGCAAACAAGCAAGAGATAATGATACGCTATCGGCCCACGCCTCGGGCAAATTACACGCGGAGCATCTTTGCGGCAAATAGCCCATGGCCTATCGCCGTCTCGATTGCACAAGATCAATCAAGCGCCAAACTATGCCTCGCGCATGAGCTGCACGAGCTTTTGTTTGGTCACCTTGACCTGCTCGTTGGCCATATTGCGTTCGTTTCTAAAGGCCGCATCCGCAACGCTCATCAGGTCAGCATCGGAAATCCCGCCAAGGCCCAGCTCCGCGAGCGTCGTCGGCAGACCGACGCGCTGGCAAAACTCGAGCACCTGATCAAGCTCGGGCGCACGCTCCAGGCGCAGCTGCACCACCAGGCCAAATGCCACGGCCTCACCATGCATGGCCTTGCACTCGGGCAGAATCGTCAGGCCGTTGGCGATGGCATGGGCAAGCGCTAGGCCACCGCTCTCAAAGCCAACACCCGAGAGCAGAATATTGCACTCGATCAGGCGCTCAACCGCCGGCGATATACGTCCCTTTCTGAGATCGCGCTTGGCAGCGACGCCGCACTCCATGAGCGTGTCATAGCAGGCACGAGCCGCAACCAGAGCCAAGTGCCCCGGCGCGCCACCGTGCTCGTTAGCGCCGTGCGCCGCGGCGCACGAACGCGCCTCGAAGTACGTTGCCAGCGCATCGCCCATACCAGCGACCGTCATACGCAGCGGGGCTGACGCGACCACGTTGGTATCGACCACGACCAGGTCTGGATTCTTCTCGAGCATCAGGTAGCGGTCGAACGACCCATCCTCGTGATACAGCACCGAAATCGCGCTGCACGGACCGTCCATCGAAGCCGCCGTGGGGCATACGCACAACGGCAGCTCGGCATAAAACGCAACGGCCTTGGCGATATCGAGCATCTTGCCGCCGCCAATGCCCACCACCATGTCGCAATACTCGGCCTGGGCTTCCTGAGCCATTCCGACAACGGCCTCTTCCGTACACGGACCGTTATAAATCTTAAAGAACGGCTCGCTTAGATCTTCGTCCAGAAATCCATCGACGATCTGCCTGCACAGCCGATCCTCGGTGCCCTGGTCAAACAAGACATAGGCAGCGCAGCCCAACCATGACAAATACCTGCCTTGACGCGACAGTTCGCCCGGCCCCTGAACATACCGGCCGGGACCGCCGTAAACCATAGGAAGCGCCATACGAGAATCCGCCCTTCATCAAACACCGATTGGTGCAAAGTAGCCTGACCCCTTTGCACCATAGCAAAAAGGGGCAAAGCCATCTGCTGGCTTTGCCCCTTCCTTACCTAAGTTTACTCATCCATAAGGTAGTAGTGACCCAGTGCGTCGGCACCCAGGATGGCGTTGGCGACCATCTCGGGCGTCACCTCAAACGGCATGTTGCACATGGTGTCCTCGGGCGCGCACGCGGCCTCGGCAACAATCATGGCCTTCTCGCGCGTAACCTCGGCAACGCCAAGTTCCTTCATCGTGACCGGCAGGCCCAGCTCAATGCAGAAGCCCAAGACTTCCTCGAGCTTCTCGGTCGGGGCATCCTCGAGTACCAGCTGGACGATGGTGCCGAAGGCGACCTTCTCGCCGTGATACATGCTGTGGCACTCGGGCAGCATCGTCAGACCATTGTGGATGGCATGAGCAGCAGCAAGGCCCGAGCTCTCAAAGCCAATGCCCGAAAGCAGCGTATTGGCCTCGATGATATGCTCGACGGCAGGCGTCAACGCTCCCTTCTCCAGCGCAACCTTGGCCTTGACGCCGTCGGCCATAAGCGTCTCGTAGCAGAGCTTGGCAAGCGCCAGACCAGCCATGCCGCCCTTGCCGCCAGCGCAGGTGCCACCGTCGGCATCGTGCGTTGCCTGGGCCTCGAAATAGGTTGCGAGCGCATCGCCCATACCGGAAACCGTCAGGCGCACCGGGCTCGCCGCGATAACCGTCGTATCCATAAGGACAATATTGGGGTTTGCCTTAAGGAAGAGGTACTTGTCGAACTGGCCGTCATCGGTATAAAGCACCGAAAGCGCCGAGCACGGGGCATCGGTCGAAGCAATGGTGGGGCAAATGATAACCGGGGACTCCAGATAATAGGCGACGGCCTTCGCGGTGTCGAGGATCTTGCCGCCACCGACGCCGACGATGATGTCGCAACCGTTGTCGCGAGCGAGCGCAACCAGGCGATCGACCTCGCCCTTGGAGCACTCGCCGTTAAAGTCCTCAAACAGCAGCTCGGCCTTAGCCTCGGCAAAGCCGCCCTCGATCTTGGCACCGACGCGCTTCTTGCCCGAAGGCGTCACGATGACGAGGGCCTTAGCGCCAAGCGGCTCGACATAAGAGCCGAGCTTGGCCAGCTCGTCTGGGCCCTGAATGTACTTGCTGGGGCTATTGAAGATTGCAGCCATTTTTATCCCATTCTCTAATAATAAAAAAGAAAGGGGCTCCGTACGGATACGTGCGGAGCCCCTCGTTACGATAACAAGAGTCGATTAGAAATCGATGTCGGTGTCGTAGTAGCAGGCCTTGAGGATCTTCTCGAAGTCGGCAGCCTTGGTCTCACGCGGGTTCTCGGGCGTGCAGGCGTCCTGCTCGGCGTTCGCGGCGATCTCGGGGAGCTTGGCGAGGAACTCCTCCTCGGAAACCATCTGCGGGTTCTCGGCGTCGACCTTCACGCCACCATTCGCGTAATCCTTGATGGACTGCGGAATGTTGAGCTGGTCGTTGAGGTCGCGAATCTTCTGGACGAGCGCGGCAATGAGCTCCTCGTTGGTCTCACCGGGAAGGTGCAGGATCTCCTTGGCCACGTAAGCGTAACGCTCGGCAGCACGCGGGTCCTTGGAGTTCCACTGGATGACCTTGCCCAGGTACATAGCATTAGCGGCACCGTGGATGATGTGGCCGTTCTCAAAGGCTGCACCGGTCTTGTGAGCCATGGAGTGAACGATGCCGAGCAGGCCCGAGGAGAAGGCGATACCGGCGATGCACTGAGCCTCGTGCATGTGCTGACGGGCCTCATGGTCGCCAGCATAGGACTTGGGCAGCCACTCGACGATCTCGCGGATGCCGTGCAGGGCGTTGGCATCGGTGAACATAGAGGCGCAGGTGGAAACGTAAGCCTCCATGCAGTGGGTCAGAGCGTCCATACCGGTGTGAGCGCACAGCTTGGCGGGCATGGTGTAGGTGAGCTCGGGGTCGACGATGGCGACATCAGGGGTGATGTTGAAGTCGGCCAGCGGGTACTTGATGCCCTTGGCGTAGTCGGTGATGACGGAGAAGGCAGTGACCTCGGTAGCGGTGCCGGAGGTAGAGGAGATGGCGCAGAAGTGAGCCTTCTGACGCAGCTCGGGGAAGCTGAACGGCTGGATGATGTTATCGAAGGACTCCTCGGGATACTCGTAGAAGACCCACATGGCCTTAGCGGCATCGATGGGCGAGCCGCCACCGATGGCGATAATCCAGTCGGGCTCGAACTCGCGCATGGCCTCGGCGCCCTTCATGACCGTCTCGATGGACGGGTCGGACTCGACGCCCTCGAACAGCTTGACCTCGAAACCGCCTTCCTTAAGGTCGTTCTCGACGTCCTGCAGGAACCCGCCGCGGCGCATAGAGCTGCCGCCAGAAACGATGATGGCCTTCTTGCCCTTGAGGTTCTTCACCTCGTGGCGAGCGCCCTCACCAAAGTACAGATCGCGAGGATTGGTAAAACGTCCCATACTGTGCCTCCTAAACAAGCCCCTCTTAGACTTGCGTATATAACGGAGCACCCAATTGGCTCCGTTAGGACCGGTTTGCGCGTTGCCGGCGATGACAATGCGCGATGTCTAAACGTCTCAACGCTCAGACAAACACTATTTTACCGTTCTGGTTGGTCAGTTATTCACCTAAAGCCGCCAATGATGAAACGTTTTTTCTATCCCTGAAGATCCTTGTGCGGCATTCATACTCCCAAGCTGGGCAAACGTTTTATCAAGGTTGACTACATATCCTGGGCAGGACTGTGCCCCTCCAAAATATGCACCGTTCGCCGCCAAAAATCGACCGTTTGCGGCACCGTGATACCACTCGGTCGTCCAGGGTGCCGACATTTGTGCGACATCCGTCTTCGTGGTGCAAAGGTGCAAGTCCAAGTGCGGCACCCCCGGTGTGCCACATGCGGGTAAACTAGAACCTTATATAGAAACATTTGAACCCTAACCGCAGCAAAGGAGGCCCCATGGCATTCGATCCCATTCAAGAGGATTGCCATCGCCTCGTTCTTGAGGCCTTGCGCCGCGACAATATCCCGCTCACCGACGCTGCCGCCGTAGAGCGTCTGATGGAACAATTCACCCGCAACCCCGCACCGCTCATCGTGCACGACCGCGACCGCGCCGGGCACCTCATTGCCAAGGTGGTCGAGGCCGTCGACTACCGCATTCCCTTTATCCCTGACGATACCCAGGCAGAGCAGGAAGAGGCAGCTGCCGAGAACATGCTCCGCGAGGCAGCCGCACTCGATCCGGCCAACTGGGATGCCCAGCGCATGCTGACGGCGCTCACCGCCGAATCCAACGAGGAATACGTGCAGTATCTGGTGTCCAAGTGCGACGAGGTGGAGCACGATCTGGCGCTCAAGATCGCCTCGGCGCAGGACCCCTACGAGCGCGAGGCCGCAGGCGACCTTACGCGCCGCCCCTATCTGCGCTGGCTTGCCGCCTTGGCATCGCGCGCCCTCATTAGCGGCCGCTATCGCATGTCGCTCGAAGCCGCAAATCGCAGCTTGGACTTTGCGCCCAACGACCCCGCCGGTGTCCGCCACACCGCGATGCTCGCCATGGCAAAGCTCGAATACCCCGCCGAGGAGCTCAAGCGCTTTCGCTCCGCTCACTCCGTGCCCTATCTTGCCAACACGCCGCTGCGCCGCCGCCCCAAAGATGCGGAGCGCGACTTGGACCCGTGGACGCTCATCGCACTGATGAGCGCGGCCTGGCGCGAGCTGGACTACGAGGGTGCCGAACACTATTTGCGCATCCTCGCACGCTCGTGCCCGCACGCGGCCGAGGCACTCTACTTCCAAACCGAGTTTCCCGATGGCGTCTATGCCCGCGTCAACGTGGGTGTGGGCTCCACCGACGAGCTCGTCCTTGCGCTGTCCGAGGCGACGCCGGTACTGCAGGAGGGCCTGGGCGCCCCCGACAACGCCAGCTTTGCCGCCTGGGTCGCCACCAACGACATCGTGCGTTCCCAGATCGACGAGCGCATCCTGCGCGCGGCCGAGCAGGGGCTTCCATTTAAGGGAGGGGACCTCTAATGGATCCGAGCGTCTACATCCCCGCCTACCTGGAGCGCACCTATCTGGCGTCGCACCCCGAGCTCACCGATGCAGCACGCGAGCTTGTCCATAACGACATTAGCGCGAATCCCCAAAAGTATGCGCAGTCCGAGCATGCTCAGGCGCTGCTGTCCTATGCCGGTGTTCATCGCCACCTGCTCGACGAGCTCCATCGCATCGAGGACATGGGCAGCGACGAGGAGTTTGAGCAGACGCGCAACCGCCTGTTCGACGATATGCGTGATGAGCTGCTCAAGATCGTCCGCATCGATGCGCTGGCCGTCGATGCCCAGCTGCTCGCCATCATTTTGGCGGACACGCCCGTCGACGCCTGCCTGGGCGACCTGATGAAGCTCGAGACGAGCACGGCCGACTACCTGCAACAGAGCGTGCCCGGGTTTGATATGGAGGCCCCGCACTACTGGGCCAATAATGTTTTGGCCGACGGTGTCACCGCAGCGGACCTTACCGTGAGCGAGCCGGCCCTTATCGGGTGGCTCCACACGCTCGAGGCCATCTCGCAGCTGTGCATGGCGAGCGCCCGCTACCGTGCTGCCGCCAACTATGCTCGCCGCGTTCTTAAGGCGGAAGGCTATCCCACCCGGGCCGCCGGCACCGTGCTGCTCGCCCTCGCCCGCCTAGAAGACCAGGACGGCTTTTTTGCCCTGGCCCACCAGCTCGAGGAGCAGATGGGTGCCGATGCCCTCGAGAACTCCCCTTGGTACCTGCTCGCCCGCACGATCTTGCTGTTCAAAACGAACAAGATGCGCCCAGCGACACGCGCGCTGCGCGAGTTTGCCAACCGCTGCGAGGGCGGCGCGTTCTTTTTGCTGAACCCCATGTATCAGACACCGTACCTTCCCTGCCGGCCCGAGCCGCACGACCCCTGGGACCTTTCGCACCAGGCGGTCTGGGAGGCCGACGGCATTATCTCGGACACCCCCGACTTTGCCCCCTGGGCCAACGCCTGCGAAGATGTATCGCAGCTCGCCCAGGAATTTGCGCGCCGCTACGGCTTTTAGCGACGCGATCGCCCCGACCATGTCATCTATGTTAGGAACGGCTTCATGAACCTCCGCTCATCTCTCGCCTGCACCTCGAGCGATATCGCCCGCTGGGGACTGCGCTCTGTCCTCAAACGCCAGGGTGGCGTGCTTCCCGGCCGCATCGCCATGAAGATCGACCCCGAGCTGCTAAGCGACCTCGCCGGCCTCGTCGACCGCAGCGTGGTGATTACCGGTACTAATGGCAAGACCACCACCTCCAACCTCATCGCTGACGCCGTTGCTGCCAGCGGCGCTACCGTGGTGTGTAACCGTGCCGGCAACAATATGGAGCCTGGTGTGGTGGGTGCTCTGCTCGAGGCCCGCGGCGGCCTTAAGCACGCCAGCAGCGGCAAGCGCGTGGGCGTTTTTGAGTGCGACGAGCTCTACACCGTACGCGTTCTGCCCAAGCTCAAACCGACGTACTTTGTGCTGCTCAACCTGTTCCGCGACCAGCTAGACCGCTACGGCGAGATCGACCATACCCAAGACGTCATCGCCCATGCGTTGGAGCTCTCTCCGACGACAACGCTCATCTACAACGCCGACGATCCGCTGTGCGCCTCGATCGCCGCGCGCGTCCCCAACACGAGCATCGCCTTTGGCATCGACGGCGCCACGGGCACCGAGTCCGACCGCATTAGCGACTCGCGTTTTTGCTCGCAGTGCAACGCCCCGCTGGAATACGACTATGTGCAGTACGGACAGCTGGGCGCCTATCATTGCCCTTCGTGCGGCTGGGGTCGCCCCGCGCTGCTCCGCCGCGTGACGGGCGTTGAGCTCGGCTGCGACGGCTACGGCTTTGACCTGGTCTTTGGACCCGAGGCCAACGCGCCCGCCGTGCACATCGCCACGCGCTACAACGGCCTGTACATGGTCTATAACGTCGCCGCCGCCTTCTTTGCGGCGCACGAGCTGGGCGTGGACGCGGCGCACCTGCAGCCCACGCTTAATGCCTACGTGCCCGCCGGCGGACGCATGGGCCGCTGGGATATTGCCGGCCGCACCGTCGAGGCCAACCTGGCCAAGAATCCCGTGGGCTTCGATCGCCAGATCCAGTCCATTAAAACGGCAGGTGGCAGGCTCTGCGCCTTCTTCCTAAACGATAACGATGCCGACGGCCACGATGTCTCGTGGATCTACGACGTCGACTTTGAGCGCATCGCCGACACAACGGGACTTGTCGCCTTTGCCGGCGGCACGCGCGCGCACGACATGCAGGTACGCCTCAAGTACGCCGGCATCGATGCCGCGATTATCTCGGACGTCGCGCAGGCGATCGGCGCCGTGGCAGACGAGGCCGCCGATGACACTTTCTACGCCGTCGCCAACTACACGGCCTTCCCGCCGCTGGTCAAAGAACTCGACGAGCTGAAGGGCACCACCGCCGGCGCTGTTGCCGGGCGCGCCGTAGCCCGTGCCGACGGCAGCGCTCTTCCTGTCGGCATCGCGCCAGTCGAGCTTTCGCGCCCGGTGCGCATCGTCTATCTGTATCCCGATGCCCTCAACCTCTACGGCGACGGCGGCAATGTTATCGCGCTCGAGCGCCGCTGCGCCTGGCGCGGCATTCCCGTGCGTGTAGACGAGGTCCGTATGGGCGAAACGCTTGATTTGACCGATGCCGATATCGTCATGATGGGTGGCGGCTCCGACCGCGACCAGCTAGCCGTGGCGCACGAGTTGCTCGCCCAAAAAGACAAGGTTGCGGCCTATGTTGAGGTTGGCGGCACACTGCTTGCCATCTGTGGCAGCTATCAGCTACTCGGCCGTTCGTACTACATGGGCGACGATCGCATTGAGGGTCTGGGCGTCATTGCCGCCGAAACCGTACGCGGCTCCGACCGCCTGATCGGCAACGTCGCCGTCAAGACCGACCTGGCACCCGAGCCCTTTGTGGGATTCGAGAACCACGGCGGCCGCACCCTGCTCGATGCAGAGGCCACGCCGCTCGGAACGTCCGTCGTCGCGGGCACCGGCAACAACGGCGACGATGGCTTTGAGGGCCTGATCTACAAGGGCGTCATCGGCACGTATCTACACGGACCGGCACTGCCCAAGAACCCCGAGCTTGCCGACTGGCTCATTACCCACGCCCTCGAACGCCGCGGCGACGCACAAGCCACTGCCCTGCTACCGCTCAAACCCCTCGACGACGCCTACGAGCACGCCGCCCACGACGCCGCGATGAAGCTCCTCCCCTAGCACCCCACCACCACAAAGGGGACAGGTACCTTTGTGGTGGTTTTCCAGTTTGCCAACGATATACGCGCCGGCAAAAAAGTCTGCTATACTCTTTCCCGCTGTCC
>CAJMSG010000069.1:0-8737 GCA_905216105.1 uncultured bacterium | reverse complement strand
CTTACAGCACCATTTAAGAAAGTTACCGAGAAAATAATGACTGAGTTTTCGGATTTGAATCTATGCCCAATTAACAATCGTCAGGGAATTGTAATTGATGGTGAAGGTTCAAAGGTTATTTGCAAAGACTAATTTAAAATTCCAGTTTGCTGCACTCGTTCCTAGCAGGGTTTGGGGCAGGAGGGGCGCAAGAGACGGGAGGGCCTTGTACGCGTTCCTGCGCGAGGGCCGCGGGGAGGGACTGCCTGGGTACGGCGCCTGTCAACTCGGTCTACGTCTTTGATGACCTGGTCGTACTCAATATCAACTTCACGGATGATGCCAAAACGGTCACCCGTGAGGAAGTGTTGGGTTCGAGTGCTGTGGATAATGTTCCAACATGCTGGAATCGAACTCGCTAGCCGGAATCACGCGGTACCCGTGACGCAGCAGCAGGTCGACGAAAACACCGTTGCCCGGAGTGAGCGTGCCGCTAAAGGTGCCATCGTAGACGCGACCCGCACCGCACGAGGGGCTACGGTCCTGCAAGACGCACGCAGCTATCTCGGACGGACCGCCTGCCTGCTCACACATATCGAGCGCACGTTGGGCACCAAGGCGATACTCGCGATCGACCGAGATGCCCTCGCAGGTACGAACCTCGCCGTTAACAATCTCGGACGGCTTGCGCGGCGTGGGCAAGCCACCAAAAACCTCAGGGCATACCAACAGGACCTCGGTCCCCGTGCGTTCGCACGCTTCGACCAGCTCGCGATGGTAGTTATCGAGCCCGTTATACTTGCAGCTCTCACCCATCAAGCAGGCGCTCACTACGATTTTCATATACAACTCCCCCACGCAAATCGCCCCATTTGAGATGCACACTCAAATGGGGCGATTGACACTGCGCAACTAGTATTACTGCTGCTTCGGCATCAGCGGATTCTCGCGCGTGAGGAGGTTCATAAACTCCTCGCCCGTGATCGTCTCCTTCTTGTACAGATAACGAGCCAGCTCGTGGAGCTTAAACTTGTTCTCCTTCAGGATCTGCAAGGCGCGGTCGTGCGCGTCCTCGATCAGCTTGGCGACAATCGCGTCCACGCGCTCGGCCGTACCGGGGGCGCAGGTGAGCGACGTGTCCTGGTTGAGGTACGCATTCTGAACGGTACCGAGCGCCATCATGCCAAACTCATCGGACATACCAAAGCGCGTCACCATGTTACGGGCGAGCTTGGTGGCCTGCTCGATATCGTTGGCTGCGCCGGTCGTCATCTCACCAAAGATGAGCTCCTCGGCCGCGCGGCCACCGCAATAGACGGCGAGCTTGTCCAGGACCTCCTGACGTGTGGTCAGGAAGCGCTCATCCTCCTCGACCTGCATGGTGTAGCCCAGAGCACCGCTCGTGCGCGGGACGATGGTGATCTTCGTGACCGGCGCAGAGCCCTTCTGGCGAGCGGCAACGATGGCATGACCGATCTCGTGATAAGAAACGACCTGCTTCTCGTGGTCGGACAGCACCGTGGACTTGCGCTGCTGACCGGCGATGACGACCTCCACCGACTCCTCAAAGTCGTCCTGCGTAGCGCGCTTGCGACCCTCGCGGACGGCACGCAGGGCGCCCTCGTTGATGATGTTGGCCAGGTCGGCGCCCGAGGCACCGGGCGTGGCGCGGGCAATCGCGGTCAGGTCGATCGGCGGCTGCGTCTTCACGCTCTTGGCATGCAACTCGAGGATGTTCTTGCGACCGGTCAGGTCGGGCAGCTCAACGGGGATGCGGCGGTCAAAACGACCGGGGCGAAGCAGGGCCGGATCAAGGCTGTCGGGGCGGTTGGTAGCAGCGAGAACGACAATACCCTTGTGGTTATCGAAGCCGTCCATCTCGGTCAGCAGCTGGTTGAGCGTCTGCTCGCGCTCGTCGTTGCCACTAAAGCCGCCGCCATCGCGCTTCTTGCCGATGGTATCGATCTCGTCGATAAAGACGATGCACGGGGCCTTTTCCTTGGCCTGCTTAAACAGATCGCGCACCTTGGCGGCGCCGCGGCCGACGAACATCTCAACAAACTCAGAACCAGAAATACTAAAGAACGGCACGCCCGCCTCGCCGGCCACAGCCTTAGCAAGCAGGGTTTTACCGGTACCCGGAGGGCCGACAAGGAGAGCACCACGCGGCAGCTTGGCGCCGATCTCCTCGTAGCGCTGCGGCTTCTCCAGAAAGTCGACGACCTCCTTGAGGGACTCCTTGGCCTCTTCCTGGCCGGCGACATCCTTAAAGGTCACGCCCACGTCCTTGGAGGCAATCACGCGCGCGCCGGACTTGCCCAGTCCACCGCCGCCAAAACCGCCGCCACCAAAGTTCATCGAAGGACCGTCATCGCCCATGGCCTTCTTCATGCGGCGGTTGAGCCACCAGCCGATCAAGAAGAAAATCGCCATGGGAAGAATGAGCGTAAGCAGGTAGTAGGTCATCAGACCCGAGTTTTTATCGGGAACGACCGACTCAAGCGAGGCGCCAGATTCAAGCACGCGATCGGTAAAGCCCGCGTCATTCGGCACACCGGTCGTCTTGTAGGCGATGTTCTCGTCCTCGCCCTTCTTGGTGTAATAAATCGTGTAATCGTCCGTGTTGTACTCGACCTTGTCGACACTCTTCTTATCGAGCGCTTTGACAAACGTCGAGTAATCGGTCTTCGTAATCTGCTGCGTGTGACCGATGTTGGGGAACAGAACGGTCGAGAGCACGAGGTAGACGACGAAGGCGATGAGCACGTAGAGGATCATATTCCGTCTACGTTTGTTGTCATCCATCTCCATCTGCTTGAACTCCATCTACTGGGGTTGATAATGTTTTCTAGAATACCCAACCCGGACGGCGATAAACCGACGCCGGGCACGAAAGGACAGAGATGGCATCACTGGAAGTCGGCAAGGTTCAAATCTATACAGGCGACGGCAAGGGCAAGACGACGGCTGCGCTGGGGCTCGCGCTACGCGCCACGGGCTATGGACTTAACGTGCTCATGCTTCAGTTTGCCAAGAAGCTGCACTGTGCCGAACATGACGCAGCACCTCGATTGGGGCTACGCATCGTACAAGCCGATCGCGACACGCCCGAAGCCTGTGCCGCACAGATCATGGAGCTGGCGCGCCAGCAGATTAGCCAGGTCGACGTGCTGATCTTGGATGAGCTGGGAGAAGCCATGCGACGAGGCTTTGTGACGCGCGAAGATGTCGAAGCGTTGATCGCGATGAAACCGACCACCACGGAGCTCGTGCTCACCGGCCGCGGCCTGCTGCCACTGGCCGATCTTGCCGACCTGGTCACCGAAATGCGCCCCATCAAACACTACTTCGACGAAGGCCTCCTAGCCCGCCAAGGCATCGAATACTAGCCATTGCGGACGTCCCCAATGGCTAGGCGGTGGCGCGGCCTAGCCAGTTGCCGCTGTGATGGTAGATGGTGAACATCGTGGCCGTGATTACCCAGGTTACGGGGTAGACCAGCAACAGATGCTCGAGCGAGGGGTCGAGCGGCATAATCGCGAACACCCACGCCACGCGGAGCACGACCGTGCCGAAGATCGTGAGCACCATAGGCTGGAAGCTCACGCCGGCGCCACGGATGGAGCCGGACGCGTTCTCGATAATCGAGAAAATCGCGTAGAACGGCGCGATGAAATGAAGGATCGTCGTGGTGTAAGTCGAAATCGCGACATCGTCAATAAACAGACGCGACAACGGACCCGAGAACACCAGCAGCACGGCAGACAGGCCGCCGATAAGCACAAACGACAGCACAAGCGACGTGTGGTATCCCTTGCGCATGCGATCGTAATTGCGCGCGCCAAAGTTCTGTGCCGAGAACGTGGTGATCGACACGCCGAGCGCCTCGGTCACCATCCAGATAATGCCATCCAGGCGGCCGGACAGGCCCCAAGCGGTCGTGACATCGGCTCCAAACGAGTTGACTGACACCTGAATCAGCACGTTCGAGATCGAATACGCCGCAGACTGAACGCCGAGCGGCAAGCCGCACGAAAGCATGCTTTTGCAGATACCGGGATCGATACCGAGCTTAGATGGCAAAAGACGCCAGGCACCCGGCGCGCGCATCATGCGGACCACAATCATCGTAGCATTGGTGCAGATGGTCAGCGCTACCGCAATACCGCAGCCCAGCGCTTCCATATGCAGCACGGCGACAAAGAGAATGTCGAGTGCCACATTGACAAAGCAGCCGGAGGCAATAATGACCGCCGGACCGCGCGTGTCGCCCACGGCGCGAAGCAGCGCTGTGCCCATGTTGAGCAGCAGCGCAGCAAACATGGCGGCAAAGTAGCAGCGCGCATACGCCACGCCCTCGGCCAGCAGCTCATGCGGCGTGTTCATAAGCACCAGCATGGGCTCAACGAACACTATGCCAAGAATCGAGAAGGCGATGCCGCCCACCAGCGCGAGCGTCATGGCCGTATGGACCGATCGGCTCAGGCGCTCGTCATCGTGCTGGCCAAAAAACTGACCGGTAATAACGGCACATCCAGCACCAACACCGACGCAAAAACCGATGCAGAGCTCCATAAGCACCATCGTGGCCTGAATGCCACCCAGCGCGAGCTTGCCGCCAAACTGACCAACGATATAGGTACCGATAAGCGTGTATGCCTGCTGAAAGAACGAACTAAAGAAGATGGGAACGCACAGCGACAGCAGCTGCTGCCAAATGACACCCTGCGTTACATCGATAGCCGTAGATTTCTTAGCCACACGCCCTCCCCGCCAGCGTACGTCAAACAACAAAACGGCAATTTAAGACCAAAAGCAATACCAGCTTAGCACCGACCGGCGTCGACCGATACACCCCGAATCAGAGCCCGGTGCGAAATATCTGCCTAGTGATACAGCCCCGGCTGGTAGTGGTACTCGTTGCTCACATGCGGGCACAGCTGCCAAAAGGCGACAGCACTTGCCGCGGCCACGTTGAGCGAATCGACTCCATGCGCCATCGGAATACGCACGGCGCGATCACAGCCTGCAATGGTCTTGGCGCCCAAGCCAGCACCCTCGGTGCCCATAAAGATTGCCAGGCGGTCAATCTCCTGCAGCACGGGATCGTCCAACGACACCGAATCATCCGTCAACGCCATAGCGGCACACGAAAAGCCGGCATCGTGTAACGCCGCCAGCCCATCATGCGGCCATACGCGCGCCTCGCTGCCAATGCGCGTCCAGGGCACCTGGAACACCGTGCCCATGCTCACGCGGGCCGAGCGACGGTACAGCGGGTCACAGCACGTGGGGCTCACCAAAATGCCATCGACGTTCAGCGCAGCCGCCGAGCGGAAAATCGCGCCGACGTTGGTGTGGTCGACAATGCCCTCAAGCACGCACACGCGCACCGGGCGCTCCCCCGCCGCCTCGACGACGCCACCCAAGAACTCATCAACCGGAATCTGACGCGGGCGACGGAACGCCGCGAGCGCACCGCGCGTCACGTTAAAGCCCGTCAACTGCTCCATAAGCTCCATCGAGGCCACGAACACGGGAACCGGGCCCGCACCTTCGCGTACCGCCAGGCGCTCAAACAGCAGCATCATCTGGTCGAGCCAGCGTTCGCCCAAAAGAAAGCTCACCGGCTCGTATCCGGCGCGCACCGCGCGCTCGATAACCTTGGCACTCTCGGCGATAAAGATGCCCTTTTGCGGCTCCAGCACGCAGCGCAGCTCGCGCTCGGTCAGTCGCACGTAGGCATCGAGCCGCTCGTCCTCGAGCGAATCGATTCGCAGCACCTCAACGGCATCAGTCATAACAGCCAGCCCGCACCTTTCTTTACAGCACATCTATACCAAACGAGGCGACGCTAAGCGCCGCCCCATGAATCAAATAATCCGATGATACCGTTCACGCCAGACGATTTACGCCTCAACGCGACGATACGTCACGAACTCATAATCGAGACCCTCGTCACCCTCGCCCGCGGCAATCGTGGCAACACCGCAACGCCGCACAATCTCCCACGCGGGATCGGCATCCAAATCGGGAAAGTACGTATCCACGTCATGCACGCAATGGTTATGCGTAACCTCGGCCTCGATGCAATACGGCAAAAACTGTCGATACACCTCGCCGCCGCCAATCACCCACGCAACGGGTTCATCGGCTACCGCGGCGAGCGCTTCGTCGATGCTATGCACAACGTCGACGCCCTCGGCAGCAAAGCTCTCGTCGCGGGTGAGCACGATATTGCGGCGATTCTTGAGCGGTCGTCCGCCGGGAAAACTCAACAGCGTCTTGCGCCCCATAATGACCGGGCAACCTTTGGTGAATGCCACAAAATGACGCATGTCGGCACGGTTGGATACCACCATGTCGCCCTCGCACCCAATACCCCAGTCGTCGCACACGGCGACGATCGCAGAAAGCTTACACGTCATGGGCACCACCTACACCGCGATGGGGATATTCTTGACCTGCGGACCGTGCTCATAGCCCTCGACGATAAGGTCGTCGGTCGTAAACGAATAGAAGTCGTGCACGTCGGGGTTGAGAGACACCTTGGGAGCGGCAAACTGCGGACGCTCGATAAGCTCACGAACGATATCGACATGGCGATCGTAGATATGCGCGTCAGCGATCACGTGCAGCAGCTCGCCCGGAATCATATCGACCGATTGCGCCACCATCATCAGCAGGATGGCGTACTGGCACACATTCCAGTTATTCGCGGCCAAAATATCCTGGCTACGCTGATTGAGAATCATGTTGAGCGTCGGTTTGTCGTCCTGCGGGCGCTGCGTCACGTTATACGTCACGCTGTAGGCGCACGGATACAGATGCATTTCGGAGAGATCGCTAAACACATACGTGTTGGTCATGATGCGGCGGCTATACGGCGTGTGCTTAAGGTCGTACAGCACGCGGTCCATCTGGTCGAAGTCACCCTCGGCATAATGGCTCTTCTGGCCAATCTGGTAGCCATAGGCCTTGCCGATCGAACCGGTCTCGTCAGCCCACTCGTCCCAGATATGGCTGTTAAGGTCATGCACGTTATTGGACTTCTTTTGATAGATCCATAGAATCTCGTCCATGGCCGACTTAAGCGCCGTACGACGCAGCGTGAGTGCGGGAAACTCCTCGCGCAGGTCGTAGCGCGCGGTAACGCCAAAGTTTTTAATGGTATAGGCAGGGGTTCCGTCCTCCCACACCGGACGGACCTTTTGGCCCTCGGTGGTGGTGCCATGGTCCAAGATATCACGGCACATGGTCACAAATTGCTGATCAGCTTTGCTCATAGCCCCTCCTGTCAGTCGTCTCTAAGCGATTTTTATTGTAGACCAGGCGCACAGTATCGGATGGAACACTTAGGCCGGCACACGCAATGCACGGCAGCACATTTGAATATCAACTTCATCCGAAAACCTCCCACATTCATCCGTACGTGTACGAATGAATGCGAGAATCCGCCGTGGACCGTGAACTCCCATATGAGGAAGTTAAAGTGCTTGCATATGAGCACTTTAAAATGTTATCTTGATAGAAACATAGGGAGGTTCAGGATGCTATCAAGATTTGGAACCATATTTGGCAATAAACGTCTTAGACAGGCCTAGCTGGTGGAGCTGAATTTCTTCTAGGAGCGAGCATTATGAACAAGCGCCTTTCTTTACCTGTTGCGCTACTACTGTTGGTGGCTACTCTATCGCTATTTACGCCCTCAATAGGGTTTGCGGATGATTTCTTGACTGATGACAATGGCGAATATCCAGTGAGTATTTCATTTCAACTGAAAGATCGGGCCAGTCAGGAATATACCGTTATTTTGCCGGATGGAACTGAAGGCAAAATTGGAATTGAATATATACCGACTGTTGAGCCGTGTAACGCATGGGATTCTTATTATCAAAACGCCTCTGGTACATGGAGGGTCTACTATAACTCGGTTATATTTCAGGAGTTCTACATCAAGATCGGCAATCATAAGATAACGAGCGCATGGGGTTCGAATTATTCTGTCCCTCTGGGAACGGCATCTGACTCCTTTACCTGGAATAGCACACGAGCGCTTCAGCGCGTGAATGTGTCTATACCAGGTGTGTATACGGGAAATGTGTTCTTGGGTGCAGAGATGCAGGGAACGACCTTGCATACTTATGCGTACTAGGGTGATGGCTTTATGCGCGGTCCAGAAATCGTCATACTTGCGATACTGATTGCGATTGTCGTGCTCGCATTTAGGCTGGTGCGTTGGATTTTTACGAAAATAAAGCGCTGACTAGCGGCAAATACCCTGGCGTCGACACGCTTCCACACGTCCAACAAACGACGAACCAACGGCGAAGGCCGCCCGGACACCATCCGAGCGGCCTTCGCCCTATTCGGCTCGATAAAGCCGCTACTTCTTGTTGCGCATCTGCGCTTCCATCTGTCGCAACAGGTCCATATCGGACTTGGGGCCGCCCGTACCCAGGCCACCCATGCCACCCAGACCCATAGCGTCCAGGCCAGGGATATTGGGCATGCGCATCTTCTTGCCCTTCTTACCCTTTTTGCCCTTCTTACCGCCGGCCTGTGCCTGATTGGCCATCGTGCGCATGCGGCCCATCATCTTATTCATCTCGCCCCACTGCTTCATAAGGCTATTGACCTCGGTGGGGGTTACGCCGGCTCCCTTGGCAATGCGGGCGCGGCGCTGGCCGTTGATGATGGAGGGACGCAGGCGCTCCTCCTTGGTCATCGACATGATGATGGCCTCGTTCTTGTCGAA
>CAJMSG010000068.1:0-8746 GCA_905216105.1 uncultured bacterium | reverse complement strand
TCGTCTATGCACTCGGCAGCGCCGGCCTTAAGCTCCAGTTCGGTCTTGACCATCTCGTCGCGAATCTCCTTGTGGCGGGCATAGACCGCCTCGGTGGTTTCGTGGCTGCCGTAATGCTTATCGAGGATGTCCATAACATCGGGCAGCGTGCGACCGATAAACTGATGGATCAGCGCTTCATCAATCGCGACCCCCAGCTCGGCAGCGCCCGCCTTCCATGCCTTAATGCCCAAACGCTCGGTATCGACCAGCGTTCCGTCCATGTCAAAAATTACAGCCTTGATCATATCGGCCCCCTCACCGGATTGCGTTACTGACACTCTACCGCACTTTCAAATTTGTATATAACGTATATAGCATATTGTGCCTTCGTTACATAGATAGAAGTCTTATGACAAGCAGCACGATAGGATTATAGTTTTCGACCAAGCACATATTGGTAAGGAACGTTTTATGCTTTCAGACACCACCGCACCTGCAGAGGAGCTTCAGTACAAACTCGCAGCGCTCGAGCAGCTGCTTTTGGCATACGGACGCGTCGCCATCGGCTTTTCCGGCGGCGTCGACAGCAGCTTTTTAGCCGCGGTCTGCGCCCGCATCATGCCTGCCAGCACGCTTCTCGTTCACCTCACCACGCCGCTCATCGGCACGCCTGAACAGGCTTCGTTTGAGCGGTCCGTTGACGGACAAACCAATGAGGAGCCGCATTTTAAGCTCCCCGTGCTCAATCTTTCGGTCGATCAGTTGCAGCTCCCCCAAGTAGCCTGCAACGATGCCAATCGCTGCTACCACTGCAAGCACGCCGGCTTTACCGCTATCGTCAACCACGCCAAGTCTCTCGGCTTTCCCACCGTCATCGATGGCAGCAATGCAAGCGATCGCGGTGACTACCGCCCTGGCATGCGCGCGGCAGAAGAGCTCGGCGTACGCTCCCCTCTTATGGAGGTCGGCTTTACCAAGGACGAAGAGCGCGAGCTGCTGCGCGTATGGGGCTATCCCGTTTGGAACCTGCCGGCGGGAGCCTGTCTTGCCACGCGCGTCCCCACGGGCGAGGAACTTACGCGCGAAAAGGTCGACCTGATTCGCGCCTGCGAGGATTACCTGCACGATCTTGACCTGGCGCAGGTTCGCGCACGCCTGGTCGGCGGCTGCATGCATATCGAGGCCGCGCCCGCAGATGTCGCCAAGATTGCCGCCCTCGGCGGCGCTACCGTCGACGACAAGGGCAAAACCCCGTTGCCCGCCGCCATCGAGTCCGCCCTGTGCGAGCTGGGCTGCGGCCACATCTCCCCCGAGGTCACCCCCTACATCCACGGCAACATGAATCTTTAGGTTACGCCGTTTTACAACCTGCCAAAAAGGGACAGGTTTATTTTGGCAGGTTTTATCTGGGGAAACGCAAATAGGGCCGTGACACCCATACGGCGTCGCGGCCCTTTTCCTTGGAGAAGGATCAATTGATTGAACGGGATGACCGTTCTAGTCTTCGAGTCCGCTATTGATGAGCTCCGCAATCTCAACGGGATCGGTGCTCGCGCGCACCTTGTCACGAAAACCGGCGTCCATCAGCATCACGGCAGCCTTGGAGAGCAGACGCAGGTGCGTGGTTCCAGCTTCGCCGGCGGGCACGTACAGCGCGAGCGCAACATCGACGGGCACCCCATCGAAGCTCGGCCATTCAACGGGCTCGGCCAGTTTAAGCACGGCAACGCCCGGCGTGTGGATCGCGTCGCTTTTGGCATGCGGAACGGCAAAACCGGCGACAAGGCCGGTCTCGGCCTCGTTCTCGCGAGCAATAAAGGCAGCCTCTACGGCAGATGCGTCATCGGCGAAGCCGAGCTCGATTGCCTGCTCAGACAAATAATGCAGGGCGTCCTCGCGCGAGGCGGCGGTATACCCGATCGTCACTTGGTTGGCAGATACAAATCCCATGGAAACCTTCCTTACAACACAGACCTAACCGCAGCTTCGATGCCGTCGGCGTCCAAACCGTACTTGTGCAGCAAATCGACCGCAGGGCCGGACTCGCCATACACATCGCGCACGCCGACGCGTCGCATCGGCACCGGATGCTGCTCCGCGAGCACCGAGGCCACGGCCTCGCCAAGACCACCGATAATCGAATGCTCCTCGGCGGTGACCACGCGACCGGTCTTCTTGGCGCTGGCAACCACCAGGCGCTCATCAAGCGGCTTGATCGTGTGCATGTTGATGACCTCGGCATCGATACCATCGGCAGCGAGCGCCTCGGCAGCCTCAAGCGCCTCGGCGACCATGAGGCCGCATGCGACGATAGTCACATCGGACCCCTCGCGCACGACCACGCCGCGACCAATCTTGAACTCATAGTCCTCGTGGTCGTTGATGACCGGCGTTGCCAGACGGCCGAAACGCATGTAGACCGGCCCCTCAAACTCATAGGCAGCGCGCACGCAAGCGCGAGCCTCGATGTCATCGGCGGGAACGATTACCGTCATACCCGGAATCGTGCGCATGAGTGCGATATCCTCGCAGCACTGGTGCGTGGCGCCGTCCTCGCCCACCGAAATGCCGGCATGGGTAGCGCCAATCTTGACGTTGAGGTGCGGATAGCCGATGGAATTACGCACTTGCTCGTACGCGCGGCCGGCGGCGAACATGGCAAAGGTGCTCGCAAAGGCGACGTGGCCCGTGGTCGCAATGCCGGCGGCGAGCCCCATCAAGTTACTCTCGGCAATGCCGGCGTCGTAGAAGCGCTCAGGGTGCGCAGCCTTAAACTTACCCGTCTGCGTAGCGGCAGCCAGGTCGGCATCGAGCACTACAAAGTCATCGTGCTCATTGCCCAGCTCGACGAGCGCCTCGCCGTAGCTTACGCGCGTGGCGACTTTTTTGACCTCTGCCATTAGAGCTCCTCTCCTGCTGCCGCGAGCCCGGCCATGGCCTGCTCAAACTGCTCGTCATTGGGCGCCTTGCCATGCCAGCCAACCTGGTTCTCCATAAAGGAGACGCCTTTGCCCTTCACCGTCTCGGCGATGATAGCAACGGGCGCGCCGGTCACCTCACGAGCCTCAGCGAAAGCCGCCTCAATCTGCGCCATGTCGTTGCCATCGGCTAGCTCTATCACATGCCACTTAAAGGCGCGGAACTTGTCAGCGAGCGGCATCGCCGAGTTGACCTCATCGATCGTGCCGTCAATCTGCAAGCCGTTGTGGTCGACGACGGCAACAAGATTGTCGAGCGCATGGTTGCCGGCAAACATGGCCGCCTCCCACACCTGGCCCTCCTCGCACTCACCGTCGCCCAGCAACGTGTAGACACGGTAGCCGTCGCCCCAGTGCTTAGCGGCAAGCGCCATTCCAACTGCAGCAGAGATGCCCTGACCGAGCGATCCGGTGGACATATCGATGCCCGGGGTGTCGTTCATGTTGGGATGGCCCTGCAGTCGGCTGCCAATATGGCGGAGCGTCTCGAGCTCTTCGACGGGAAAATAGCCGCGATTTGCCAACACCGAATACAGGCCCGGCGCCGCGTGACCCTTGGAGAGCACAAAGCGATCGCGATCGGCCTTGCGAGGGTCGGCAGGATCGATATTCATTTCCTCAAAGTACAGATACGTCATGATGTCGGCAGCACCGAGCGATCCACCCGGATGTCCCGACTTGGCCGCGTGAACCGCAGTCACGACACCCTTCCTGACCTCATTGGCGACCTTCGCCAGCTCCTGGTTGGTCATACGAATTCCTCTCTTGAGAACAACCCCGGCACCGGATGACGCGATGCCGGGGCAATCCACTCGTTAAGCCTGAGCGACGACCTTCTGCCAGTCAGCCTCGAACGAGGCAAGGCCCTGGTCGGTCAGCGGGTGATGCAGGCACTTCTTGAGAGCGGCCATGGGCACGGTCGCGATATCGGCGCCAAGCAGCGCGGCCTGGGTCACATGGTTGGGCGTACGAACCGAGGCGGTGATGATCTCGACGGTGTCGTCGACGTTCTTGCCCGTCCAGTCGTAGTTCTTAATGCAGGTCACAACGTTGTCGAGCTGCGAAATACCGTCCTCGGCAATGTCGTCGAAGCGTCCCACAAACGGGCTGATGTAGCGAGCGCCGGCGTTGGCGGCCATAAGGGCCTGCGTCGGCGAGAAGACGAGCGTCATGTTGACGCGCACGCCTGCATCGGCCAGCGCGCGGCAGGCGGCGAGGCCGGCCTCGCAAACGGGAAGCTTGACCACGATGTTGGGAGCCAGGGCGGCAAGACGCTTGCCCTCCTCGATCATGCCCTCGGCAGTGGTCGCGGTAGACTCGGCGGACACGGGCAGGCCTTCGCAGAGCTCGGCGATCTTGAGCATGTGGGGCTCAAAGTCGGCCAGCTTGCCGCCGGTCTTGGCGTACAGGGACGGGTTGGTGGTAACACCGGCCAGGCAGCCCCAGCTCTTGGCCTCGGCAATCTCGTCCAGATTGGCGGTATCGATAAAGAACTTCATGGTGAACCCCTTCAAAGGAAGCTAAAACTCAAAAGAATGGGACAAAGGGACTGCCCCTTTGTCCCATGTGCCGGGCCTGCAGCTGGGACATGCCCCAGGCCCGGCGTCGCGTAGGAAAAGCTACTTACTCGGCAAGAGCGGCCTCGATGCGGCTCGTGACGCCCTTGAGGTTAAGACCGACGACGTACTGCTTGATCGGGCGCTTGATGTGCTCGATCACAAAGCGCTTGCCGTCGATGTCCTGGGCAGCGAGGTTGCGATAGAGCTTCTCGACCTGCTCCTTGACCTCGGGATCGTTGAACGCGTAGTGGCCGGAGACATCCAGGATCTTCAAGCTGAGCTCGTCGTCGGCCAGGATGTCGTCAACCTGCAGGTTGACGTCGTCGCCAGTCATCCACTTGCGCCAACGTTCGGTCTTGATAGCCTTGACCAGCAGCGTGTGATACAGGTCGGAGGGATCGTCGCACAGGCCGTTGTCGACCAGAATCTGCTCGGTAGCGCAGAGCTTGAGATAGGCGCGGGTCTCCTCGGTGCCGTACTGAGGGGCGACATTGGAGGCCGTCACGTGAGCCGGGATGTGCTCGAGCAGCGTCGCGTCGTCCAGGTAGTCAGCGTTGTGCTCCTTCAGGCCCACGCCGTAGCGCTTTGCCATGTCGGCGAGCTCACGGGCGTTCTTAAAGTTGTAATGGCCAACCTGCTCGGTCCAACGGGTGAGCGTACCGGTCTGACCGACGATAAAGGTGGGCATGGGGCAGCCGCGCTTCTCGAGCTCGGGCTGCAGCTGAGAAATGAACTCCTCGTACTTATCGGTAGAGGTCAAGCCGCCATTGGTCTCCTCGGTACCGACCTCATAGGCGACCTCGGGCAGGTTATGCTCGCGACGGTACTGCTCAAGGTAGTCGATAAGATCGATCGTGCGGCGAAGCACCACGTCGAGCGGAATAACCTTGCCGATCTGGTAGGGGTCCTTGGTGGGGTCGACCATCAGCAGGTCAAAGCCTGCCTCCATGTCGGCGACGAAGGACTTGCGGGCGAGCTCCATGGCCTCGTCCTCGGGCAGGTGGGCGTTACGCTCCTCGTCGCGCTGCCACGGACCGCCGTGATCGCGGCACAGGTAGTACGGGCCGGTGTAACCCACCTCGTCGGCAACCTTCTTGATGTCGGCGGCAAAGCGCGTCTGGTCCCAACCGTTGACGTAGCCGGCGCCCATCTCGTCCATATCGACCTGGTTGCGGCTGGCGATAAACATGGGCGGGAAATCCTCGTCCTTGGCAAGCTCGAACACGGCCTGAATCAGGTTGGGGCTCATGGGGC
Source organism: uncultured bacterium (assembly GCA_905216105.1). GTDB lineage: Bacteria > Actinomycetota > Coriobacteriia > Coriobacteriales > Coriobacteriaceae > Collinsella. Next base: position 2,973 of record CAJMSG010000068.1, on the reverse strand, counting down.
CAATGCCGACCATGGTTGCGTGATCGCCGCTGTCCTGCAGCTTGAGCATGCCCTGAACGGCCTGGCGGATGGTGAGGTTGGACATTTTGTTCTCCTTCTCCAGAGGATTTTTGACAAAAGTTCCCTGGGACCCAGATACGGGCCCTATCAGTACGGATGGATTTTGTTGTGTAGGGGCGGTTGTGCGGAGTCAAATCCATCCCTCCGCACAACCGGAGTCCTTAAATGTTTACTTGGCCTGCTTATCGAGCGTGGGCTTCATGGCAATCAGGATTGCAGCGGCGACCACGGAGCCGATCACGATGTCCAGGCAGAACAGCGCGACGTTGTTGGTGGCCAGGGCGACGATAAAGCCACCGTGCGGGACGTAGCAGTCGATACCCTGGAAGGCGGCGAGGGCAGCACCCACGGCAGAGCCGATGCAGATGCCGGGCAGGGTGTGGCCAAGGTCCTTGACCGCGAAGGGGATAGCGCCCTCGGTAATGCCGATGCAGCCCATGAACAGTGCGGAGATACCCATCTGGCGATCGGCGTCATCGAACTTGTTCTTGGCGATGAGCGCAGCGAGGCCACAGGCGATCGGGGGAATGGCGACGGCGACGCGGAACATGCCGTTGGGGCCATAGATGCCGGAGGCCATGATGGCCATGGTAAAGGTCGAAGCGGTCTTGTTGATGGGGCCGCCCATATCGAAGGCGGTCATAACACCAATGACCAGGCCCAGGACGACGGCGGAGCCACCCTGCAGGCTACCGAGCACGCTGGTGAGCCAATCCATCACGAAGCCAAGCGGCGTGGCCAGGATGTAGATGTAGGCCATGCCCAGGACGAGCGAGGTCAGAATCGGGATGATCAGGATCGGCATGATGGTCTGGATGGTGTTGTTGACCTTCCAGGTCTTCATCCAGCGGACAAAGTAACCGCAGATGACAGCCATGATCATGGCGCCCAAGAAGCCGGTCGAAACGCTGTTGCCGCTCGGGGTGACGACGGCGTTGTTGACCAAGTAGCCCAGGACAAAACCGGGGGCGAGCGCGGGCTTGCCGGCCATCGAGTAGGCGATGTATGCCGCAAGCACCGGGATCATCATGGAGATGCCGGCCATGCCGATGGTGTTAAGACTCACCATCAGCGGGTTCGTAACCTCCATGCCGTTGGCGCCGGCGGTACCGGATGCCAGCGAGAAGGCGAGAAACACGCCGCCGATAACGACGATGGGGATAAAATAGGAAACGCCGGTATTGAATGCATTGAGCAGCGTCTTACCAGGATCGGCAAAGATGGACTGCTTGGACGCCGGTGTCGGGGCCTGCGGGGCAGCGGAGACGGCCTTCTTCTCTGCCTTGGCCTCGGCCTTGGGCGCGTCAACGGCGCCGCCCGTCGCCTTGATGATCTCAACGGCCTGGTCGATGATCTTTACCGGATCGGCGATTACATCCGATGTGCCGACCTTCAGGAACTTACCCTCGGCTATCTTCTGCTCAAAACGGTCCTCGTTCTCGACACCCACGTCGACGGACTCGAGCACCAGGTCGGCGGAATCCACGTCTTCCTGCGTCAGCTCGTTCTCGATACCCAGACCACCCTGAGCCTCGACCTTGCACTCGATGCCACGGGCGGCGCATTCATCCTGAATCGCCTTCTGGGCCATATACGTGTGGGCGATACCCACGGTACAGGCGGCAACGCCTACGATCTTCATTGCTTCCCTCTTTTCATAGAGTTGCGTGCGCAAGACACCGTTTGCGGAGGCCTCCGGAGCATCCCCTGCCGTTTGGACTTGCTGTCTTTTCGACAAGATCAATATAGGTGCTCGTTTTTCTTAATGCCAGCTTATTTCGGTAAACGCGCAGGTCAGAGCGTTGGTCATGCGATTTAGTTATGCGTTTAACCAAAAATGAATCCTGCGATTTTACCCTCGATTTCAAAAGTCAAGAAATATTTGAATTTCTCGGTAGACGGCAGATGCGCATGCCGGTCACAAATTTCGACCCCACCCGTATACCGTATTTGTTGCATACTCATATGAAAGAAAAAGCCGCTCACCGAAGCGCATCCCTCACCAAGACTCAAAGTCATCATGTTGGAAAATGCTCATCTGTCGGAAGGAGTCGCTGTGGCAAAACAGCGCGTTACAATCGCAGACGTCGCTCGAGAGGCGGGAACCTCGACGGCAAGCGTCTCGTATTACCTCAACGACAAACGAGAAAAGCTTAGCGAAAAGACGCAGAACAAAATCGCGCGCGTCATTAAGGAACTCGGATACGTTCCCAACGCCCAAGCGCAGACGCTCACCGGCAAGCAAACCCACGTCATTGCCATTATCATTTTGGATAACACCAACAAGTGGGCGGGCCTCGTCCTCAACGGCATGGAGCAGGTCATGCTCCCTGCGGGTTATCAGACGGTTGTTTGCACGAGCAACTTCGACCCCGACACCGAGCTCATGTACGTCGACAAGATGCTCTCGCTGGGCGTCGATGGCTTTATCATCCAACCCACGGCAAATTTCAAAGCCGTCCACGACCGTATTAGGCGCGCCGGCAAGCCGGTCGTCTTCTTCGACGCTGCCATCTATAGCCCGGGCACCAGCTGGATCAAAACCAACCTCTACGACGGCGTGTACAACGCCACACAGGCGCTTCTCGATGCCGGCTACGAAGATTTCTTTTCCATCGCCGCCAACATGACCGAAATGCGCACCCGCATGGAGCGTTTCCAGGGATATGCCGAGGCGCTGGCCGCAAATGGACAGCTCTACAAAGCCATCCCCATCGACCACAACAAGCCGTCAATCAACGAGCTCACCGAATACTTTAAATACAAGTTCAACCCCGCCAAGCGCACGCTCATCTTCGTGCAAAACCAATGGGCGCTTCCGCGCGTCTATAAGGCGCTTCAGCCCATGGCCCATCTGCTTCCGCAGCAGATCGGCCTTTTGGGACTCAACTGCGAAGACTGGACCAACCTCAC
>CAJMSG010000067.1:0-8762 GCA_905216105.1 uncultured bacterium | reverse complement strand
GTGCAAGCCGATAATTCAAGAATTCAATAAGCAGCGGTGTGAGAGAGCGCCGCATTACACGTAACTAGGAGCGTGGTTACACAATGCAGGAGGCATGGGAAGGCTTCAAGGAAGGCATCTGGACGGGAGAGGTTGACGTCCGAGACTTCATCCAGAAGAACTACACCCCCTACGAGGGCGACGAGTCGTTCCTCGCCGGCCCGACCGAGCGTACCAAGGAGCTGTGGGGCGAGGTTCTCGACCTGCTGCTCAAGGAGCGCGAGCAGGGCGGCGTCCTCGATATGGACACCAAGACCGTCACGGGTATCGTGAGCCACCCCGCTGGCTACATCGATAACGCCCACCGCGAGAAGGAGACCATCGTCGGCCTCCAGACCGACAAGCCGCTCAAGCGCGCGCTGCACGTCAACGGCGGTATCCGCATCGCTTGCCAGGCTGCCAGCCAGCACGGCTATAAGGTCGACGAGAACGTTGTCGAGCGCTACACCTTCGAGCGCAAGACCCACAACGCCGGCGTCTTCGATGTCTACACCCCCGAGATGCGTGCTTGCCGTTCGGCCCACATCATCACCGGTCTGCCCGATGGCTATGGCCGCGGCCGCATCATCGGCGACTACCGTCGTGTTGCCCTGTACGGCGTCGACTACCTGATCAAGGACAAGGAGGCCCAGAAGGCTTCCACCCCGACGGTCATGACCGCCGACAACATCCGCGATCGTGAGGAGCTGCAGGAGCAGATTCGCGCCCTCGGCGAGCTCAAGATGATGGCCGAGACCTATGGTTTCGATATTTCCAACCCTGCTACCAACACGCAGGAGGCCATCCAGTGGATGTACTTCGCCTACCTCGCTGCCGTCAAGGAGCAGAACGGCGCCGCTATGTCCATCGGCCGTACCTCCACGTTCATTGACATCTACGCTGAGCGCGACCTTGCCAACGGCACCTTCACCGAGGAGCAGATCCAGGAGTTCGTGGATCACTTCATCATGAAGCTCCGCATGGTCAAGTTTGCCCGTACCCCCGAGTACCAGGCCCTGTTCACCGGCGACCCGCAGTGGGTCACCGAGTCCATCGGTGGCATGGGTGTTGACGGCCGTACGCTCGTTACCAAGATGAGCTACCGCTACCTGCACACGCTCGAGAACATGGGCACCAGCCCCGAGCCCAACATGACCGTTCTGTGGTCGACCCGTCTGCCCGAGAACTTCAAGAAGTTCTGCGCCAAGACTTCTGTCGCCAGCTCCTCGATCCAGTACGAGAACGACGACCTCATGCGCGTTTACCACGGCGACGACTACGGCATCGCCTGCTGCGTGTCCTCCATGCGCATCGGCAAGGAGATGCAGTTCTTCGGCGCCCGTGCCAACCTGGCCAAGTGCCTGCTGTACGCACTCAACGGCGGTGTTGACGAGGTCTCCAAGAAGCAGGTCGGCCCCAAGTATCGCGCCGTCGAGGGCGATACGCTCGATTACGACGACGTTGTGGCCAAGTACAACGACATGATGAAGTGGCTCGCTGGCGTGTACGTCAACTCGCTGAACATCATTCACTACATGCACGACAAGTATTGCTACGAGCGCATCCAGATGGCTTTGCACGACAAGCACGTGCATCGCTGGTTCGCTACGGGCATCGCTGGCCTTTCCGTCGTGGCTGACTCCCTGTCCGCCATCAAGTACGCCAAGGTCCACCCCGTCCGTGACGAGAACGGCATCATCGTCGACTTCGAGACCGAGGGCGAGTTCCCCAAGTACGGTAACGACGACGACCGCGTCGACCAGATCGCTCACGACGTTGTGCACCAGTTCATGGAGTACATCCGCATGAACGACACCTACCGCAACTCCGTGCCCACGACCTCGGTTCTGACCATTACCTCCAACGTCGTGTACGGCAAGAAGACCGGTTCCACGCCTGACGGCCGCAAGGCTGGCCAGCCGTTCGCCCCGGGTGCTAACCCCATGCACAAGCGCGATAGCCACGGCGCCATCGCTTCGCTGTCTTCGGTTTCCAAGCTCCCGTTCCGCGATGCTCAGGACGGCATCTCCAACACCTTCTCCATCATCCCGGGTGCGCTCGGCAAGGAGGACCAGGTGTTCTTTGGCGATATCGACCTTGATCAGCTGGGCGAGTAACTATTGTTAGTGCTATACTAACAATAACGATTACTGATTAGTGCGCCGGTTTCGGCCGGCGCCTATCGATCGAAGGAGACACATTATGAAGGTTTCTGAAGTTTCCGAGACTCAGGCCGATAACCTGGTCCACATGCTCGACGCTTACGCCGAGAAGGGTGGCCACCACCTGAACATCAACGTCTTCAACCGTGAGACGCTGCTTGACGCTCAGGCTCACCCCGAGAAGTACCCGCAGCTGACCATCCGCGTTTCCGGCTATGCCGTGAACTTCCACACGCTCACCAAGGAGCAGCAGGACGAGGTCATTTCGCGTACCTTCCACGACAAGTTCTAAAGGGGTTTAACTCCCGCAGGATCGCCGGGCCGCTTTGGGTTACTTTCCAAAACGTCCTCGGACATGCAAAGGGCTCCGCTGCGCGCTTCGCGCGGCGGAGCCCTTTGCATCCTGCGGAAATGTTTTGGAAAGTAACCCAAAGCGGCCCGGCGGGGGTCCTGTGTAGTCACCCTTTAGGCGGAACTCTCCTAATTATTTGGATGAGTCGTTTACTTACTTGTGCTGTTACCGTCTTCCCGCTGTTGTTGGGGTATGCTTTGTTCGTATGTAAACGTTTGACATGTTGATGGGGGAGGGTGCTATGGCTCGCGAGGGCGCTCGTTCTAAGGATTCTGCTAAGCCTGGCATCAAGGAAGTTGCAGCGGTGGCGGGGGTTTCGCCTACTACGGTATCTCGCGTGCTTAATAATCGCGGCTATATTAGCCAAGAGACCCGCGATAAGGTCCATGCCGCGATGGAGCGCATCAACTATACGCCCAACGATATCGCCCGTGCCATGCTCAACGGTCGCCTGAATCTTATCGGTATGATCGTTCCCTTTGTGAGCAGCCCGTTCCATGCTCAGGTTGTGCAGGCGGTCGAGCGCACGTTAGCGGAAAACGGCTTTAAGATGTTGCTGTGCAACAGCGCCAATCGACCCGATCTTGAGCGTTCCTATATTGACATGCTCCGCCGCAATATGGTCGACGGTGTCATCGTCAACTCCCTCAATATCGGTGCCGAGGCATATGCCGAGATGGGCTTGAGCCTGGTTGGCATCGACTGCGATCTCGGCGAGGGCTCTGTCCAGATTGCAAGTGACAGCTATGGCATCGGCGAGCTCGCCACGCGCCGTCTGATTGATGACGGCTGCAGGCGTATCCTGTGCCTGCGCAGCAATAGCCGCATGCGCATGCCTGCCAATAAGCGTACCGATGCCTACCTCGATGTTGTTGAGCAGGCCGGTTTGTCCGCGCTTGTCCGTGAGGTTGAGTTCGTTAAGCCCGACGACGAAAAGGGCGCGGTCGTTGCGAAGATCCTCGATGAGAACCCCGATATTGACGGCATCTTTGCGGGAGACGATACGATGGCGGCCATCTGTCTCAACGTGATGAAGCAGCGCGGCTTGAGCGCTCCAGACGATATTAAGGTCGTGGGCGCGGATGGTGCCCGCCGAACTATGACGTTTATGCCTGACTTAACAACCGTACGTCAAGATATCGATCGCATCGGAGAGCTCGCGGCGCAATCCATCATCGCTCTGATTAACGGCGATAATCCCGAATCGAATATCAAGCTCCCCGTTGAACTCATTGAGGGCAAAACCGCGTAGTTCATCCCGTGCCAAAAGAATTCCTCAAACGCCTCTGATGACCGTTCACCGGCATATGTCAACCGTTTGCCGACGACTGGAACTGCGAAAAGACGTATTGGTGTGAAAACGTTTGACATATGAAAACGATTGACATATCTTGCCATTGTACCGAGTTAGTATGTCGTGGAAAGGAAGTCTCGGATGCACAAGGTGTATTACCAGCCTGAGGGAATTTGGGTAGGCGACATCATGCCGTACGGCGAGGACGGCACGTTCTATCTCTATCATCAGCGTGACACGCGTAACCCCGAACCTTTCGGAGAGCCGTTTGGCTGGGCACTCGCTACGACCAAGGATTTCGTCAACTACAAGGACTTTGGCGAGAGCCTTGAGCGCGGCGGCGACGAGGAAGTCGACCAGTACATTTATGCCGGCACGGTGTTTAAGGTGGGCGACAAGTACCATGCGCTCTACACTGGTTGCAATCGCGATAAGGTCCGCGCACGTTTGATGAAGCAGGTTCTTCTTCACGCGACGAGCGACGACGCCGTCAAGTGGGAGAAGAACATCGCCGAGACGCTGCTTCCGCCCCAGGAGGGTTACGATGACCGCAACTGGCGCGATCCCTTTGTGCTTTGGGATGAGGAGAACGAAGAGTACATGCTCATCCTCGGCACGCGTGTGGGCGAGGACAAGCGTCTGATGACCGGCCGCCTGGTCAAGTTCACCTCCAAGGATCTGACCAACTGGGAGTTCCAGGGCGACTGGTGGAACCCGGGCCTGTACACCATGTTTGAGATGCCTGATCTCTTTAAGATGGGCGACTGGTGGTACCTCGTCTTTTCCGAGTACAGCGACGGCAACAAGACCCGTTACCGCATGTCCAAGTCCATCAACGGTCCTTGGATTACCCCCGCTGACGACTCCTTCGACGGCCGCGCGTACTACGCCGCTCGCACCGCATTCGATGGCGAGCGCCGCGTTCTCTTTGGTTGGGTCCCGACGCGCGACGAGGGCGGCGACCCCAGCTCTTACCTGTGGGGTGGCACTTTTATGCCCCTCGAGATCGTTCAGCGTGCCGACGGAACGCTCGGCACCAAGCTCCCCGACAGCATGCTTGGCGCCTTTGGCGAGGCTAAGGCAGTCGAGACCTTTGAGCTTTCCTGCGAGTCGGGCAAGGTCGAGCAGGTGCTCGCCGCAGATGCCGGCTCCACCTACTTGCTCGATGCCGACATTGAGCTCGGCGGTAACGCTGCCGGCTTCTCGGTCAAGTTCGCCGAGGACGCCGAGACCGGTCTTGCCTATGAGTTCCGCGCCAACCTGCGCGAGGGCAAGCTCGAGTTCACGCCGGCTCCCCAGTACCCGTGGTTCCAGGTCAACAACATGGGCCTCGAGCGTCCGTTGTTCTTTAAGGGCGAGGGCACTCACCATGTGCGTCTGGTCGTCGACGACGACATCGCGACCATCTTTGTCGATGATGTTGCGCTCAACGCTCGCTTCTGCAACAAGCAGGGCCAGGGTGTGGCGCTTACCGTCACCGACGGTGCGCTCAAGTGCGCAAACGCAACGATCGCGTCTCTGTAGCGGCAACGAACCGTTTTATGATTTAGAAAAGGAATGGAGAGGAACATGGACTACAAGGCAGTGTCCCAGCAAGTCGTCGACAACGTCGGCGGACTGGAGAACATCGAGGGCGCCACGCATTGCGTGACCCGTCTGCGTCTGGTGCTCAAGGATACGAGCAAATACAACAAGGCCGAGCTCGAGAACATCGATGGCGTCAAGGGCGTGCTGTACAACAGCGGCCAGCTCATGATCATCTTCGGTACCGGTACCGTCAACAAGGTTTACGATGAGTTTATGGCTCTGACGGGCGTTAAGGAGATCAGTGCTTCCGAGGTCAAGGGCGCCGAGGCGGACAAGAAGGGCAAGTTCTTCTCGGTCCTCAAGGTATTCTCGGACATCTTTATCCCCATCATTCCCGCCTTCGTCGGCGCTGCAATCATCATCGGCCTTAAGTCGCTGATCGTTGCCAACGGCCTCTTTGGCATGGAAGGCAGCCTCGCCGATCACAGCGAGTTCCTCAAGAACCTCGCAAGCTTCTTTGCCATTATCGCCACCACGTTCGACTACCTGCCTGTCCTGGTTATGTACAGCGCAGTCAAGCGTTTTGGCGGTAACCCGATCCTGGGCATCCTCGTCGGTATCGTCATGGTTCACCCGAGCCTTATGAACCGCAACACGTTCGTTATGGACCCGACGGGTGCTGAGTACTGGAACTTCGGTCCGCTCTCCATTCCCATGGTTGCTTTCCAGGGCGGCGTGTTCCCCGCAATCCTGACCGCCTGGTTTATGGCCAAGGTCGAAAAGATTGCCCAGAAGTACATCCCCGAGGTCGTTTCGTTCGTCTTTGTCCCGACCGTTACCCTGATTCTTGCTAACGTCGCTCTGTTCACCGTGTTCGGCCCGCTCGGCAACCTGATCGGCGACGTCCTCGCCGGCGTAATCGATATCCTGTACAACAGGATGGGCGTCTTTGGTGCCTTTGTCTTCGCCGCGTTCCTGCAGCCGCTCGTCGTTACCGGTACGCATCAGTTCATCCAGGGTATCGAGGCAAACCTTGTTGCCACGACTGGCTTCAACTACATCCAGGCCATCTGGTCGGTTTCCATCATCGCCCAGGGCGGCGGCGCCATCGGTATGTACCTCATTCACAAGAAGCACTCCAAAGAGCGCAACATCTGCATGTCGTCCTTTATCCCGACGCTGGTCGGAATCTCCGAGCCCGCTATCTTTGCTGCAAACATGCGCTATTCGATCATTCCGTTCATCTGCGCATGCATCGGTGCAGGCTGCGGCGGTGCCTTCGTCAAGCTCTTTGAGGTGCGCGCTATCGGTCAGGGTCTGACCGGCGTGCTTGGCCTGCTCATCGTCACGCCCGAGACCCTCGTGTGGTATGTGGCTGGCAATCTCATCGCCTTTATCGTGCCGATCGTCTTGATCTTTGCCTACAACAAGGCAAAGGGCGTGCCGACCACCGATGAAGAGGGCGCTGGCGCTGGCTTCGATGTCAGCTTCTAGTTGAGCCATTCAGTGCAATGTGCGGATAAGTCCATTTGAGGAAGGGCGTTCGACTCGTGTGAGTCGAGCGTCCTTCCCCATAGACGAGAAAGTCAACGGCGATGTTAAATCAAAAAAACAAGGTGACACGCGCGGACTATGAGCAGTGGCGTGCCGGACAGGATGAGACGGCGGCTCGCATCGCGTCCGACCCCGATAGGCTTCTGTTCCATGTGGAGCCTGAGCTTGGCTGGCTCAACGACCCCAACGGTTTGGTTCAGATTGGTGATACGTATCACATCTATCATCAATACGATCCGTTCGATGCTGCGCATGGCGGTCCAGTGCTTTGGAACCATCTGACGACAAAGGATTTTGTGACGTACGAGAATCACGGCCCCGTGCTGTTCCCCGATTCCGATTTGGATTCGAGCGGAGCGTATTCTGGTTCTGCCTTTGTACGTGATGGCAAGATTCACTACTTCTATACCGGCAACGTCAAGCATTTTGACCGCGATGATTACGACTACGTGTTGACGGGCCGTGAGCAAAACCAGATTCATATGGTTGCCGAGAATCCCGACGAATTGGGCGAGAAGCGCATGGCTGTTGGACCAGTCGATTACCCCGACGATATCGGTACGCACGTGCGCGACCCCAAGATCCTTGAGCACGATGGTATCTACTACATGGTTCTGGGCGCTCGTACGAAAGACGACCGTGGCTGCGTGCTTGTCTATACTTCGCGTGATTTAGGGGTCTGGAGCTATGCGACGCGCATTGAGCTGGACGAGAACTTTGGCTTTATGTGGGAGTGCCCCGATCTGTTTGAGCTCGATGGCGAGCTTATTCTCGTTTGCTGTCCGCAGGGTGTGCCTGCCGATGGTTGGCGTTACCGCAATCCGCATCAGTGCGTGTGGTTCCCTATCGAGGCCGATTGGGAGGCGCCGAGCTTTAAAATCGTCGGGCAGGGCATGCCCCCGATGGTCGATGCCGGTTTTGATTTCTATGCTCCGCAGTCCTTTGAGGATGCTGCAGGCCGGCGTTTGATGATCGGATGGTCGGGTTGCCCCGATGCGACGGCAGAAAACCCGACGGTGGCGCGCGGGTGGCAGTGCGCGTTGACGGTGCCGCGAGAGCTGAGCATGCGCGATGGTAAGCTCTGCCAGCAGCCGGCGCACGAGATTGAGAGGATGCGCGGCGGCTGCGTTCGTGCTGTAGGCGAAGAGACCGTCGAGGAGCCGGGACGCCTGTTTGATGTCGTGGTTTCCTGTGAGGGAGCCAAGATGATCGAGCTCGAAATCCGCAAGGGTGTCTTTGTGCGTTATGCGGAGGGGATGCTTACCCTCGATATGGGTAATGAAGGCTATGGGCGAGACCGGAGGTCGATTGAGCTCAGCGAGCTTCGCGACCTGCGCGTGCTTTCGGACACTACGATGGTCGAGATTTTTGCCAACGGCGGCGAGGCAGCACTTACGAGCCGTACCTATTCGCCGGCGGTTTCGGCGATGGGGTTGCATGCCGAGGGTGCGGCGTCGATGGATTTCTACCGTCTCGCGCATTAACCGTGCGTGGAACACGATTGGACTTGCTGGGCGGAATGTGTCGCAGTTGCCGCAGCGAACTACCGTTTATCGCGTATAGCTACCGTTTGCGGAGTAAGTAACACATTGTTGCAAACCGTGTAGAATCCTAAATAAGCACGGAGTTTTCCAGGGAGACGCTGTCCTTTGTTGTGTGCAAGGGGCGGCGTCTCTTTGGCGCTTTGCGGCCGTTGTGCAACAGTGCGGCGGCGCGTGCCATGTATTGAAAAGCCAATGTCGAGATGGGTCGTGATAAGAATGGGCAAGTACGTAATCGTGGTTGAGTCTGGGTCGGATGTGACGCCGGAGCTCTGCGAGCGCTACGGCATCGTGCGCGTGCCCATGCATGTCAC
>CAJMSG010000066.1:0-8789 GCA_905216105.1 uncultured bacterium | reverse complement strand
AAGATCGCGCACGAGCTCGAGGCCTGGGCGGAGTCTCAGGGCGTGAAGGACATCAACGAGCTGGTAGGTGCTTTCGAATGCTAGAGACCGATGCCCGCGACCGCGTTATCGTCGCCCTCGACTGCGACCGTGAGCGTGCGCTCGAGCTCGCCCATGAGCTTTCGGGCCATGCCGCCTGGCTTAAAGTGGGCATGACGCTCTATTACGCCGAGGGCCCCGAGATCGTCAAGACCTTTAAGGACCTGGGCTTCAAGGTCTTCCTCGACCTTAAGTTCCATGACATTCCGCATCAGGTGCGCGGTGCCGCTCGTTCGGCCTCGCTTGCCGGTGCCGACTTGCTTTCGGTCCACGGCTTAGGTTCGGGTGCCATGCTCGCCGCCTGCCGTGAGGGTGCCGAGGAGGCACGCGAGGATCGAGCCAAGCTCGTCGCCATCACCGTGCTTACGAGCATGAATCAGGATGCGCTGAACGAGATCGGTGTCGAGTCGCCCGTTGCCGAGGAGGCCGCCCGTTTGGCAAAACTCGCTCAGGCCAACGGTATCGACGGTATCGTGTGCTCGCCGATGGAGGCTCATGACATGCGTGAGCTGCTGGGCCCCGATGCGCTGATCGTGACCCCGGGCGTGCGTCCGGTTGGTGCTGCGCTGGGCGATCAGTCCCGCGTGGCCACGCCTTCCCAGGCCATCGAGCGCGGTGCGAGCCATATCGTGGTGGGTCGCCCCATTACCGGCGCCGATGATCCGGTTGCCGCGTTTGACGCCATCGTTGCCGAGCTGGTCGAAAACGTCGCCTAAAAGATTCCCTCAAGTCACCACTTTTGGGTCTCATTAGCACAAATTAGCCCCTGTGCCTGCGAAAACTTTCCCATCCTTTATGTGGAATCGCAGGTCGGGGGCTCATCTTTTAGCGCGATATATTGCACTTTTTGCGGGTATCGTCTAACCTATGGAGCCGCGATTGGGCATTTTGTACGTTTTACGTGCTAAAATGCCAAATATTGAATCAGATATAACCCAACTATTTGGAGGTACGAATGGCACTCCCTCAGCTTACCGATGAGCAGCGCAAGCAGGCTCTTGAGAAGGCTGCCGCCGCGCGTCATGCTCGCGCAGAGCTCCGTGAGCAGATCAAGAAGGGCGAGAAGTCCCTCGAGTCCGTGCTCAACTCCGATGACCCCATTGCTTCCCGCATGAAGGTTTCCACCCTCATCGAGTCTCTTCCCGGCTATGGCAAGGCCAAGGCCGCCAAGATCATGGAGGAGCTCGGCATCTCCGCTACCCGTCGCGTCCAGGGCCTTGGCGTCCGTCAGCGCGAGCAGCTCCTCGAGCAGCTGACCAAATAAGTGAGCGCTCAGGATTCAAAGCTCTTTGTGATTTCTGGACCGTCAGGCGCGGGCAAGGGCACGCTCGTCACTCGTGTGCGCGAGCGTCGCTCTAACCTGGGCCTGACGGTTTCGGCTACCACGCGAGCCCCACGCAAAGGCGAGGTCGATGGCGTCAATTACTTTTTCCTGACGCGCGAGGAGTTCGACCGCCGCGTGGCAAACGGTGAGTTTGTTGAGTGGGCCGAGGTCCACGGTAACTGCTATGGCACGTTGGTGAGCGAGGTCCAGTCCAAGCTCGCCTCTGGTTCGTCTCTCATCTTGGAGATCGATGTCCAGGGTGCCCTGCAGGTCAAGGAGCGTTTCCCCGAGGCCGTGCTGATCTTTATCAAGCCGCCCTCGCTCGAGGTGCTCCGCGAGCGTCTGGTCGGTCGCGGTACCGAGACGCCCGAGACGATTGAGCTGCGTATGGCAAACGCCGCCCATGAGCTTGCCCTTGCCGACCGCTACGACGACGTCGTGGTGAATGACGATCTCGACCGCGCGACCGACGAGCTCGTTCGCGTTCTCGATATGCATGAAAGGATCTGAGGTCCGTGTCCGTTGTAAAGCCTTGCATTGACGATCTTCTGGAGAAGACCGATCACAACCGCTTCCTGCTCGCTTCGCTTGCCTCCAAGCGTGCCTGCGACATCAATAGCATGCTGCGTGGCCAGCATAACCGCGTGCTTGCCGTTCAGGATGTCGACGACATCACCATCGCGCTCTCCGGTGCCGATACCATCTCGATGGCTATGGACGAGATCGTCGACGGCGATATCTCCTACGACGAGGCCCGTTACGAGAAGGCGCTCGGCCATAAGGTTGCTGAAGCCTAAATGGCAGCTCGCGTCTGCCTGGTCCACTATCACGAGGTTGGACTGAAGGGCAAGAACCGCGCACATTTTGAGCATATCCTCATGGATAACATTAAGGCGGCTTTGGCCGCCTTTTCCGTGAACGCCGTGTCTCGAATTTCCGGTTATATCCTCGTGACCTTTAACGAGCATCAGGCCGACGAGGCGGCGCGCGTCATCCGCACCGTCCCCGGCGTTGCCCGTGTGTCCCTGGCGTACCACACCAACCGCGACCCGCAGGAATACTGCGCCGCCGCCGTCAAGGCGCTGCGCGAGTTTGGCCCCTTCGATTCGTTTAAGGTGCACGCCAAGCGCTCCAATACCGACTATGAGCTCACCTCGATTGATATCAATCGTCAGGTGGGCGAGGTGCTGTGCGAGGCCTTCCCCGATAAAAAGGTTCAAATGCACGACCCCGATGCGATGGTGCACGTACTGGTGGTCCAGGGTAGCGTTTACGTGTACGCGCGCTCCGAGCGCGGCGTGGGCGGTCTGCCGGTGGGTTCTGCCGGCAAGGTCGTGACGCTTCTGTCGTCGGGCATCGATTCTCCGGTGGCGACCTGGATGCTCGCGCGACGCGGCGCGGTGTGCGTTCCGGTACATTTCTCCGGTCGTCCGCAGACGCCTGATACGAGCGAGTATTTGGTGCAGGACATCATCCGTGCGCTTGAGCCGGGTGTCCAGATCGGCCGCCTGTACGTGGTGCCGTTTGGCGATTGCCAGCGTGAGATTTCCGTCACCTGCCCCAGCAACCTGCGCGTGATCATGTATCGCCGCATCATGTATTCGGTTGCCGAGCGCATTGCGCATATCGAGGGCGCCAAGGCCATCGTGACCGGCGAGTCGCTCGGTCAGGTTGCCTCCCAGACGCTCGAGAACATCATGGCCGTCAACGAGGCCGTGAAGATTCCCGTGTTCCGTCCGCTCATCGGGTCCGACAAGCAGGAGATCATTGCGCGCGCTCAGGAGATCGGCACGTTCGATATTTCCACTGAGGCGGCGCCCGACTGCTGCACGCTGTTTATGCCGCGTCGCCCCGAGACGCACGCCAAACTCGATGCCGTGCACGAGGCCTGGGAGTTGTTCGACCACGAGGAGATGATCGAGCGCTTGCTTAAGCAGACCGAGTACATCGACTTCTCCAGCAACACGTATAAGGCCCCTAAGACCTTAAAACGCAAACATTCGGAGCTTGCTCCGCGTGAGATTTACCAAGATCGCGAGTAATTGCCTGCATAGACCGACGATGCGCCTGTATCGCCGGTCTTTTGCTATCTGGGCAAATGATACCAAGATGTTCATTCGCTGACGTGTGACTGAATTAATGGACACTTTTTCGCAAGGTTTTGGGATGTATTTGGTTTGACCGCGATAACCAGTGTGGACGTGCGGAGGCTTCGGCGCTCGTTTCCTGACACGATGGTGTTGGGAGGTGTTTGCTATGGCGCAGCGCGAACATCACGAACGGGTTAAACGTATGGACCGCTGGGCAGAAAAGCTGCTCGGGCATAAAGCGGTGGTGGTGGCGATTTTGGTTGTCATTGCCGCCGCGAGCGGCTTGGCGATGGCAAGTTTTAGTAGCCGCTCCAGCGGCGTGTCGTTTGAGCATAGTGATGAGGCAAGCGCCTCAGATGCGCGCGGGGCCGGGGATGCGTCTCCTGATGATGCCGATGGGTCTTCGGGCAAGAGCTCCTCTGCTGCCGAGGTGTACGTTGATGTGGATGGCGCCGTTGTGAGGCCTGGCGTGTATCGGCTCAAAGAAGGAGCACGGGTGTCCCAAGCGATCGATGCCGCCGGAGGGCTTACGGCCGAGGCGGACGTGACAGGGCTTAACCGTGCGTCCAAGATCACAGATGGCCAAAAGATTTATGTACCGACGGTGGGGGAGCAACAAGCGGCTGCGGCGGTCGGCGGGGCCGAAAGTAGTACTGCCACGACTCCTGGCGCGGGGTCTTCGTCGGGGCTCGTGAACATCAATACGGCGAGCGCGGCGGAACTGCAGACGCTCTCGGGCATTGGGCCTTCTATGGCTCAGTCGATTATCGATGAGCGGACAAAGAACGGTGCTTTTGCCTCAGTCGATGACCTGATGCGCGTATCGGGAATCGGTGAGAAGAAGCTCGCCAAAATCAAAGATTGTATCTGCGTATGAGCGCGTCCGAGCGCGAGCATGTGATGCCACCTCGGCCATTGATGCCGTGGACGATGGCCCTTTGTGCCGGCCTGTGTACGAGCTGTGGCTTGGTGCTTAACGTGGCAGCCGATGTGCTGCTGGGAGAGCGGTCGGCGCCCTTCGCATCGCTCTGGGCCATTCCCGTTGCTGCTGCGGCTTGCATCGTATTGGCTCGGTCCTGTATGCGCCTTATGCGGTGGAGACGATGGCTGTATGCCGCGGCCCTTGGCATCGTGGCGGGGACGGTCGTGTCCGCGGGTTGGGCGATTGGGGCGCTGCGTGCTTCGAGGGCGCTGGATAATCGGGCAGCGAGCAGTCTTGAATTTGTTGTGCGCGGTGACCCGTCCATCAATGACGGTGCGTACTCCTATACCTGCGATGCGTATGCGGGCGAAAAGCGTTTAGGTCAGGTGCGGCTGTCGTGTGATCGCGAGCTCGGCGTCGGTTCGCATGTACTTGCTATCGGTCGAATTTCGCGCTTTGAGAACGACGCGTATGGTCGATCGCGCGTGCTTCGGGGCGAGCTTCGAAAAGTGAAGGTCATCCGGATTGTGTCGGTCGATGAGGGCTCTCCGGGGCCGCTGCTTCGGCTGCGAAATGGGCTGCTTGCGTCCATCGCGCCTGCGACCGACCCGGCGCGTTCGCTCATAGCCGGCATTGTCTGTGGACGCTCGGCCGAGTTGCGCGCCCAGCCAGCGGGCGACTGGTTTTCGGTGACGGGAACGGCGCATCTTATCGCCGTCTCGGGCAGCCATTTGGCTATTGTGGGGTTTGTGATCGAGGGTGTATTGCAAAAGACTCGGTGTTCACGTGGTCTTCAACGGGCGATATTGGCGATAACGCTTGTGGTTTACGCTGCCTTTACGGGTGCCTCTCCCTCGGCCGTGCGCGCGTGCTGCATGGTGTTCGCGACGCTTGTCGTAAACGGTGCGGGGCGTCGCCGGCACGGCCTTTCGGCACTCTTTGTAACCATGTCCATCTTTGTGCTGCTGCGGCCGACGGTGCTGTACGAGATGGGCTTTCAGCTTTCATGTGCCAGCGTCTTTGCCATCCTGTGCTTTTGCCCGTACGCCACCTACGCTTTGGGAGAGCTGGGTGTGCCGACGGGCATTGCCAGCATGCTTTCCGTTACGCCGTGCTCGCAGTTGGCGACGCTTCCCATCACCATTCCTGCCTTTGGTACGTTCTCACTCATTGCTCCGCTGGCGAATGCGGTCATCGGTCCGGTGGTGAGTCTCCTGCTTGCTGTGTCTATCGTGCTGGTTCCCTTTTCGCTCGTGGAGCCGTTGCAAGCTTGGGCACTCGTTGTGCCCATGATTGCCGCCCGTTGCGCGCTGTTCTTTGAGCAGTTCTTTGCCGCCGTGCCGGGTGCATCCGTGAGCGTGCCGCCCGATAGCATGTGGATTTACCTGGTGCCGTGTTTGCTGGCGGTTCTCCTGGTCTGGTGGCCACGTCCTCGCGCGCGACCCATGGCGGTGGGGTTGCTATGTTTGATGCTTGCTGCGGTTGTTCCGTACGTCTATTGGGATCGATTCGCGCCGCCTTCGGTGACGGTGCTCGATGTGGGGCAGGCCGATGCGATTCTGGTTCGTCAGGGTGGGACCGTGGCGCTCGTGGACTGTGGGCTCGATGAGCGCGTGGTGTCGGCGTTGGTTCGCAATAACGTCCACCATATCGACGCCGTCTTCGTGACACATTGGGACGAAGACCATTGGGGTGGTCTTCCCGATGTGCTCGATCAGTTTTCGGTTGGAACCATTGTGGTCGCGGCCGATGCGCTTGACGGTGCGCCTGCTGAGGTTCTAAATCGTCCGGGCGTAACGTATCGGCAGGTGGCTTGCGGAGACACGGTCGATATCGGCGCGTTTCGGACACGTGTGATGTGGCCGTTTGACACGGTGGATGGCGAGGGCAATGAGGACTCGCTTGTCTTGCTGCTCTCCTATGCCCAGGAAGGCAAGAGCCTGCGCGTGCTCCTCACTGGTGATGCCGAGCTCGATCAAGAGCGCGAGTTTGTACGGGAGGTGGGTGATATCGATGTGCTCAAGCTAGGGCATCACGGCTCAAAAGTTTCCGTCGACACAGACCTGCTGGGCACGCTTAAGCCCGAGCTCTCTATCGCGAGCGCCGGCGAGGGGAATCGTTACGGCCATCCGTCGGATGCCTGCATCGATGCCGTTAAGGAAGCGGGTGGTGCGTTCGCATGCACCATCGAACACGGCGACATTACCGTCGCGCCGACTGCGAAGGGCTTTGCGATGCGATGCCAGCGGCCGTGACGACATCGTTGGCGCGCGGTGGACCCCTGGGCTAAAATGGCACGGTATGAATTCGAGAGCGTGCGAGAGGGGAGTGCAATGTCCGAAACCGGTCTGCTGCCGGCATATCTGATTGTCGGTACCGATGGGGTCAAGCGCGACCACGCCGTCTCGCGTATGAAAGCTCGCTTGGAAAAGTCGGGTATGGTTGAGTTCAACCTCGATGAACGCGACATGACGAAAGATCCCGATATCGAGTCGATCATCGGCTCGCTCAATACCTTTCCCATGGGTAGCGAGTTTCGCCTGGTGATCCTCGACGGCTGCTCCAAGCTTGCCAAAGCGGTCTCGGAACCGCTCGTCGAGTATCTCGCAAGTCCCAGCCCCACGACGGTCTGTCTCATTATCGCCGACTCACTTGCCAAGAATACGCGCCTGTATAAGGCAATCGCCAAGATCGACAAGAAGGCTATCGTCGATTGCTCGGGTACCAAGCGCTGGGAACTGCCGCGCCGCGTGCAGCAGATGGCGACGCAGCACGGTAAGTCCATCTCGACGGCTGCTGCCGAGGGACTCGTCTCGCGTTCGGGCGAAAACACGCGCATGCTCGATAACGACCTTGCAAAGCTCGCCCAGATGGTCGAGGCGCCCCAGATTGAGCTTGCCGACGTGGAGCGCTGGATCGTGCGCACGGCCGAGGTTCAGCCCTGGGACTTCCTCAACGCCGTCTCGGCCCGCGATATGCGCCGCTCGCTCGAGCTCTTCAATCTACTGCCCGCCAAGAGCTACGTGTGGACTTACACATTGCTGTGCGGCCGCATCCGCGAGCTTATCGTCGCCAAGGCGCTCGATGCGCGCGGACAGGGCCGTGAGCTCGCCGCCACGCTCAAGCTTCAGGCCTGGCAGGTCAAGAATCATCTGACCTGGGCACGTCGTTTTTCGATGACCGAGCTCGTTGCCGCGCTCGAGGGTGCCGTCGATGTGGAGCTCGCGCTCAAGGGCTCGGCCGATTCGGAGACCGCGCTTTTGCTCTGGATTACGAACATCTTGAGAAAATCGTGATGATACCTGCCTATTTGACAAATTCGTTCTATCCCTTTGAGGGGGAGCGTGCTATAGTAGGCGCTTGCATGACCTCACCGTGTCTCAGAGGTGTCATACATTTTTTGCAAGGAACTCGAAAGGAACTCCAGAAGTGGCAAACATCAAGTCTCAGAAGAAGCGTATCCGCACCAATGAGGCAGCTCGCATGCGTAACAAGGCTGTCAAGTCCGAGCTCAAGACGCTGACCAAGCACGTCCAGTCCGCCGTCGCCGAGGGCGACGCCGAGAAGGCCCAGGCTGCCCTCAAGACCGTCACCAAGCGTCTCGACATGGCTGCCGCTAAGCATGTCATCCACAAGAACCAGGCTTCCAACCGCAAGTCCGGTCTTGCCAAGCTCGTGAACAGCATCAACGCTTAAGTTGTAAATTTCACACCACACAGATTACGCGCATAAATGGAGCCTGTTTTATGGAACAGGCTCCATTTTTTGTACCGCTCGGGTAAGATAGTCCGCATGAATACTTCAATTGACATTTCCCACATCCGCAACTTCTCAATCGTTGCGCACATTGACCATGGCAAGTCCACGATCAGTGACCGTATCCTCGAGCTCACCCATACCGTTGACGAGCGCGACATGGAGTCGCAGCTGCTTGACACGATGGACATCGAGCGCGAGCGCGGTATCACGATCAAGTCCAATGCCGTCCGCGTGTCCTATGACGCCGACGACGGCGAGACGTATCAGTTCAACCTGATCGATACGCCGGGCCACGTGGACTTCACCTACGAGGTCTCGCGTTCGCTTGCCGCTTGCGAGGGCGCGGTGCTGGTCGTGGATGCCACCCAGGGCGTCGAGGCGCAGACCGTTTCCAATGCGACGCTCGCCATGAACGCCAACTTGGACATTGTTCCGGCCATCAACAAGATTGACCTTCCCTCGGCGCACCCCGACGAGGTCAAGACCGAGATCGAAGACGATCTGGCCATTCCCGCCGACGATGCCGTGTGCGTGTCGGGCAAGACCGGCGAGGGCATCCACGATCTGCTGGAGTCCATCGTCTTTTTGATCTCGCCTCCCAAGGGCGATGCAAATG
>CAJMSG010000065.1:0-8826 GCA_905216105.1 uncultured bacterium | reverse complement strand
ATGCCGCGAATGCCGTTGATGGGCGTGCGCAGATCGTGGCTCATGCGACGCAGAAACTCCGTCTTTGCCGAGTTGGCGGACGAGGCCTCACGCGCCGCCTTTGCCAGCTTGTCGCCATAGTCGCGCTCCTGCTGCAGCAAGTCCGTCAAACGTCGGCGATCAGCGCGGCGACGCACCGTCACAACAACGGCTATAACACCGCTGTAGAGCGCCAGCACGCCGGCAGCAACAGCCGCGACAACCTCAAAGTAACGCCGCGCCGAGGCATAGGTGTACACATAGAATTTGTGCGCTTTTCCAAATGTGCCCAAATACCACTCGCCGTCGGCGTTAACCAATCTGACCTTACCAGCCAGGCATCGATCCTTAATACCGTCGACAATGAAGACGTCCGTCGCGGGCAGATCGAATACGCCCAATACGGTGGGTTCAACGACATTGGTCGCAACGACCTTGCCGTCGCTTTCGATCACGATATTGCCGCTATCGATGGTTTCATAGCCATCAAGCAAGCTCTGCAGTTTGAGTGTATTGCTTGCAACCGCCTTCGCGCTCTGATGCCTTACCGCGATAACGATGCCCTCGCCATCCTGCCGAGTCACACAGCCAATGTCTGCGACCGAATCATCCGCAAGCGTGATGCGGGCGGTATAGGACTTAAGCGGATGAGTTGCCACCTCCAGCACGGGTGATTCTTTGAGATACGCAGCGAGCGACTCGTAGCCCACATCGCCCGTCGAGGACTCGGACACCAAATTGCCCGATGCATCCGTCACGATCAGCGCGCTCACGTTGAACTGGTCGGCATATTGCTCCAGCATGGCGCTATCCACCGAACCGTCGCGCTCCATATCGCGGGCAGCCTCTCCGGCGATCTCCATAACGCGAATCAGGTTTTTGGTCGTATAGGCGCTGTTGAATGCATCGTAGGAAAGGCTCTGCGTCGCCACGTAATCGACAACGTCGGCAAAGCGCTGCTCGGCTTGGGCCGTCATGTAACCGTAGCTCATCATGCCGGCAGCAACCGAGAGCGCTATCCCCAGCAGAGCGACAAGGAGCCATGCCCCTGCCGAACGATTGCCCCGCTCCTGAGCGGCGTGGTCGAGCGCATCGATCATGACAGGCCCTCCACATTCAAAAATGGTGAAGGGTCATCAAAGTACTTTGACACCAGGCGTTCCATGGTGCCATCGGCAAGCATTTCTTGGTAGGCATGAGTGAGCTTGACGTCGATGCCGCGCGTATCGTTGATATCGAAAGCGGTGCCCAAACCAACCTCTAGCAGCGGCTCATCCAAAATTCGATACGTTACGCCATAGTCTTTTTCGTAGGTAAGCAGCAAGGACTCATGCGCGGCGATGGCGTCGACCAGGCCCTCGACGAGCGCCGGGTTCAGGCACGAACGGTCCGAAAAGCAATAGAGTTCCTTGATCTGCGGAACGTTTTCATTTGTGCGATTGAGCAAAATGCCCTCGGGCTTGGTGGTGGACTGAACCGCCACGATCTTATCCTCAAGATCGGCAAGCGTGTAGATATCGCTCTCGGGATCGACCGCGACCACCTGACGGCTCGCAAGGTACGGGCCAGCCCAACGATACTCGTTTTCGCGACCCGTCATGCTAAAGCTGCCCATGACGCAATCGAGCTCGCCGTTCGCCAGCAGTTCTTTCTTCTTTTCCCAATCGATCAGCTGGTATTTTGGCTTGTAACCAATGCGGGCCAAAGCCTCGGTTAATATCTCGACGTCCAGGCCAACGATATCGCCGTACTCGTCGGTATACACAAACGGTGGATAGAGGTCGCTGCCGACGTTGAGCGTCTTAAGGTCGTCGTCTTTGACTTGCGAGGCGTCCAGTTCTTCTAATGCAGACGTCGAGGCCCTGCCATTCGACTCGGAGCAGCCGGCTATCGCTACGACAAAGGCACACGCTACTGCAAGCGCAACAAACAACGATATGACAACTGAGCGACGGGGTCTTTTCATCGAGCTCCAGAAGATCCTGTTTACAGACTGAAATGGTTAAAGATAATAGCAAACAAAACCACACGAGTGCCCAATTGTTACAGACGCTTTACCATGTGGGACCTTCTAGCCGACTTGACAGAAGGCCCCGCATGCAGTGCTCGCTTACCGTGCATTAAAAACGTAGCGGTCTAGGCGGTCGCACGCTTCCCTTACGCGCGAAAGCGGCAGCGCCAGATTCACGCGAATGTGGCAGGGCCCATGGAACGGGCGGCCGTCCTGATATCCAACGCCCACGCGCGCCCCCTCGTCAAGCAACCACTGAATATCGCGGCCATGCTCGCGGCACCACTCGGTGCAGTCCAGAAACACCATGTACGTGCCCTGCGGACGCGAATAAGACACACCCTCAAAATGCTCATCCACGTAATCGCAGAAGTACTCGATATTACCGGCAAGCACCTGGTTGAGCTCGTCCACCCACTCGTAGCCTTGCGGCTGGTAGGCACCGATAAGCGCATGCATGGAGAGGACGTTCATCTCGTTGTAGTCAGTCTTGTCGGACACGGCGCACACGCGGTCGCGCAGCGTCTCGTTGTAGATGATGTGGTAGCTGCCGACCAGGCCCGCCAGGTTGAACGTCTTGCTGGGCGCGTAGAGGGCAACCGTGCGCATGCGGGCATCCTCGCTCACCGACTGCGTCGGGATGTGCTTGTGACCAGGCAGGATGATATCGGACCAAATCTCGTCCGAGATCACCACGCAATCGTGCTGGCGATAGATGTCCATGGCGCGCTCGATCTCGTCGCGCTCCCATACGCGGCCGCAGGGATTGTGCGGCGAGCAGAACACCGCGGCATGGATGTAGTTTTGGGCGAGCTTGCGCTCCATGTCCTCAAAGTCCATGCGCCACACGCCCTGGTCGTCGAGCTTAAGCGGGCTGTGGACAATACGATAGCCCGCGGCCTCGATGGACTTGGCAAAGCCGATGTAGGTAGGGCTGTGGACCAGCACCGCATCACCTGGCTGGACATACGCGCGTAGCGTCGACACGACACCGCCCAGCACGCCGTTTTCGTAGCCGATATGCTCCGGCGCCAAGTCCTCAACGCCGTTGCGACGGCTCTGCCATTCGATGATGCGGTCGAAGTACTCGGGACGCGGATTGAAGTAGCCAAACATGGGGTGCTGAGCGCGCTTGATGATGTACTCCTGAACCGTGGGCACCGTGGCGAAGTTCATGTCGGCCACCCACATGGGAATGCGGTCGAAGCCCTCGTCGGGTGCGCTCGGAGCCATACCGGGGATCTCGCCCCAAGAGTCAACGGCGATGGCATCCATGCCGTGGCGGTCGATAAGCGAGCTAAAGTCGTATTTCATGCTGAGCTCCCATGCAAAGCGGACTATTTTGGTAGGCGTTATTGTCCACCAGCATGGGCGATTTTGACATGGGGTTTGGCGCTTAATTTGACGGGTTCAGACGAATGGCTGGTTAGTCTCGCGCGTCGTTGACGGCGACTACGGTTAACTGGGTTTTATCGACCGAAAAAGATATGTCGAGCCCGGCGAAGGCCAGATGATAGACGCGGTTTGGCTCGTGCTTGCTGCCCGCGCGGCGTGGATCTTGGCGAAGGACCTCGACCAAGCCGGGGAGCTTTGCGGGCGGGACCATGTCTTGAAGCGCTTGCGGGAACTCGACGTTGAGCTCTTGCCACGGAGCATCCTCAATCCAGCCGTCCGTTGCATCCGGGTGGCAGTCCGCAAACGGAATGTAGGGCTTAATGTCGTAGATGGGCGTGCCGTCGCGCAGGTCGGCCCCCAGCACATGGATGATGGGGCCGTCGTCGGTAAGCTCCACGTGGTCGAGCTTAACACAGGTAAGACCGATGGGATTAGGGCGAAACGGACTGCGCGTGGCAAACACGCCCACGCGCTCGGCTCCACCCAGACGCGGCGGACGCACGGTTTTCGACCACTTGACGTTGGTGCCGGACCTGTCCTGCGACTTGGCATCGGCAGCTATGTCCTTAGCCGTGCCGCCAGGCGTTCCGTTTTCGAAGCGCCACAGCAGCCACAGGTGAGAGAAGGAGTCGAGACCCTCAACCGCTGCATTGGAGGCAAATTCCGGCTCAAAAACGATGCGTCCCTGCAGATGAGGCGCCAAAAAGCTGTTGCGCGGAATGCCGAACTTCTGTGGCAGGTCGGTATGTATGTGTGCGATAGGTTCCATGCCGGTCATTGTACGGCATGGAGGCGTGGGGCGTTGCGCGCAATTCTTTGTCGCGGTCTCCCGTCGTGCAACCAACGGTTGCTTGGAAGGGCGCCTGCCGCCGCGTATGCTTAAGCTATCAACCAGCAGAAAGGAGCCGCTATGGCCTTTGCAGAAAAGCTCATCGCTGTCCGTCGCGCCCATCACCTTACCCAAGGGCAGCTCGCCGCCAAGCTCTTCGTCACACGCCAGGCCGTCAGCCGTTGGGAGCGTGACGAGGTCACACCGGGCATCGACATGATGAAGCTCATCGCCGCCGTGACTGGCGAGCCCCTGTCTCATCTGCTCGAAATGCCCGAGCACTATTGTCAGAGCTGCGGCATGATACTCACGTCCGACGACTGCGGCACCGACGCCACGGGCGCCACGACCAACCATTACTGCAAGTGGTGCTACGACCACGGCAAGTACACCTACGACACCACCATGGAGGCGATGATTGAAGATTGTGCCCCGCGGCTGGCGCAAAACACTGGCATGTCGCTCGACGAAGCCGTCTCACTCATGGGCGCCGTCCTGCCGCAACTGGAGCGCTGGCGCACCGTACAGGAAAACGAGGAGCGCTACGGCGCCGAAGCGCGGGCGCGCTATGGCGATGAGGCTATCGATGCAGCAAACGAAACGTTACTGGACATGGATCCTCAGGCATGGAACGACATGAAGGAACTTGAACGCGCTGTTCTGGGCCAGCTTTCGATTGCCATGGGCATTGGCGACCCAGAAAGCAACGAGGCCCGCAAGCTTGTCGCAATGCACCGTCGATGGATTGCCCTCAACTGGGGACGCGAACCCCAGAACGAAGCGTACCTGGGCCTCGCCCACGGCTATCTTGCCGACCAGCGCTTTGTTGACTACTACGACAAGCCCTGCGGCACCGGAGCTACGGCGTTTCTGGTCCAAGCCATCGAGTCGTCGTTGACGCGCGCATAGACCGCGGCGGCTTTGGGTATTTCAATCAAAACCTCAACCGATTGGAGACCCATGGCTACTGATCACGAGCTCGCGCTCTACGTTATGACTGGCTGCCCGTATTGCTTAAAGGTCAAGCGCTTTTTGGCCGATAACGGCGTGACCATCCCTGAGCGCAACATCTCGACCGACCCCGATGCCGAGCAGACGCTCATCGCCGTCGGCGGAAAACGCCAGGTTCCCTGCCTGTTCATCGACGGCAAACCACTCTACGAATCGAGCGACATCATCGCATGGGTACAGGAGAACCTGCTCTAGTGCAACACAGCCATTGGGGACGTCCTTAAATGACTAGTCGTTAAAGAACGTCCCCGATGACTAACTAGCCGTGGAAGCGGGCTATGGGCGCAAGTGGCTGCTCGCGAAAGACGCGATCGACGGCGGCGCGGTATTCGTCGACCTTTTTAGTCTTGCGTACGAGCTTGTGAACGGTAGCGGGGTCGGCGAAAGCGCACTTGGCGTAGAACCACCACTCCTTCATGCGAAAGACCGCGTTGTCGCCAATCTCTTCTGCATAGGCCGCAAACAGCGTGTCGTGGAAGCGCTGCAGCTCGGCTGCTGTGGCAGCAGGACCGCCGTTGACCATACGAGCCAGAGCGGGGTTCGCGAGCAGGCCGCGCCCCAGCATCACATGGCGTGTGCCGGGATAGGCCTCCACCAGCGCATCCATATCCTCAAGATCAAAAATGTCGCCGTTGTAGGCGACCGGAAACGGCGCGCGCTCCAGCGTTTCGCCATAGAACTCCTTGCGCGGCGTGCCCGTATAGCGGTCCTTTTGCACGCGCGGGTGCACGATTAGCTCTGCCAGCGGCATGCGACAGTACAGGTCAAGCACGCGCTCGTATTCGTCGTCACTCTCCAGCCCCAGCCTGGTTTTTACCGACACCGGCAACGGCGAACGTTCGCACACATCGCTCAAGAACACTTCGAGCTCGTCCAAGTGGCGCAAAAAGCCCGAGCCCTTGCCCTTGGCGACAACCGTCCCCGAGGGGCAACCCAAGTTGAGATTGACCTCGCGATAGCCCATGTCGGCGAGCACCTGTGCCGCCCACACAAACTCGTCCGCGTTCTTGGACATCAACTGAGGCACCACGTTGAGCCCCTGGTTATTGGCAGGATCGATCTCCTTAAACGCCTTGCCGCCAAAGCGGTTTCCCACCCGCGGCGGCGGCAAAAACGGCGTGTAATAGCAATCGAGCGCACCGAAGCACTCCGCATGCACGCGACGGAACACATGCCCGGTAATCCCCTCCATAGGGGCAAGCGAAAGAATCATCTACTCTTCTCTCATATCAACGGATGTGACAAAGGAACCGCCCCCTTGTTACATGCATTATGCCTTGTGCTTCAGATGATTCACAAGGCAGAGGTAGCTGCTTGACGATAATCACCCTTCTATCCGTCGCCTTACGCAACGAAGGTGAATGCTTTTCCGCGAAGTGAACGGGTGAAATCGGACCCTCGATGCATCGACACTTTGGGAAGGCCAATTCCTGCGGTTTTATCACTCAAATCCTGCGGTTTTAGCGTCGAAAAACGTGGGTGCTTCAGGGGTCCAAATTAGGTCGTTCACTTCTCGGGAAACCATTCACCTTCGATTTGCTGTTTGCGGGCATCGGAAGCGGCTTCATGCTCCAAAAGACGACGTTCGCAATCAAACGATCACCAACAGCACGCTGTTGACCGCTATGTATGAACAACAGACATCCTCCACTCATCTATACTCAAGAGCGTGTGCGCATCGCCCCCGAAAAACGATGAGAGCCGAGGCCCCCATGCAGCAACTCACCGAGCAAGAAAAGAAACGCATCCAGCGGTACTGCACATACCCCAAAATCGCAGCGACCGCACTCGTCATGTCGTTCGTAGCATGCCTGTTGATGTTGCCGCTCCAAATGGTCAACGATATCGCGTTTCACCAAAAGGAATTCCAACCCGCGGGCATATATACCGCCATCGCACTCACCGTAATCGAACTCGCCATCTTTTGCTATTGCGCTCTTGCGCCGCGCTTTGGAATGCAGGGCAAACAGTGGAAGGAGCTGCAGAGCAGGCTTGCGGTGGCCCAGACCAACAAGGACCATTCCGCGGAGGTCGCCGGCGTGCTTGCCACGCAAGCTGCCGGCCGCCTGCTCAAGAACAGCGATAACGATCTCGCGCGCAACCTGGGCGGTGCCGCCGAGGTTGCCAGCGCCGTAGGGGCAGTCGCCACGGCGGCAGACGTGCTGGCCGAGACCTCGAGCAATGCCGAGGCCATGGCAAACGCATACGGCGTGACAATTCCAAACGTCAAGAAGCAGATCATAGCTCTCGCGGTGTTGCCCGCCATTGTGCTGCTTGGCGTCTACATCCCGCAGTTTGTCCAGGGAAATAACGAGCTTCAGGCGAGAAAGGCCGCTGCCGCCGAACAGCTCACCATTGCACAGGATGCCCTGGAGCCCGTGTGCGAACGCATCGCGGCAGATGATCCGTACGAGTCGTATCACGACTACGGCTACCGCATTATCGGCTATCTACGCGACAACGACCTCGGCGCTCAAGCGGCCTATGTCTACCTTTCTTTTGATGTAGACGGCACGCTCACGGACGTCGATTACACCAGTCAGATCGACCCCGAGGCAAGCCTTGCAGACAACCTCGCCCGCGCCGAGCAGGATATTGCAACGCTCTGTGCCCCGCTCAACGGACTGGACATTTCCGTTGCCACGCCTGACCTCCTCGCGCCATGTAGCCTGTCGGATGAGTTTAAGCGGGCATTTTTGGCCGGATCCTTATACGAGGAGATCAGCATCAAGACGGAGGACGAATCCATCAAGTCGTACTACGCCTTTGACACCGAGCCCAAGGAAGAGTTCGACGAATACACCCATCCGGAAATTAGGCTCATGCTCTCTGCAAAGAAGAGCTAGAAGCTTGCGTTCTGATTTCCGCTCGCAAACGCCGTCTATATCTCGAGGTCTAATACTTTCCCCAGAAGTGAATGGCTGTATTTGGACCCCCGAAGCATAGACATTTTCAGACGCCAAAACCGCAGGATTTGACTGGCAAAACCGCAGGAAATTGCATCACAAAAGTGCCGATGCTTCGGGGGTCTATTTTGACTCGTTCACTTCTCGGAAAAGTATTAGACCCCGATTCCACAAGGCTCTCAATGTGACAAAGAGGCTGTCCCTTTGTCACATTATTCGGAGCGCAGGGCCTCCACGGGGTCCTTTTTGGACGCGCTGCGAGCGGGCAGCAGGCCGGCAACGACCGTTAGCAACACAGAAATCGCAATGAGCACCAGCGCATCCTGCACGGGCAAGCTCATCAGATTGGGTACCTGCTTGGCGGCAAGTGCCCAGGCATTAACCGGAAAGCTCACAGCCACCACGACGACGATGGCAAAGACGCCGGCGATGAGGCCTTCGATAAAGGTCTCGGCATTGAATACGTTGGCCACGTTGCGCTTCGACGCGCCGATCGCGCGCAGGATGCCAATCTCCTTCTTGCGCTCCAGCACACTGATGTAGGTGATGATGCCGATCATGATGGAGCTCACCACCAGACTGATGCTCACGAATGCGATGAGCACCAAGCTGATGGTGTTCACGATGTCGGTCACCGAACCCATGATGATGCCCAT
>CAJMSG010000064.1:0-8973 GCA_905216105.1 uncultured bacterium | reverse complement strand
GGCAAGCGCTATGCCTGCGTGTTTGCCATCCCCGACCGCGGTGCGCGCGAGTCGATGGAGCTCACCTTTGGCGACGAGGGCATTACCTTTGAGGAATCGCTGACCGCGGCGCCCGAAAATGCCGGTGCCATCGGCGACCGCGTGCGCGTGGCAGCGGCGGATTCCGCCAACCGTGCCGCACGCCAGGAGGCCCATGCTTCCATTCGCGAGCGTAAGGCCGACGCGCTTAACGCCCGCTCTCTGGAGGCCGGCGCCGCTCAGGCTGCCGCCGGTGCCGCCGTGCCCACCATCTCGCGCGGACGCGTGACCTTTGTGGACGCTGCCCTGCCGCAGGGCGTGGTGGTGCCCGACGCCAATTTGGCCGTGTTCTCGATTGCCGACCTCAACGCCCGCATGGATGCCAACCGCGCGCGCAGCCGCCGCAAGGTTGACATTACGCAGATCACCTTCCCGTTTAAACCGGGCGACTACGTGGTGCACGCTACCCACGGTATCGCGCTCTTTAGCGAGATCGCGCGCCAGGAAGTGGGCGGCAAGGAACGCGACTACTTTTTGCTGGAATACGCCGATGGCGACAAGCTCTACGTGCCACTGGAGCAGGTTGACCGCATTACGCGCTACGTTGGTCCCGACGGCGATAAACCGCGCTTGACCAGGCTCAACACCGCCGACTGGACGCGGGCCACCAACAAGGCGCGCAAGAATGCCAAAAAGCTGGCGTTTGACCTGGTCGACCTGTATACGCGCCGCTCGTCGATTACCGGTATCGCCTGTCCGCCCGATACGCCCGAGCAGATCGAGATGGAGGAGAGCTTCCCCTACGACGAGACGCGCGACCAGCTGGAGGCTATCGCCGACATCAAGGCCGACATGGAGGCGCCCAAGCCCATGGACCGCCTGCTGTGCGGCGACGTGGGTTTCGGCAAGACCGAGGTCGCTCTGCGCGCGGCCTTTAAGTGCGTGGACTCCGGCCGCCAGGTCATGGTGCTCTGCCCCACGACCATTCTGGCCCAACAGCACTACGAGACATTCTTTGAGCGTTTTGCCCCGTTTGGCCTGGAGGTCGAGGTGCTCAGCCGCTTCCGCACCCCGGCGCAGCAAAAGCGCGCGCTCAAGGCGTTTGCCGAGGGCACGATTGATGTGCTCATCGGCACGCACCGTCTGCTTTCGGCCGATGTGAACCCCAAGAACCTGGGCCTGGTGATCATCGACGAGGAGCAGCGCTTTGGCGTGCAGCACAAGGAGCAACTCAAGAACCTGCGCGAGCAGATCGACGTGCTCACGCTTTCGGCCACGCCCATTCCGCGTACCATGCAGATGGCGACAAGCGGCGTGCGCGACATGAGCCTGATCACCACACCGCCGACCGGTCGCCGTCCCGTGATCGTGCACGTGGGGGAGTACGACCCCGACGTGGTGAGCGCGGCGATTCGCCTGGAGGTGGGCCGCGGCGGCCAGGTGTATTACGTGTCCAACCGCGTCAAGACCATCGACGATGCCGTGGCGCGCGTGCACGAGGCCGCGCCCGAGGCGCGCGTGGGCGTGGCGCACGGCAAGATGAGCCCGCGCGAGGTCGAGGACGTGATGATTGAGTTCGCGACCAAAAAGATCGACGTGCTCATCGCCACGACTATCGTGGAGAGCGGCATCGATAACGCAACGGCAAACACGCTCATCATCGAGGATTCGCAGCGTCTGGGTCTGGCACAGCTCTACCAGCTCAAAGGCCGCGTGGGCCGCTCGGCCACGCAGGCATACGCGTACTTTATGTTCCCCGGCGAGCTGCCGCTGACCGAGGAGGCCACGGCGCGCCTGACCGCGCTTTCCGAGTTCCAGGACCTGGGCAGCGGCATGCGCATCGCCATGCGCGACCTGGAGATTCGCGGCGCCGGCTCGCTCATGGGCGCCGAGCAGCACGGCAACCTGTCGAGTGTGGGCTTTGACCTGTTTACGCAGATGCTGGGACAGGCCGTGGCCGAGGCGCGTGGCGATGACGATGCCGGCGTGGAGGCGGCGAGCGTGGGCATCAACCTGCCGGCCGACTATTTCTTGTCCGAGGAGTACATGCCGGCGGTGGACCAGCGCGTGCTCGTGTACCGAAAGCTCGCGGCGGCCGAGGACCTGGAGAGCATCGACGAGGTACAGGAGGAAACCGAGGCAGCACACGGCGAGTTGCCGTTGGCGGGGCTCAACCTGTTCAACCGCGCGCGTATCCGTATTCGCGGCGAGCGCCTGGGACTCGAGAGCGTCACGCTCAGCGGCGGGCGCATTACCTTCCTGGGCGTCGACGTGCCCAAGAAGGTGGCCTTTGAGCTCAAGACCCGCTACGGCGCGGTGAACTTCCCCAAGAGCCGCAAGCTATCGGTGCCCTATAAGGCGGGCGCTGGCGCGGGCAGCGGCCTGGGTCGCGGCCTCGACGCCAACGACGGCACCGGCCCGGTGGCAGCGGCGCTCATGCTGCTGCAGCAGCTGGGTGCCAGTGATGATGACTAACAAGTAAGGGGTGTGGCGGGGCAGAGCCATCAGTAGCTCTTTGTTCCGCCACGGTGCAGGTTGATTCCGGCCCGACCGAAAGGAAAGCATGTTCGGATACATCTATAAGAAAGATGTCGCCATCATCGCGGTTGTCCTCGCCCTTTGCTTGGGCGTGGGCAGCTTCTTCGATTACCAAATCTCGAGTGCGCTGTTCAACATCGCCAGCATGTACGGTCGCTTTATCGAAGCCGCCGGCGAGCTGCCGTTTGAGCTGACGGCGAGCATCGCGGGCGTTATGCTCGTGCGCGCGGTGCGCCCCGATTCCAAGGCGAGCAAATGGCTCGCCGTGCTCGGCATCCTCGTCAACGTCGGCCTGGCCGGCTACGAGATCATCTCGTCCCTGCGGGTTGGCGGCAAACTCGTCGCGGCCCAGTTGGTACTGACATTTGTACTGGTCATCGCTGCCAACCTGATCGTTTATCGCCTTACGCGCAAAACCTCGCCCGACGAGCTCACGCGCTGGGCGTTGATGGTGCTTGCCGTGTGGGTCGCTCAGGCCATCATCCTCAACGTGATCGTCAAGCCGCTGTGGTCGCGCCCTCGCATGCGCGTGATCGAGGTGACGCAGGGGCTCGATTTTCAACCGTGGTGGGTGATCGGCAACCCCGACAAGTGGAGCTATATTGCCGCCGGCGTGATCAAGGACGGCTTTAAGTCGTTTGCGAGCGGGCACACGGCGCATGCGGCGATCGGTCTGATGCTCGCCGGACTTCCCGCGGCTGCCTTTACGGAAAAGCCGTCGCGTCGTCGCGTGGTCTTTTGGGCCGCGGTTGTGGTCGCGGCGCTCGTCGCCTTTGGCCGCATCGTGATCGGTGCGCATTTTTTGAGTGACGTGAGCTGCGGCTTTGCCCTGGTGCTGGCACTTGAGTGCCTTGCCGCGCGCATTGCCTATCCGGGCGGCGTACAATAGCGGCGTTTAAATCATCGGGCCCATGCCCGGCTAGAGAGGATTGCCATGCTCGCGTTCAACAACGACTATTCCCACGGTGCTCATCCGGCAGTGCTGCAGGCGCTCGTCGATACCAACATGGAGCCGCAGCCCGGCTACGGTACCGATGCGCACACCGAGCGTGCCAAGCAGCTGATTCGCGAGGCCTGTCAGGCCCCCGATGCCGACGTGTTCTTGCTGGTGGGCGGCACGCAGGCCAACGCGACGGTGATTGACATGCTGCTCGCGCCCTACGAGGGCGTCGTTGCCGCCGAGACCGGCCATGTCGCTTGCCACGAGGCGGGCGCCATCGAGTTTGGCGGCCACAAGGTGCTCACCATCCCCGGCTACGAGGGCAAGATGCACGCCGAGGATCTCGAGAACTATATCCAGGTGTTCTACGAAAACGAGAGCTACGAGCACACGGTGTTCCCGGGAGCCGTGTACGTGAGTCTATCGACCGAGTACGGCACGCTGTACTCCAAGGCCGAGCTCGCGGCGATTCACGCGGTGTGCCAGAAGCGCGAGATTCCGCTGTTTGTGGACGGTGCTCGTCTGGCCTATGCACTGGCGGCCGATGAGTGCGACATTATCCTGCCCGAGCTGGCGCAGCTGTGCGACGTGTTCTACATCGGCGGCACCAAGTGCGGCGCGCTTTGCGGCGAGGCTGTGGTGTTCTGCGGCATGCACGCTCCGGCGCATCCCATTCCGCGTATTAAGCAGCACGGCGCGCTGTTGGCCAAGGGCCGCCTGACGGGCGTGCAGTTTGAGGCGCTCTTTACCGATGGCCTGTATTTTGAGATTGGTCGACAGGCGATTCAGACGGCCCAGGCGCTGCGTCGTGTGCTGCACGAGCGCGGCTACCAGTTCTTTTTGGAGACGCCCACAAACCAGCAGTTCGTGATTCTGCCCAACGAGGACATGGCCCGCATTCGCGAGCATGCGGCGATCGAGTACTGGGAAAAGTACGACGATACCCACACGGTGGTGCGCTTTTGCACCAGCTGGGCCACGACGCAGGAGGACATCGACGCGCTGGCGGCTGTCCTGTAGCCTGATGTAATGACGAGGGGCCGCCTTGCGCTGGGTTTGGCGCAAGGCGGCCTTTGTTTTTGAGAGAGAAGGGTTGTATGACCGAGATGTCCGAGCCGACGATTCGTCTGGCGACGCCCGATGACGCGCCGGCCTTGCTTGCCATCTACGAGCCGTACGTGCTTGAGACGGCAATCACCTGCGAATACAAGGTGCCGAGCGTTGATGAGTTTGCTGGGCGCATCGCTAAGACACTTGAGCGCTATCCGTACCTGGTGATGGAGCTCGATGGCCGCCCGGTGGGTTATGCCTACGTGAGTCCGCTCAACAGCCGCGAGGCTTATGACTGGTCGGTCGAGACGTCGATCTACCTGGCACGCGACGTGCGTCATGGCGGGCTGGGTCGCAAGCTTCATGATGCACTCAAGAAATGCCTGGTCGCGATGGGCATTACCAACATGTGCGCGCTCATCGCCGTGCCGCACGATAAGGACGACGAGTACCTGACGCATAACAGCCAGGATTTTCATGCCCATATGGGATATCGCCTGGTGGGTGCCTTTGACCGCTGCGCCCAAAAGTTCGGTCGCTGGTACGACATGTGTTGGATGGAGCTGGTCCTAGCCGAGCGCACACCCAACCAACCCAAACCAACCTGGTTCCCCGACCTTCCCAAACCTACCATTTAGGGACAGGTTTATTTTGGCCGCTTTGTAGCGTCAATTCACCGCGAGAAGTACGGATTCACGCGTCTTTTGATGCGGATGGGCTTAATTTGGCTTCGATTTGGGTCCGTTTGGCTTCGATTCGAACTAAGTGAGTAGACTTTTTGGCGCAGGTCGAGCACAAGGCGTATCTGCCTTAGTAAAACCGCAGGTCACAGAGGTGACAGTTTTTGGTGTGCTCGACAGGTCACGAAAAGTCTACTCACTTAGATTTGCGGTACTGGATATTCTGAGCAGGAACAGTTGAGCTTGGACGGCGCGTATTGCCAGGCGATGTTGGCATTTGTGCCATGCTGGCTTGAGATTTAATAAAACCGCAGGTAAAACGTTCATCAGGTACAGTTTGCCTCGTTTGGTGCGCTAGCCGATGGGTTCGGTGTATTTGGCGCGGTCGGTGCGCTGGATGCGCTTGGAGACATGGAGCGGGCGGCCGTCGGTGTCGTAGACGTAGTCGGTGATCAGGATCAGCGCCTGCCCGCGCTCGACGTTGAGCAAAAACGCCTCGTTTTGCGAGGCATAGCACACCTCAAAGGTCTTATGCCCCTGTGCCGGTGCGCGATGGAACTCCTGTCGCAGCGTGGCGTAGAGTGAACCGTTAATATCGCGATCGATGAGCGTCTCGAAGCTTGGCGGCAGGTAGGTGGTCTCCAGGCACAGCGGCGCGTCGTCCAGGTAGCGCAGGCGGACAAGTTTGACGAGCTTGCTGCCCACGGCGGCGTCAAAGAACTTAGCTATGCTGCCGGCCGCCTTGGCAAAGCCCGAGTCCACGGTGCGCGTGGTGGGCTTCATGCCCTGGCCTTCGACCTGCTTGGTATAGCTCGAAAACACTAGGTTGTTCTCGTGGAGCGCGGGCGTGTCGGCCACAAAGGCGCCACGCCCGCGCTCGGTGCGCACCAGGCCCTCATCAACGAGCACCTTAAGGGCGTGGCGCACGGTGCTGCGCGACAGCCCCGATTCGTCCATGAGCTCCATCTCGGACGGCAGCTTGTCTCCGCGTGCGTAGATGCCGGCGGCGATGCGGTCGCGAAGCGTGCCCGCCAAGCGCTCGTATTGGCTCAGTTTCTTTTTAGATGAAGCGTTCATGCGATCAGCCTATATCTAACTTGTATGCTTATCTAAGCAAGCATGTATTCAACACAACAATAAAACCGCTGGTATCGAGCTACCGAAAACCTTACCAGCAAAATTTCTAAGATAAATATAGCATACAACTAGTCGACATAACCAAAACATGTATGTAACTTGTATGCCATCGAGAGCATCAAACGAGAAGAAGGGCTGATGCACGATGACTACTCAGGAACAGGTTAAGGATGTCGTCTCCCAGGTTTTGGCTGACAAGGCAGACAAGGGCGGCATCAAGCGCGTCGTGTGGATTGGCGCTGGCGGATCCAACGGCGGCAACTATCCTGCCCAGTACTTTATGGAGCACGAGGCCACGCAGGTCGTGAGCTCCAGTTACACCAGCAACGAGTTCGTGCATGCCACCCCGGCCTTCGTCAACGAGAACACCCTGGCCGTCGTCGTGTCCATGCGCGGCACCAAGGAGACCATCGTCGCCGCCCAGGTCGCCAAGGACCACGGCGCCAGCACCATCGCCATCT
The DNA here is from genome assembly GCA_905216105.1 of uncultured bacterium. GTDB lineage: Bacteria > Actinomycetota > Coriobacteriia > Coriobacteriales > Coriobacteriaceae > Collinsella. The sequence continues at coordinate 2,149 of CAJMSG010000064.1, read as the reverse complement.
ATGTTGACGAGTCCGGCCTCACCGAGGTCTGCGACTACAAGATCCAGTATGACAGCCTGGCCGTTGACGAGTCCTGCATGGGCCGTACCAACTCCGCCGTCGTGACCATGATCGCCATGGAGCTCACGCAGCAGACCGAGGGCTATGCCGAGTACGAGACCGCTATGGCCGCTTTCGACCTGGTCGACCCCATCTATCGCAAGGCCGTCGAGTACACCCGTCCGCTCGCTGCCAAGTGGGCCGAGCAGAACGCCGACAAGCCCTGCATCAACGTCATGGCTCAGGGCCCGCTCTTTGGTGCCGCCTACGTCTTTAGCATCTGCAATGTGCAGGAGATGCTGCAGATCGACTCCTGCACCATCAACACCTGCGACTTCTTCCACGGCCCCTTCGAGATCCTGGACAAGCGCACCTCGCTGTTCCAGCTCATCAGCGTCGGCCGCAGCCGCTGCAACGACGAGCGCGGCATCCGTTTCGTCAACCAGTACGGTGGCGATCGCGTCTATCAGCTCGACGCCAAGGAGCTTGGCCTCAACGACATCAAGGACAGCGTGAGCGAATACTTCAACCACCTGATCTTTGCCCCGATCCTCAACAACGTCTACATGCGTGCGCTCTCCGCCGTCACCCACAAGGATTACATGACGCGCCGTTACATGTGGAAGCTGGATTACTAAGGGATAGAGCGGCCTAACAGCCCAATACCCCTCATGAGTTGCGGTGGAATAGTTCCTGTTTGGGAGCGTGAAGCCTCTGTTTGAGAACTATTTCACCGCAACTGCTAGAGCGGCACTTGGGGACGTTCCCTTTCTGCCGGCACCTGCGACACTCCTTGTTTCAAGAGATTTCCCGTTCGCCGATTTGTGCCTTGAAAAATGTATATAACGACTATAACGTAGCATGAAACATATTGGAAACAGAACCAAGGAGGCTGCGTTGAAGAGAAGCAATATGGGCTATGCGTTGGTGCTGATCGCCGCCCTCATGTGGGGAACCATCGGCATCTTTGTTAACGGAATATCCGCCCTGGGCGTTTCGTCTCAGAGCATGGCGGCCTTTCGCCTGTTGTCGGGTGCCGTCTTGATGGCTCCGGTTTTGGTATTCATGGGTTGCCAGGGAGGTGCTCGTGAGGGAAAAGCCTCGGGTCCCATGGCGCTGTTCAAGGCAAGTCCTAAAGAGCTCGTCCCCTGCGCACTTGTCGGTATCGTCGGTTTGGCCGTCGCCAACACCTGCTATTACGAGTGCATGGGCGAGGTGGGCATGTCCACGGCCTCGGTGCTGCTCTATACCTCGCCGGTGTTTGGCGTCATGCTCGGCCGCGTGCTTTATCGCGAGGGCGTGACCCCCAACAAGCTCGTCGCCATCATCTTTAACATTGTGGGTTGCGTGCTCGCGGTGACGAGCGGGGACCTGTCCGGTTTCCATTTCTCGACTTGGGGCGTCGCGTCGGGTGTGATCGCCGGACTTTGCGGTGCGTTGCTGGCTGTGTTTAGCCGCATGGCCACCAAGACGCTGCATCCGCTGGCGGTGACGTTTTGGGGCTTTGTCTTTGGCGGATGCTTTATGGCTGTGCTTTCTGCTCCGTGGTCCGATGTAGCCGCGGCAATGTCCCCGCAGCTCATTCTGCTGTTCGCGGGCTTTGGCTTTATTCCGACGGCTCTTGCGTACATCTTCTATATGCAGGGCCTCTCTATGGACCTCGAGACGTCGAAGGTGCCGGTCGTGGCTTCGTTCGAAACCGTGGCGACCGTTCTGGTCGGTATTGGCATCTATGCCGAGTCCGCCGGCGCAATCAAGGTCCTGGGCATTGTGCTGGTGCTCGCGTCCATCCTGATCATGAACACCGACTTCTCCAAGCTGCGCAACAGTGTGTTCGTCGGCCATGTCATTGAGAGCATGACCTTTAAGCCCAACGCGTGGTGGACGGAGAAATCGCAGGACATGGATCTGTTCCGCGAGCGCACAGGCATCACGCTGGAGCCCACCGTGCAGGAAAGCCCCTGGTACTTCGTGCGATAGGGGGTTGCGCTCGGTGTCCGACCTGGGGTTATCCAGCCAGCGTCGGCCTACCCAGCCCCAACGTTTCAAGTACGTTAAACCCGTCAACGGTCGATTTTCACCCGCGAACGGTCTTTATACTAATTAGCAA
>CAJMSG010000063.1:0-9056 GCA_905216105.1 uncultured bacterium | reverse complement strand
GCCAACTCGGCAAAGACGGAGTTTCTGCGTCGCATGAGCCACGATCTGCGCACGCCCATCAACGGCATTCGCGGCATGGTCGAGGTTGGCAATGCCAATGCGGACGATCTGCAAAAACAGACTGAGTGCCGCTCAAAAATCTGGACGGCATCGGGACTGCTGCTCGACCTTGCCAACGAGGCACTCGATATGAGTCGCCTGGAGAGCGGACAGGTCGACCTGAACCTCGTGCCCATAAATTTGGTGGCCCTCAACTGTGAAGTGCGCGATATTCTGGAGCGCCAGGCCGAGGAACGTCTGGTGACAATTATCTGCGACCAGCAGACGCTTGATCATCCCTATGCACGGGTGAGCGTGACGCACCTCAAGCGCTTGTTGCTCAATATTGCCGGCAATGCCGTCAAGTACAACCGCCAGGGCGGCTATGTTCGCCTGGTGTGCCGCGAGGTGGAACCCGTAGATGGCGTCCCCGTCTATGAATACACGATCGCCGACAACGGTATTGGCATGAGCGAGGAGTTCCAGCAGCACCTCTACGAGCCGTTTTGCCGCGAGGAGCAACAGGTGGAAGGCGCCTCATCGGGAACTGGCCTGGGCGCGCCTATCGCAAAACAGTTGGTCGAGCTTATGGGCGGAACCATGAGCTTTACGAGCGTCTTGGGGCAGGGGACGACGTTTACCATCCGTCTGCCGTTCGAGAAATGCAAACGCTCCGAGATTCCTCAGGCAGTTCGCGCGGATGCGGGCGATGACGATGCGCTCCAGGGCTTGCGCGTTTTGCTCGTAGAGGATAACGATTTGAATGCCGAGATCGCGCAGTTTACGCTCAGCCGTGCCGGTGCCGTCGTGACGCATGCTAAGGATGGCGAGTCTGCCGTTGAGGCGTTTGCCGCGAGCGCACCGCACGAGTATGACGTGGTGTTGATGGACATCATGATGCCGGGCATCGATGGCCTTGAGGCCACGCGTCAGATCCGAGCGCTCGATCGCGAGGATGCCGCGACCACACCGATTATTGCCGTGAGCGCCAACGCCTTTGCCGACGACCGCAGGCTTTCGCGCGAGGCGGGCATGAACGCGCACCTGAGCAAGCCTGTGAGCTCGCAAGAGCTCGTCGAGGCGCTAGCGCACATCGCCGCCGACGCTTCATAAGCATATGGCCCGGTTCCAAGGTGGGTTGGAACCGGGCCATATTGCTATTGATGAGGCCTGCTGAGGGGCTTACTTTTCCTGAATCTGCTTACCGCAGAGATGCTCAATCGAAATCTCGTAAAGTTGGACGCCCTTAATGTCCTTGGCGATTTCCTCTTCGACTTCCTCGGCGGAAGGGTAGTACTTAAGCGCGAGCTGGCGGACTTTGTCCTCGATAAACGCGGGGGTGTCATTCGCCAGGCGACAACGGCCAAAGACGACGGTGCTCATAACGTAGGGAGCCCAGTCACCGTCCTGGTACCACTCGTTGCCGTAAACGGTAAAGCAGACCTTGTCATCGCGCTTGAGTGCGTCGACCTTGTGGCCAGCCTTGGCGCCATGGAAATAAATCTTGTCGTGCTCGGCGTCAAAGAAGTAGTTGACGGGAATGGCGTACGGGTAGCCATCGTCGCCGTTGACGGCAAAGACGCCGCGCTTGCAGGTGGCGAGCAGTTTGCGCGCTTCCTCGTCGGTGATGGCGCGTTTCTTTCGACGTAAGGGCCTAAACATCGTTGGCTTCCTTTCTGGTCGTGCGTGGTTGCTGCAAAAACTATAGCGAAACGGATCCGTTTTTCTTGATGCGGGCGAGTATGTTTTTGAGCTTGTTAAAGTCGAGCGGTTTGGACAGATGGGCGTTCATGCCGGCATCGTGTGCCGCCTTGGCGTCCTCGGCAAAGGCATTGGCGGTGAGCGCGATGATGGGGATATCGGCTGCATCGACCTTCTCGCTCAGACGAATCGTGCGGGTTGCCTCATAGCCGTCCATGCCCGGCATCATAATGTCCATCAGGATCGCATCGAAGCTGCCGGCGGGATGCGACAGGTACAGATCGACGACCTCGTTGCCGTTGGCGGCGCGGGTGACCACGACGCCCTCGGATTCTAGCAGCGTCTGGGCAATCTCGGCATTCAATTCGTTGTCTTCGGCGAGCAGCACGTTCATGTCGGCGAGCGAGCAGTCGGGCGCACTCTCAACCGTATTCGCCCGCGCCTGGGGATTCTCGTCGATATCGAGCGGAATCTCCACGTAGAACGAGGTGCCCACATGGAGCTCACTGGTGACTTCGATGGTGCCGCCCATCAGTTCAATAAGCGACTTGACGATTGGCATGCCCATGCCGGTTCCTTGGAACTTGCTGCGCGCATCGTCACCTTCTTGGGCAAACGGCTCATAGATATGCTTTAAAAACTTGGGAGTCATGCCAATGCCGGTATCCGAAACGCTAAAGCAAAAGAGCGCGCGCCCGTTATCGAGTGGCTTGGTCTTTGAACTAAAGGTGACGGAGCCGCCGTGCTTGTTGTACTTAATGCTGTTGTCTAACAGGTTGATCATGATCTGTCGGATATGGGTGGGACTGCCGATCATGTATGGCCCCGTGGCGTACGGCAGACTATTGTCCTGCATGGTGATGCCGTTACTGGTCGCGCGGAGCTTGCACAGAACCAGCGTATTGTCACAGAGCTCTTTGAGGTTAAAAGACGCATGCTCCAGTGTTAGCTTGCGGTCTTCGATTTTGCCCATCTCGAGGATGTCGTTGATCAGCGAGAGCAGGTGATTGGCGGCAACGCGCGCCTTGGCACGGCTCTCGCGGGCGACCTTGATATCGCCTTCCTTCAATTCCTCGATCTCGATAAGGCCCAGGATACCGTTGAGCGGCGTACGGATGTCGTGGCTCATGCGCGTGAGGAATGCCGTCTTAGCGGCGTTGGCAGCGTCGGCTTTTTTGCGCTCGGTTCGAGCGCGCACGAGCGCCCAGATGAGCAGGACGATGCCGACCGACAACATACCGATGAGGGTAGCGGCAATGGCGGTGCGGTTGCGAAAAAGGAATTGAAGCGTGTCTGATTCCTGGGTCGTGTACGACGTGGATGAGTAATTGCTTGCGGAGAGCGATTCTCCGGCATTGATGATGCCCTTGTTGATGATTCCCAGCAGCTCGGGCTTTCCGCGCGAAATCCAGCACGAGAGCTCACAGGTGTCAGGGAGCTCGACCGTCTCGTAGTCCTTGAGATCATGACGGTCGCCGATAGTTTTTACACGTGAACTGGGAGTGAGGATGCAGCGCGCCGTTCCCCTCCTGAGAGCGTCGAACACTTCATTGTCGGATTGGTATTCGGTCACGGTCGCTGTGGGGAACAGATTTTCAAGTGCATTTTTGTTGACAAACGATGATTTGGTACAGGCGATGTTCTGAAGGTCTTTGTTCAGGTCGCTGCCGGTGTGGATGGCGGTGAGGGATATGGTCCCCAACGATACCGACTGCGCAACGCCTGTTTGCTCGGCAAACCAGTAATCTCGGTATACCGGCAGCGCAACGTCTATGCTTCCCTTTGACAGGGCCTTTGACATCATCTTGTAGCTATCAAAGGCGACGGTTTTGACCGTAATGCCAAATTTATCGTGCAGCGTCGTCGCAAGCGATGCGAGCGAGCCTTCCATTTCGTCGTTTTCGTCTTCGTTGCAGTAGGGGAGTTTGCCCGTAATGTAGCCGAGCGTGATGGTGTTGTCATTTGCTTTGAGCCAGGAACGTTCGGGGCTGTTGAGCGATGATGAGCCGCTGTTTTGGGCCGAGTAGTTAGATTTGACTTCGTCGATATAGCGTGGGTTGACGCGGGCGATTGCCGACATGGCGGCATTGATGTCGTCCATCAGGTCGGGGCGGCTTTTGGGGACGGCAAAATAGTAGTCGCTCGAACCAACGTAGAACATGGGCGACGCATCGGGCGACGAAATGGTGTCGTTCATGATGATGGCGTCGACCTCGCCGTTTGCGAGCGCGTCAAAGAGGGCACCGCCAGTGTCGATTTCTTTATAGGTGCAGGTAATGCCTTCGTTGGCGAGCCACTGCTGGCCAACGAAGGTTTGCATAACGTCGGGGTTGTAGCCGATGGTAAGGCCTTGGAGCGCTTGGGGGTCGCCCTTGGCCAGATCGTCGCGATCGGGCTTGGCGTAGATGTAGTAGCGCTCGGTGCCCTCGGGGTTCGAGGAAAAGAGCAGCTTTTGGGCGCGTTCCTCGGAGTAGGAGATGTTGGGCATGAGGTCGATCTCGCCTGCTTCGAGCATGTCCATAAGCTCGGTGAAGGTGCCGGAGACGTATTCGTACCGCCAGCCGGGCGTGTAGTACGACAGGGTCTGGAGGTACTCGTAGCCCCATCCCGAGAGACGCTCACCGGGGGTGCCGTCCTGGAAGCCCTCGTTGTTGACGAGCCAGCCGACGCGGACCGTTTTGACCTGCTGATCGGAGTCGGTGGCAAAGGCGGGGGCGGGCGCGACGGCGCTCAGTACGGCGAGCGCGGTAAGCGCGGCGGCCAGGGTGCGACATATAACTGAACGAAGGACAGTGGCAGCTCTCACATGCAATCCTAACGAATCGAGACAGTATCACGTAAGGATACCAGCTCAGGTGCCCCGTTTGCCCACAGATATAGTCATCGGGGACGTTCTTAAACGACTAGTCATTGGGGACGTTCTTGAATGACTAGTCGTTTAAGAACGTCCCCAATGACTAGTTCCGTTTGCGGGGGAGGCGTGGGACAATATCGAGCAAATGTGAATGATTGTCCGCGGAAGGGGTCGCGATGAAAAAGCTGAGGACACTTGCCGATGTGTTGCATCAGGCAGGATTTGCCCACATAACAGGCGTGTTTCTCGTCTTTTTCCTGCTGTGCTCGACGGCCGTCTGGCTGTCCGAGCCCACGACCCTCACGTTTGGCGATGGCCTGTGGTTTAGCTTTGAGACGGTCTCGACCATCGGCTTTGGTGACATTCCGGCCGAGACACCGGTTGCCCGCGCCATTACCGTCGTCTTGAGCGTTATCAGCATCTTCTACATCGCCATGCTCACGGGCGTGGCGGTGAACTACTGCAATACGCTCATCAAGATGCGTCAAAAGGACACCATGGCGCGCTTTATGGATGATCTGGAGCATTTGGAAGAGCTCGATCGCGACGAGCTTGCCGATCTTTCGCGTCGCGTGCGCGAGTATCGTCGACGCCAGCGCTAAGACGAACGTCGTGCGCCACAACAGGGAGACAAATATGAACATCACCGTGTACCTGGGTGCCAACACTGGCAATGACCCGGCGTTTCTGCCCGCGGTGCAGGAGCTGGGCAACTGGATTGGCGCCAACGGACACGCGCTGGTATACGGCGGGTCCAAATCGGGCCTGATGGGTGCGCTCGCCGATAGCGTGCTCGATGCTGGCGGACACGTGACGGGTGTGGAGCCGAGCTTTTTTATCGAGGCCGAGTTTCAACATGACGGTATCGACGACCTCATCGTGACGAGCGATATGGCGGAGCGCAAGGCCAAGATGATTGAGCTCGGCGATGCGTTCATCGCCTTTCCCGGTGGGACGGGCACGCTCGAGGAGATTGCCGAGGTCATGTCCGCGGTGTCGTTGGGGCACCTGAGTGCTCCGTGCATCCTGTATAACCTGGACGGTTACTACAACGACCTCAAGGCGCTGCTCGGGCACATGATCGATAAGGGTTTATCGAGCCCGCAGCGCCAGCAAGGCATTTACTTTGCCGACGATTTGCGCGAGATTGCCTCGATTATCAACGGATAAGTCTTGAGCCTGTCCCACTATGGCTCCCAATGGTGCCGTTTGCGGCGCAGACGGTTAGCTCGTTCGGGCAACGCTCGCTCTACAATAAAACATAACTATGTCGACTTTGACCGCGGGAGGACCCGATGGATAACCTTGCCAAACCCACAAACCGCGCGCTGTTTTTAGTTAGCGTTGCCGTGACCGGTGCGTTCGCAGGTGCCGCGGTCTGGCTGTTCTTTTTTGCGATGGAGCACGGTATCGACTATCTATGGACCGAGATTCCGCACGCGCTGGGCGTCGCTTCGCCCGAGCTTGCCAGCGGCCCGTTTGGCTTTCTGCCGTACCCGTTTTTTGTCTGCTTGCTGGGCGGTCTGTTAATTGGTCTGTACGAGAAGATGACAGGCACCAAGACCGATGACCTCAACCAGGTGATGGCTAAGGTTAAGCAAGACGGGCGCTACCCGTACGACAACCTGGGCAAGCTTTCGCTCGCGGCATTGCTGCCGCTGCTGTTTGGCGGAAGTATTGGACCGGAGGCCGGCCTGACCGGCGTTATCGCGGGTCTGTGCAGCTGGGTCGGCGACCGCATGCGCCGCTTTGGCGCCGAATTTAGGGAGCTTACGCTGCTGGGTACCCAGGCCGCGTTGACGGCGCTCTTTACCGCGCCCGTCTTTGGCTTTGTGGCACCGCTTGCCGGTAGCGCCGACGGCCAGGGCGAAGACGCCGACGATGAGTCCATGTCCGGCGAGATCACCATCAAGCTGCCCAAGGCGCAAAAGACGGTGGTCTACGGCATTGCGATTGCCGGCGGCCTGGGCACCTACCTGCTGCTCGGCCAGCTCATGGGCGGCGGCATGGGCATGCCCAGGTTCGAGTCCGCCGAGGTGGGCAACCTGGAGCTTACCTGGCTCATTCCGCTGGCGTTGGTTGGCACCGTTTGCGGCTGGCTGTACTTTGTCTCCGAGCACGCAAGCGAAGCGCTTGCCCATGCCATAGGGGAGCGTCCTGTCGTCAAGGCCATGCTAGCCGGTCTGGCGCTCGCCATCTGCGGCACGGTCCTGCCCTACACCATGTTTGCCGGCGAGACCCAGGCCGACGTGCTCATGGAAACCTATCTGACCATTCCCGCTGGCGTGCTTATCGCGACTGGTCTTGTTAAGGCCATGCTGACGCCCGCCCTCATCAACCTTGGTTGGCGCGGCGGCCACTTCTTCCCGGTTATCTTCTCGGGCGTAAGCCTGGGCTATGGCCTTGCCATCCTCACCGGCGCAGATCCGGTCTTTTGCGTCGCCGTCTGCACGGCATCGACGATGGGCGCGGTCATGCGTCAGCCGGTCATGGTCGTGGGCCTGCTGCTCATGTGCTTCCCGCTCAAGGGTATCGTCTGCATGATCATCGCCGCCGTTATCGCCGCCGGCATTCCACTGCCCAAGCCGCTGCGCAAATAGCGCGGTTAATCGCGAGTCAACTCCAGGGGTACGAGATGATCCTGTACTTTAGCGCGACAGGGAACAGCGAGCATGTGGCGCGTCGCATTGCGGCGGCGACGGACGACAGGGTTATGTCGATTGAGCGTTTTGATGCCGAGGCCTTTCGCCTTGCCTTGGCGGAAGGTCCCCGCCAACTGGGATTTGTTGCTCCGGTGTATGCCTGGGGTCTGCCGACACCGATGATCGAGTTTTTGAAGACTGCCGACCTGTCGATTGTTGCCGGTACAAAGGGCGGCGAGCGCCCCTATACGTTCTATGTTTCGACGTACGGTTCGACGACCGGCCAATCGGCCAAGTTTGCCCGCGATCTGCTACACGAGCGTGGGCTCGAGTTAGATGCGGCGATGAGCGTCAAGATGCCCGATACCTGGACGCCTGTTTTCGACCTGTCTGACCCTCAAAAGGTTGAGGGTATCAATAGAGCTGCCGAGGCGCAGATTGATGCCGTGATCGAGGCGGTGCGGGCACGCCGCACGGGCAACATGATGCGCCATCGCGTGCCTTTGTTTGCATCGTGCGCGTATCACGCAATTGGGCTGCCGCACATGCAACAGACGAGCAAGTTTGCCGTCGATGCCGATCGCTGCATCGGCTGCGGCCTGTGTGCCAAGCGCTGCCCCATGGCGGCGATTGAGATGCGCGACGGCCTTCCCGTCTGGACAAAGCCGGAGTGCGCAGCCTGCCTTCGTTGCCTGCACTGTTGTCCCAAATTTGCCATCTCGCACGGTAAGCGCACGGCATTCCACGGTCAGTACAGGCATCCCAAGCCAGGTGTGAGGATGTAGCGGCTGCTGGCCGCGCTACTTCCAAACTGCGAGCGCTGCAGTGCCCAGGACGATGAGAGCGAGACCGATGGCGCTGCGTCGTGAGAGTTTTTCGTTGAATGCCAGGCGCGCAAATAGTACCGATACGACAATCGATAGTTTGTCGATCTGCACCACGACGCTCACCTGACCTGTGGCGATGGCGTAGTAGCACAGCAGCCACGATGCGCCAGTCGCAATGCCCGATGCCGCGAGAAATACGAGTTCGTAGCGGTCTACGTGCACGGCTTGGCCCATCTTGCCTTTAGCTGCCACGATTGCCCATGCCATAACCAGTACCACACAGGTACGGATTGCCGTGGCCAGGTTGGACTCGACGCCTTCGATGCCAACCTTGGCAAGGATGGACGTGAGCGCTGCGAACACGGCGGCGCCGAGGGCGTAAGCGAGCCAGGTCCGGTCTTGCTGCCGCTCGGGTCCGGCAGACTGCTTCTTCTCGATCATTAAAAACGTGCCGAGGGTGATGACAGCAGTTCCCACGAGCTTAACCGCAAGGTTGCTCGTCTCGCCAAAAAGCACGATGGCGATCAGTGCAGCGAGTACGGTGCTCATCTTGTCGACCGGTACGACCTTATTGACGTCTCCGATGCCCAACGCCTTAAAGTAACAGATCCACGAAGCACCGGTAGCGAGTCCCGAGAGGACGAGAAAGAGCCAAAATCTGGGTTCGATGCTGCCGATGGTTCCAATGGATCCAGAAATGCCCGCCATTGCCCAGGCGAAAACGAGCACCACGCAGGTGCGAATGGCCGTCGCGACATCGGAGTCGGTCTGCTTGATGCCGCATTTGGCCAGGACAGATGTGACGCCGGCAAAGAAAGCCGACACAAATGCTGCTGCGACCCACGACACGGGTGAAATGCCTCCCCAAAGAACGACCGCGCCAGATTTACGGCGCTCGTCCGATGATACCGTCCCGCCATGAAGCTTTGATATCGCTGTGGTGAGACAGGGGCCATAGTTCGAGAGGGCATTTGGTTAAGGCTCGAATCGAAG
>CAJMSG010000062.1:0-9090 GCA_905216105.1 uncultured bacterium | reverse complement strand
TTATGGGCCGTCGTTATCGATTTGCTGCTACTGCAGGTCCAGCTGGTCCAGGTATTCCTTGCCGTGCTCGGAGATATAGCGCTTGCGGCCCGCCTCGTCGTTGCCCAGCAGCAGGTTGAACATGGTTTCCATCTTGGTGACGTCCTCGGGCTCCACCTTGATCAGGCGACGCGTCTCGGGGTTCATAGTGGTGAGCCACATCATGTCCGGGTCGTTCTCACCAAGACCCTTGGAACGGTTGATGGAGCACTTCTGGTCGCCGATCTCCTTGAGGATGCCGTTCTTCTCGAGCTCGGTGTAGGCAAAGTAGGTCTTTTCTTTGCAGTTGATCTCGTAGAGCGGCGACTCGGCGATATACACGTAGCCCTCGTCGATAAGCGTGGGCACCAGGCGGTAGAGCATGGTGAGTACGAGCGTGCGAATGTGATAACCGTCGACGTCGGCGTCCGTACAGATGATGACCTTGTTCCAGTTGAGGTTGTCCAGGTCGAAGGCGCCAAGGTTCTTGATACGCTTGTCCTTGATCTCCACACCGCAGCCCAGCACGCGCATGAGGTCCATGATGATGTCGGACTTAAAGATGCGCGGATAATCTTCCTTTAGGCAGTTGAGGATCTTGCCGCGGACGGGCATAACACCCTGGAACTCGGCATCACGCGAGGTGCGGATGGCGCCTGCTGCCGAGTCGCCCTCTACGATGTAGATCTCGCGACGGTCCTTGTCCTTGGAGCGGCAGTCGATGAACTTCTGCACGCGGTTGGCCATGTCGGTCTTCTGCTGCAGATTGGTCTTGATGCTCTGGCGCGTCTTCTCGGCGTTCTCGCGCGAACGCTTGTTGATGAGCACCTGCTCCATGATCTTGTTGGCAGCGTCTTTGTTCTCGATCAAGTAGGTCGAGAGGCGCTCCTTAAAGAAGGCAGTCATGGCCTGCTGGATAAAGCGGTTGTTGATGGCCTTCTTGGTCTGGTTTTCGTAGGACGTCTGGGTGGAGAAGCAGTTAGTCACCAGAACCAGGCAGTCCTGGACGTCCTGCCATTTGATGCCGCTCTCGTTTTTGTTGTACTTGCCCTGTTGCTTGATGTAGGCATCGATGGCGCTGGTCAGAGCGCTACGGGCCGCCTTCTCGGGCGAACCGCCGTTCTCGAGCCAGGAGGAGTTGTGGTAGTACTCCTGCATCATGAAGGTGCGCGAGAAGCACATGCACGCGGTGATCTTAACGTTGTAGTCGGGCAGGTCCTCGCGGTCGCGACCGCGGCGGTCGGCCTCGATAAAGAAGGGCTCGGTGAGGTAGTCGGCACCGACCTTCTCGAGCACGTAGTCCTCGATGCCCTTGGGGTAGCAAAAGTCCTCTTCGGAAAACTCGCCATCGTCGCCCTCAATGCGCAGGCGGAAGGTCACGTTGGCGTTGACCACGGCCTGACGGCGCATGGTCTCGCGATACCAATCGTGGGGAATGCTGATCGAGGTAAAGACCTCAAGATCGGGGCGCCACTTGATGGTGGTGCCGGTGCGGTTCTCGTCGCTGGGCTCAATCTCGAGCGCCTTCTTTTTGGCGCCGACGACCTTACCCTTCTTAAAGTGCAGGGAATACTTGTTACCGTCACGCCAAACCGTGACGTCCATGTACTCGGAAGCGTACTGGGTCGCGCAGGAGCCCAGGCCGTTGGTGCCGAGCGAGAAGTCGTAGTCGCCGCCCTGGTTATTGTTGTACTTGCCGCCGGCGTAGAGCTCGCAGAAGACGAGCTCCCAGTTAAAGCGCTTCTCGGAAGGGTTCCAGTCGAGCGGGCAGCCGCGGCCGTTGTCCTCTACCTGAATGGAGCCATCGCGAAAGGCGGTAAGGGTGATGAGCTTGCCGTAGCCCTGGCGCGCCTCGTCAACGGCGTTGGACAGGATCTCGAAGGCGGCATGCGCGCAACCGTCGAGTCCGTCCGAGCCAAAGATAACGGCGGGGCGCAGGCGTACGCGTTCCTCGTCCTTGAGTTGGCGGATACTGTCGTTACCATAGTTTGCGGTGTTTTTTGCCATACTCGCTCTCTCGGTGCTCCTTTGCTGCGTTTAAGTCATATAGATAGTCAAGGTAGCATAGCCCAGCCCTTGGGCGATTCCAACCAACACGAAATCCATCGAACAATCGTTCGGATAACGGGTAAAATGTGTCGTGCGGATTGTTGTCCCGAATCGAACATTGGGACAGGCGTCTCGTTTTATGGGCCGGGGGCGTGCATGTGCGAGTCCTTTTGGCCCATAAGGAACGCTGGTGGGTCGTTATTTGGGCCACGGGTCACTTCGCCGGCGCCGTGTTTCGTCATACGCTCATAGTGGAAGCCGGTGCCACGGGGCCGACTTGGGGTTCGGGCAACGGATGAGCTGCAAGCTGAAAGGAGCTGTGAGGATGATGAAGCCCATGACAAAGAAACTGCTGTTAGGAATTCCCACTGTGACGCTTTCGGCCGTGCTGGCGTGTACAGTGGCAGGCTGCGGCGGTAGTGCTCCGAGCGGCTCGGCTGGCAGCTCGGGTGGTAGCGCGCCTGTGCAGGAGAAGTCCAAGAAGGCCAAGGCCTATGATTCGCAGACGGTCGAGGTGGCTGGCATTACCTATGAGTCGGTGGCTCACGGTACGTTCTATCGCGGTGATGCCAAGAAGCAGGACGGCTTTTACCTGCACATCAAGATTACCAACAACAACACAAAGAACAGGACGTTCAGTTCCTTTAACGTGCATGCTGCCCAAGGCGATCTTGAGGCAGGCGACCCGTTGTTTACTTCCGGCAAGGCGGCCGTGCTCGACTACGTTGCAAGTGAGGCTCCCGATGAGCTTCACGAGGGCATCGATCTTTCCAAGAGGCCAGATATCGGCCCGGGCGAGACTGTTGAGTACGTGTATTTCTGGGCGCCCAAGACGGCGTACTACGGGCCCATCACTGTCGAGTTCGTAGACGCTTACGCCCCCGCCAAGAATTATGAGGCCATGCACTTTGACACCACGGGATGCGAGACCAAGGAGTTCAAGGCGGCCGGCGGCGTGGCCGATTCTGGCGAGAAGGCAGATTTAACGGGCATCGACTGCGCATCGTACAGCATCGAGGCCGCCGATGGGTACACGCTGGATTCGTCCGACGAAGATCGCGAAAAGGCAAACTTCTTCCACGACGAGACTGGAGGACGCCTGAACATCAGCATCTTCCCGCGCTCGCCGGAGGAGGAAGTTGCAAGCCTGGAGCAGATCTATGAAGGCAAGGAAACGACAACCGACCAGGTCGAGTACAACGGCATAACGTGGCTGCGCTTTACCGGTCCCGACAACGGCCATACGCTATTTGCGACGGCTCCCGCGACGGGCGAGACCGTCCGCGTGTCGATTGGCTGGAAGATCGATTGGGACGCCGCCGTGCCCATGATGGAGGCACTGAAGCTCAAATAACGCCGCGATTCTCACGTCAGGCGACTCAGGGCTGGCTCCGAGTTATCGGGGCCAGCCCCTTTTGGTGTTCGATGAGCCGAGTCGGCGTCTCACACAAAAGTAACTAGGAGCTAGCGAGGCCTATCCGAATTGACCTCATTGGCGGTGTCTTTTTCGAGCGCCGTGCGGCGGGCGCTGTAGGCGACAAGGCCGGCCCCAACTGCGGCGAGTGCTGCTGCGGCTGCGGTTAGGGGGACGTTGCTGTCGCCCGTGCCGGCGAGCGCGCCCGCTTTTCCGGAGCGCTTGTTATTGCCGTGATCCTTGCCGCTGCCAGAGCCACTGCCGCCACCGGAGCTGCTTCCGTCGGAGCCACCTCCACTCGAGCCACCATCGTCGTCTTCTGTCATCGGGGCGTCGTGAAGTCCTGTCGTATCCGCGCTGTCGCATACGCCGACCTGCACTTCTGAGCGTTCGCATGCCGCATCGGGCACATGAAGCTCGTGCAGAACGGCACCCAGCGCCGAGTTTGCGCCCGGTCGGATCTCCTCGAGCGTTACGGGATCGAGCGCCACCAGATTACGCGCCTTCGCATACAGCGTGACGCGTTTGCCCACTTCGTCGCTCCAGCTCTCGGGGATGGCGAAGCTCATGCGGAACTGTGCCGTGCAACCCGGTGCCAGCACGGCGTTGCCGTTGTCGGCAACCAGCGGGTGCATTGCAAAACGTGCGCCCAGCGTCTCGGGCGCGTACTTCACGTGTGCCATGTCGTTGGCCGAAGCATCTTCGGCAAGCTCCGGATCGTAGATCGATGCCGTGCGTGCGTTCGCTCCGAATCCGATGGATGCGCTGGAGAACGGTTGGCTGGAGCCCTCTCGGTACAGATCGATCGTGCCGGCAGTCAGCAAAGTGTTGCCGTCGTTTCGCACCGTGACCATGAAGGATTCGCCTGCTGCTCCGGGCACCACCGCGCCTGAGGTAGCGACCGCGCCCGTCGGAGTGGCACACGCCACCAGAGGCACTTCGATGCCGTGCAGCTCTGCCTCGCTCTTCTCCGCGCTCACAATGTGCGTGGCGAGCGCGGAGAGCATGCCTCCCGACGTCAAAAATGTCGTTATCTGATCGATGGGATGGTCCAGCTCGCACATCACGAACGGCTCCGTGAACAGATCGCCTGCCAAGGTGCTGGCGAAGATGCGGAAGTGCTTGCCCATCACTGCTACTGGGTTGCCTTCTTCGTCGTAGGTTTGCCCCACCTTGCCATCGGCGTTCTCTACATAGAGCGCGCACCTGCCGTTGTTGCTTACGCTAAACGATGCCGGGCCACAGCCTGCGGCACCCACGGGCTGCGTTGCAAATGCCGATGCGCCTCGCGTCCAAGTAATATGCTGCAGCTGCTCGTTGACGGTGGCCAAAAAGCCCGAATGTTGTGGCCACGGCACCGCATGGGGCACCGTGGCGTCTGGTGGCATAACGCCCCAGCCCGCAATGGACTGGCCGATCACGGCGTACGATGCGCAGCCGCAACCGTCTGCGGTCTCGTACGCAACGGGCACCACCATTTTGCCGTTGATATTCTCGGGCTCGCTCAGCTCGATACTCGACGGTGCCTGCGGAAAGCGAAGAACTTGGCGGAACGTCAGGCTGTCGCCCAAATCATCCGACCACAGGGTAAAGCATTCCAGCGCAACCTCGGCCTCGCTGCCGAGCGCCTTCTCTGCGGTGGTTCCGCGGCGGTGGAGGTAGGCACCCGACAGGCGTCCGTCGACCAGCGTCTTGCCTACCGTGATGCGCGGGCACTGCAGGCAATGGTAGCCATCCTCCTGAAGGCGGCCGCGCGAGATGCTGCGCCACGACGTGTGCGATATCACGCGAACTCCGTCGTTGCTTATGCGCAGGCGCACAACGGACAGTATGCCGGATGTGCTCGCCGTATCGAAAAGGGTGTTGTCGCCGGCGGGGCGCTCGCCCGAGACCAGCAGCACGTAGGCGTCCTGGTTTCCCCTCCCGTCTGTATATTCCACCACGTCGAAGTCTTAATCGAATATGCCGTTGCGCTCCACGTCGCCCTCGCCAAACCCAAGGGGGAAGTCCACGGGCGTGGGAGCGGACCACGTGCCGTTTGCCTTTGTGTGCACCACTAGGCGCGAGCGGCCATTGTCGCCGTAGCGCACCGAGGCGATACGGAATAGGCACTCCACGCCGGCAATCATCGTTAGCTTCATGTGGGCTTCGCTGAGCACGCCGGAAAACAGCACGTTGTCGTTCGAGGGCTTGATGCCGCCACGCTCGTCCTCCGATACACCAGCAGAATTGGCGTTGGGGTCCGCAATGGCGTTCGTCGCCTGGCCGATATAGGTGTACTCGTACATTGGCGCGGCGTTTTCGTCGTTTTCCATCAGTGCGTGGACGAAGTGCTCGATCTGTCCCGTGTCGTCGCTCTCCGCGTCTGCCTCGAGCTCAATGCGCGTGACCGCTTGATCCCAATCGCGCGCGGCAGGCGCGACGTTTACGGCAGTGGCCTTGACCTCGGCGCGTGCGAGCAGCTCGGCGTTGGTGACGATGGTGGCCGATGCGATAAATTGCGGCACGCCGCCCGCCTCAATGTTGCCGACCGAGCCGAAGCAGGCATCCAGCGTATAAGGCGTATCTCCACCCAATGCGAGCTCAGAGCGCTGGAGCACATACTGGTCGCCATTGTTCACCGACATATTCCACGAATCGATGAGTGTGGGCCACGACCCCGACCAAGCCTTGGTGGTCCACTTGAACATTACGAACTGGAGTATCACATCGACATCGACGTCTGCACCTACGCGCAGTCGCGGAAGCTGGTGTCCATCTGCCTTCTCGTACCCAATGAACAGCGTGAGGGATGCGGCGCCGCGCACGGCAGACGAAGCGACGCCTGCAACGCCGGCGCCAAAGGTGACGGCGAGCCCGATCTGGATGGTGAACGAGCCCGACGTGTTTGAATAGTCGAGCGAAATGTTTTTAAAAAACGCCGCGCCGCTGCCGTGCGTGTGGGCACCCACGGCGAGTGCCAGCTTCGCCAGCACCCAGGGGTTGACGTTTAGGAAAAACGGCACCGGTCCTAGGGTAAACTGCTCGGTCCAATTGAGGTCGGTTCTTACCTGGAAGAGGGCCTTAATATTGCCGTATGCGGGGTCGTTGTTGTTACCCCAGGTTTTGCCCACCCAATCGTAGGCGAGCGAGCCGTACAGCTGTGTGGCGATATCCATCGTGAACAGCGGCGTGCAATGGTGACGAAGGAGCTTGGTGTTTCTTGGATCGGTGCCCGAACCGGCACTCATACTTTTGTACTGATTCCACTTCCCCTCCATCTCGTCGAGGTAGCGGTTTGCCTGCTTGGCGCCCGACTCACGCGGCGATTTCTTCCAGTATTCCGGATCAGGGTTGCCCGAATCGTTCATATAGCTGGCTGGTTTGTATCCTCCGCCAAACAGCACGTATCCGGCAAACGAGAAATCGAAGAGGATCGGAAATGTGGGCATCCAACACGTGAACTTATTGCCGCCGATGCCGGGAAACGCCGCGGGGAAATCAAACGGAGTGATCTCTTGGTCCATGGTGGTGGGGACGATAGCGGTCGATCCGGATTCCGCCTTTGCCGCCGGCGCGGTGACAACGGCCATGGGGGAGGAGAGCGTGTAGGTTTTGCCCTGGTAGTCGAGGACAAAGCGCAGCTTGCATCCTTCTTCCAGAAGGTTCGATGCCGCGTCGAGGAACTTGTCTTCGAGCGTGAACGTCGCCAGATTATCCGCGCCCGATGCGCTGGCCTTGACTTGGCCAATCTGCGTGACGGTTTCGGATGAGCTGCCCGCAGCGGGCATCACTTTGTTGATGCGCAGCGTTGCCTGCCCGCCCTGCGGCAGATGGGCCTGCACGGTAAAAGCGTGCGTGTTGGGCTGGTCGTTTGCTGCTTCGTCCGCTGGCATTGCCATAAACGTGGCGTCGGCGTACTGGATGTCCCATTCGTCGAACGTGAGCTGTCGGAAGTACGGTTCGCCATCGGAGAGCGGACGTGTGGGTGCGGTAATGGCGGTGCCGCCTTGGACACGCGCGAGGGGAATCTCGACATCGCGGTAGCCTGCCATGCTAATGGAGATGCCGCCGTTAAAGTCGTACGCGTCGAGAAGCGTTGCCTCGTCCACGTAGCCTTCCGAAAGCGGCGCGACCTCAAAGATGGCCGTCCCCTCGTCATCGGTAGTGGCGGTGAGCTGCTTGCCTGCGGCATAGCGCGATGTGAGCGTGACCTGGGCACCCGTGATGGGCGTATTCTTGTTGGCGACGTCGACCACGACCACACCGAACATGGTGCGCGAGAGCACCAAGACCTTGAAGGGATCATCTTCGTCGGCGTATGCCTCGGTGGGGGCGAACGGCAATATGAAGGCGTTTTCGCTTCCCGGCACGCGGGGCAACATAATGCTCGCTAGCGAGGACGCTCCGGCAACAAGTAACGAACGGCGATCAAGCATCTTGGACTCCCATCCCGCAAATATCGGTGGAAATAATCCAATTTTGCGAGAAGGCGCCTCGTGGCGGTAGTGCCGTTCAAGGGCCAAAATGTCCAAATTGATTGAGCGAAGCGCCGGGGTTCCGGAGCGCTTCCGATGCGCTTGGCAGTCCGGTCGCTAACGCAACATATGCGCGACCAGCTCGGCGCGTGTGCCGATGCCAAGCTTTGCGTATACGCCGGATAGGCGGTTTTTGACGGTGCCCGGCGATACACCCATATGACGAGCGATTTCGGCATTGGTCCACCCACGGCAGGCGAGCATGGCCATGGTGAATTCCGTGGTCGTTAGGTCGTCGGCCACGTCCTCGCCCGAATCGGGGTTGTGGATGCGCCGCCAACCGTAGCTGAATCGATACGTAATCTCGATGATGCGTGCGAAATCGTCAGGGTATTGCGATTTTAGGCATGCCTCGATGAGCCCCTGTAAAAGGCCGTGGTGCTCGCCAATGAGCTCGATAAGGCCGTCGGGACGCGCAATGTTCCAAGCAACTCCGAAGTGCGTTTTTGCGGCGTCGATGTCCTTGAGGCTCATGCATGCCATGGAAGCTGCCAGGTGCAGGAACAGTTCCGAGATCGGATAGCTTCCCTGTTTCATGATCAGGGCATTTTCCGCCATGCCTAGGCTGCGGCCGTATTCGCCGTGCAGATACAAGGCGTGCGCCATCACGTAGCTGGCGAACAGGCGCAGGCCTTCGGGTAGATGCGCCGCAAGCGGATAAAACTCTTCGGCAGAATACGGGGAAGGCAAGTGTAGCAGGACGCTTGCGGCCGAGGCGAACAGGATATGCATGGCGTGGACGGCGAGCGATTCTTCGTCGGTGGGCGCATCGAGAATGCCCGCAAGGCACCGGCGGGCGTCGGCGATACGGTTGAGCGACAGACTGGCATATCCGCAGATAAAGCATGCGGAATAGCGCAGTGCGGGGTCGGTGGCGTCAAGATAGGGGCGCGCCGTCTTGGCTGCGAGGGCGGCCTGTCCGCGAAAGTACAGCGCTTCTGCCGTGGCGATGGTGCGTGAATCGGGGCCGGAAATGCCTGCAACCGCAGCGTCAATCTGCCCCGGCACAAAGGCAGTGCACATCAACGGCATGGGAACGCATGGGTAGCCATCGCAGTCCATCTTCCATCTCCCAACAGCTGGCAACAATAG
>CAJMSG010000061.1:0-9126 GCA_905216105.1 uncultured bacterium | reverse complement strand
AGGAACTATTCCACCGCAACTGCGTTTTGGGCGGAGATGCGCAACAGAATCGTGCCATTTGGATAAATACGCTTGTGGTTTCTTTAAAGACACCTTAAACGTCGCTGAATATCTTTGGAAAGAAATGCCTGCTCGGTATTATGCTGCTCATATATGAACGGTAGCAGTCAGGAGACCACGTGCGAAACAACGCATCGCGGGACGAGTATGTGCCGCAGCATGGCAGCAGATATGAGACGAGGGGCACGCCTTCGCGTGGCCACGCTGACGCTCGCATCCACGTAACGAAGATTGCCGCAATTGGGATGCTAACGTTGGTGGTTATTATCCTCGGAATTACCGCTAAAACCTACGCCTCGGAGCGAATGGCACACTCAGATGCGTCAACGGTACAGACGCAAAACAAAAAGGTCTCTGAATCTAAAGCCACCGCAAGCCAAACCCTGTCGACAGCGAGTCTCAAGACGAGGCTTTCGAAGGCGGACTTTAACGATATTCCCTCAGGCGATACCGTGCAGACCTTTTCACTGGTTGATGACCAGATTCCCGCCTTGGAGGATGAGAGCCTCGCCGCGCTCCAAGATGCCCTGAGTCAGGCGCAGGAGCTGGGCGATGTGGGCGTGGTGTTCTACGACCTGTCAAGTGGCAAGGGCGTGACGTATAACGCGGACGCCGAGGTGTACGGTGCGAGCAGTTATAAGGCGCTCTATGTACTCTACGTCTGCGAATCTCTGGTCGAGACGGGTCAGGTCTCACTCGATGATTCCCTTGGCACCTATGGCGGCTACAACATGGGCTGGCAGACGGTGCGCGACCTGATCGAGGCCGCGGTCGTTAATTCGGACAACGATTCGTTTATTGCGTTACGCGCGGCGTTTGACCGTGTCGGTCACGAGGATTGGATTGTCGGTCTTGGCATCGATTACGATACCGCACTCGATCCGATGAGTGATTTTCCCACTTATTGCCCGCGCACCTCGGCCAAGTTGTGGCGCGAGATGAGTGAGTATTTGAGCAGGGGCAGTGAGACCTCCCAGTGGTTATCTGAACTGCTGTCATCAACATCGCGCTCATTTATCCGTGATGGCATTGCGGACGACCAAGCCTTGGTGCGCAACAAGGCAGGCTGGATTAGCGAGGATGGTTGCTATTCGACATGCGATGCGGGCCTTATCGACATCGATGGCCGTACCTATGTCATGAGCATCATGACATCGATGCCGTGGAGCGACCGCTCGAGCGAGGTTACGGCTGCGATTGCAAAGGCTCTGTTTGATACGCGAGCTGCACTGGCCTAGCGTGTTCGTTTGACGAGGTCAAACAAAATGCTGGTACCATACCGTGGTTGAGAATTTCGTATAGGTTTGGGGAATGGCATGGCTACCATCGCGATTATCGGTGCACTCGAAAAAGAGATCATGCAGATTAAGGAAGAGTTGAGCGACGTCTGCGAGGCACAGGAGGCAGGCTTGACCGTTGTGAGCGGTGAGTTCGACGGCCTGACGCTTGTCGCCACAACGGCGGGCATGGGCACGGTGAATGCCGCCGCCGCAACACAGCACCTCATTAGCAAGTATGCTCCACAGGCAGTTGTGCTCTCGGGTATCGCGGGCGGTTTGAACCCCAAGCTCCATATCGACGACGTGGTTATCGGCAAACGCCTGCGCTATCTGGATACCGATACCGCGCTTATCGCCGAGTCTGCACCGGGGCTCGAGGAGTTTGGCTCGACGCCTGCGCTGGTCGATATCGCTGCCGATGTGCTTTCTGAGCGTGGCTTTGTCAACGCTTCGACAAATGCAGCCGCTTCGAACGAGGGAGCCAAACAATTTCTGATCGGCACGATTGCCACGGGCAACCGCTTTGTGACGGGCGCCGCCATGCGCAACGACGCTATCGAGGCGACGCATGCCGATTGTGTCGGCATGGAGGGCGCGGCAATTGCTCATGTCGCAACTAAAAATGGTGTCGATTGCCTGGTGCTGCGCGCTATCAGCGATAATTGTGACGAGGCGTACGATGCGATTTGCGACCGCGAGTTCGACCTGTTCGAGTATGCCCGTACCGCGAGTGGCATTACGCTCGATATCGTTCGCCGTATCGCTGCTATCTATTAGCGCGCTCTTTTGTAAGAACCTACGACCAAGGAGTGTCCATGGCCGATTCCATTAACTACCAGCTTGCCAAGTTCGTTGCCAGCTATGGCAAGGTTTCGCAGATTCCCGAGTCCACCTGCCCCGAGGTGAGCTTCGTCGGCCGCTCCAACGTGGGCAAGTCGTCGATCATGAACAAGCTTTTTGGCCGCAAGAACCTCGTCAAGGTTTCGAGCACGCCGGGCAAGACGAGCAACATCAACTTCTTCGAGGCCGACGACGTGCACTTCGTCGACCTGCCGGGCTATGGTTTCGCCCGTCGTTCCAAGGCCGAGCGTGACCGCTGGGCAGAACTTATCGGCGACTTCTTCGACTCGGAGCGCAGCTTTAACCTGGTCGTGTCGCTGGTGGATATTCGTCACGACCCGAGCAAACTCGACCATGACATGATCGACTACCTGCAGGGCAACGAGTTCAACTTTATCGTCTGCCTCACCAAGGCCGACAAGCTCAGCCGCACCCAGCAGGCCCGCCAGGCAGCAGCCATCAAAAAGCAGCTCAACGTCCCGGCCGAGAACGTAATCATCACAAGCTCCCAAACCGGTGCCGGCATCGACGAACTTAAAAAGCGCATCGCCGAGGCCTGCCTCTAGGGCATGCCGCACTGTCAAACAACTTTTGTCTATCTATATCACCCCAGTGATAGTTATTGGTAAACTATCACTGGGGTGATATTTTTGTTTGGAGGTCGATATGGAGCTTTGGCACGGGTCGGAGGTTGTTGTCGAGCATCCGTCGTTGGATAAATGCAGACAATTCAATGACTATGGGCGCGGGTTTTATTGCACGCCACATGAAGAAATGGCGATGGAATGGGCATGCCGGACCGAGTCGGATGGCATTGCAAATCGATATGAACTTGATTTAGATGGCCTTTCGGTCTTGGATTTAGAGTCTGGGGAGTTTTCAATCCTCAATTGGCTTGCGATTTTGGCCGACAACCGGGAGTTTAATGTCTCGACGCCGCTAGCACGCGACGGACTTCGATTTCTGCTTGATAACTGTTTGATTGATATTTCTTCTTACGACGTTATTCGGGGCTATCGTGCCGACGACTCGTATTTTTCTTTTGCAAGGCAGTTTGTTAATGGCATGATTTCGCTCCGACAACTTCAGCGCATTATGCGCCTGGGCGATCTAGGCATTCAATATGCTCTTATGAGTGAGCGCGCATTCTCGGCGATTAGATTCTGCGATTGGAAGCCGGCTTCGGGATCTGAGTTTTATCCCAAGCGTTTTGAGCGAGAGCAGAACGCTCGGCGCAAGTACTTGGACACGGTAAATGGATTTGATTCTGAAGGTATCGACATCAAGGATTTAATGGCGGGGAGGGTTGATTTGGATGATCCAAGAGTTAACGAGTTGTGGTCCGAGTAGGACGTACCCCGTCTACTACCTCGAGGACGCAATGAACAACCTTGGCGACTGCTTTGACTATGCCGTGAACGACTATGGAGCGGAAGGGTCCGAGATCGCTGAGCTCTTTTGCCTGAGCGGCGTAGCTCGCGAGTTTGAGCGCGGCAACGCATGGGTCGTATCGGGAAAATCAGGTGTTGAGCTGTTCGCACTTATCGCCGAAAGGTCGGGATATCAAAGCGGGTCTATACCGGACCGCACCTATCGTTTTGAGAAGACGCCGGAGTATTGGACGGGCTGGATATTGGCATATCTGCAATGGCGTCTGGGCGAGTCTTTCGAAGACCTGCTGCATGCCGTTCCGTTCGATGCGCTGTGCAATATGTATTACCCCTGGCACGAAGCCTCAGAGGAGCGTGTGGCGCGTCTTGTTTGCGATATAGCGAAGAAAACACCTCGTCAAACCAAACTGGCGCTAGCAAGGAAGAGGCTTAAGAAAACCCAGCAAGACCTGGCATACGAATCGGGCGTATCACTCCGCTCAATCCAAATGTACGAGCAGCGCCAGAGAAACATCAATGAAGCTTCGGTAACAAGCGTAAGAGCCATAGCAAAAGCCCTCCACTGCAACATCGAAGATCTCCTAGAGCCAGTCTTCGAATACAAAGAAACCAGCGCAGCCTAAAAGAGATGCAAGCCGCTGATTGCTCAAGATGCACTTCGAGCAATCAGAACAGCGAAGCCGGCTGTCTCGTTGGAGCGTGCAGGCCTTGTTGATATTTAAATCCGCTTTCATATTGAAATGCCCCGCCAAGCTAAAGTGCTCGGCGGGGCAATTTTGATTGACGATGCTGCCAGGGGTTGAGTTTTAATATGTCGCGAGTAAGAGGCGTCTGAATTTAGTAATCAAAGAAAATTATTCAATTCGAGCGCTTAGCCAGTACTCTCCATTCGAAGCTACGATTGCGTACGTAATTCCATTTTTGACAGTTGGCGTATCTACGCAGGCAGCACCAACTTCCTTGGCGTCTGAAAACGAAAGTGTTGGATCGATTGCTTGTATAGTTGCCAATGCTGTCGCCGCGGCATAGTCGGAGTTTTCGAAGTACATGACTATGTTTTTGAAGCAGTTTTCGGATCCAAGATAGCTGAGTAGCACCGGGTTACTCGAGTCCGAAAAGAAGCCTCCAATACCGGCAATCTTTGAACCGTTTTTGATCTGAAGTTCGAGTCCCATGCCGCTATCGTCTAGTTCGTAATCCGCATTCATGCTGCTGCAATTGGGGATATCGGAGAATTCCTCGTTAAGTCGATCAATAAAGCCTTCAGGTGAAATTGAAAACTTTCCGTCGCCAAGAAAAGATGTGATTTCCTTCTCGTTGCGGGTGTCAACGACCTCTCCGCATCTCTCGCATTCTCGTATTTCCTTTGAAGTGGCATCTACGTAGTCGACTTCTTTGGTCCACGAGCCCGGTTGGTGTCCGAGTGGCTCCCCTTTCGTTTCGCCGCAACGCTGGCAGGTCTTCGGTGTCGTACAAGTTGCTTCTTCCCATTCGTGCCCGAGAGGTTCTCCCTCGGTTTTGCCGCAACTTTTGCATACACGGGGGCTAGTGCAGGTTGCATTGGCCCATAGCTTGTGGCTACAAAACAATTGAGGAAACAGCATGGGCAAACTGAAGATGATGACAACTGCCACGGCAGCTGCGATTGCCGCTCGTTTTTTATTGCCTAATTTATGAATGGCCCGCGTTAGAAGTGAGTCGTTTTCTTCATTTTTGCGTGCGCCGTCATCTTGGTTTGATGGCGGATTTTCAGAGGAGGGGGTGCCGCTAGCACCATCAGAAAACTGCTCGGCTTTGAAATCCGGCTTCCGCTCGTCGGACTTGCTGAGTGCCTTTTCCTCGTCGGGCTCCTTCATCTCGTCATTCATGTTTATCGAGGCTCCTTCCTCGCTATGAATCTGCGATGGGCATTTTTGATAAGCGGAATGGCTGGTGACATAAATATATCCCAGTTTGGGATATATCAAAATGGAATATAGCGTAAACGGCATGAACGTTGATGCTAACAGGACATGCGGAAAATGCCTTTCCCAGATTCGTCGGGAGCAAGGTATCACTCAGGTTGAACTCGCAAAGAAACTGGGGGTACCTCAATCGTTCATCTCAAAGGTCGAGACCGGGGAACGCAGCCTTAGGGTTTATGAGCAGTTTGTCTATGCGGACGCACTCGGAATTACTGTTGAGACGCTAGTACGTAAACTTGGGGCTGTTTTGAGTAGCGAAGATAATTAGATGACGTCACGTATCGATCATCAATTAGAAATTAAAACAGAGCTATAAGGCGAATGAGATGCTGGGAAGTGCGCCTTTATCAAATAGAAGCCAAAAAATCAGCCCGGCGACTTTCCAGAGCGTAGGTTCCTGTAGCCGCTGCCAGCGAAGTTAACGTAGGAGAGGCCAGGGACTTTGCCCCCAAATCTTTCCGCAGGACGGCAGGACCCCCGCCGCACGAAGTGCGCAGCGGGGGTCCTGCCATGTCCGAGGACGATTTGGGGGCAAAGCCCCTGGCCTCCCCGGCGGGTATACGGGACGGCGACTACAGGTATTCGATCTGGGCGCCTTCCGTGTCGCACGTCAGAATATGCGTGTCACACTTGGGGAACTGCTCACGCAGCTTGACCTGCAGGAACTTTGCCACGATGGTGTCGTCAGTCACGGCCATGAGGGTCGAGCCCGAACCACTAATCCAGATGGTCTTGGCGCCTCCGTTGAGGCAGGTGTCGCGCACGGCGTTGTAGTCGGGGATGAGGCGGCGGCGATAGGGCTCCTGGATGCGGTCGTCGTTGGCGGCGGCAATCAGGTCCAGGTCGCCAGTCTCCAGGCCGCGCGTCATGCCGGCGATGCGGCCCATTTGCCATACGGCGGTGGAGAGTGGAATCTCCTGCGGCACAACCTTGCGCGCCTCGCTCGTATGCACCTCGTAGGGCGGAATCACGGTAATAAAACGCAGGCGATCGCTCACCTCGTAGCGCAGGCACTGGGGGAGCGAATCGGTCGGCGTAAAGGAGCAGACGGCGCCGCCCAGGATAGCAGGGGCGACGTTATCGGGATGGCCCTCGACCTCGGTGGCAATGCGGACGAGCTCGGCACGGTCGACGGTGTGGCCCGTCAGCGCGGCGGCCGCCATGATGCCAGCGACGACGCAGGTTGAGCTGGAACCCAGGCCGCGGGCGACGGGCACGTCGGTCTGAATGTCGATGGCGACGGGGAAGGCAGGCTCGCCCCAGGCGGCCAGAGCATCGACAAAACTCACGTAGACCAGGTTGTTCTCGTTTTGGAACTCCTCGGGGCAGCCCGTGATGGTGAGCTTGTCGGCGCGCTCGAAGGTGAAGTGCGAGTAGAGGCTGACGGCCATGCCGAGGGTGTCGTAGCCGATGCCTAGGTTGGCGCTGGTTGCTGGGACGGTGATTTTGATCATGTGGGTCCTCCTGGGCGGGTCTGGCCGTTTAGTTCGCTGCTCGGGCAGTCCTGGCTCGCTCGGAAAGCACATTAAGTGCTTTCCGGCTCGTGCGGAACTCGCGACGAACTAAACGGCCAGACCCGCTCGCATGCTCGTCATCATCCCGAAAGCTAAATAAAAAGAAGGTGCGCCGGCTTTCGCCGGCGCCTTATAAAGGGTTTTAGTTGGCAGCCATCTTTTTTGCTGCAGACTCGACGTAGCTTGCCATCTCATCGACGTCGCAGACGTCTTCGAAGCGGACGGGCTTGGACTCGAGCTCGGCGAGCTGGGTCGGGGCGACCGTGTTGGTGGCCTGCTCGAGCACACGCATAGCCTCAAAGTCGTCCTCGGGAACGTTAAGCCCCAGAGCTTCGCAGCAGGCGCGCGGGAACTTGTAGGGGCTGGCGGTCGAAAGCAGCACGCGGGCCTTGGCGCCCTCGGCGGGAGCGACCTGCTCAAAGACGTGGTAGCCGCAAGCGGTGTGCGGGTCGATCACGTAGTCGTTGGCGTCCCAGCAGCTCTTGATGGCAGCGCGGACTTCGTCCTCGCTGGCCCAACCGCAGCCAAACACGCTCTGGATCTTGGCCAGCAGCTCGGCGGGCACCTCGTAGCGACCCGTCTGGGCAAGCTGCTTCATAAGGCCGGCAACGAGCTCGCAGTCGCCGTCGGACAGGAAGTACAGCATGCGCTCCAGGTTGGAGCTAATAAGGATGTCCATCGACGGCGAGATGGTCGTGAAGAACGGGCGGTTACGGTCGTAAACGCCGGTGGTCAGGAAGTCGGCAAGCACGTTGTTCTTGTCGCTCGCCACGACGAGCTTGGCGACGGGCAGACCCATACGCTTGGCATAGTAGCCGGCCAGGATATCGCCAAAATTGCCGGTCGGTACGCAGAACTCCACGGCGTCGCCGGCCTCGATGGCGCCGGCGCGCAGCAGCTGCGCATAGGCGGCAAAGTAGTAGACGACCTGCGGTACCAGGCGGCCGACGTTGATGGAGTTGGCGCTCGAAAGCACCGTGCCGGCAGCCTCCAGACGCTCGGCAAGCTCCTTATCGGCAAAGATGCGCTTGACGGCGCTCTGGGCGTCGTCAAAGTTGCCGCGGATGCCGCAGACGGCGACGTTGTCGCCCTCCTGCGTGGACATCTGCAGATTCTGCACGCGGCTGACTTTGCCCTCGGGATAAAAAACGGTGATGCCCGTGCCCGGCGCGTCGGCAAAACCGGCGAGCGCGGCCTTGCCCGTGTCGCCCGACGTGGCGGTGACGATCATGATGCGCTCGGCGCCGCCGTCCTTGGCGGAAGTGCGGGCCATCAGACGGGGGAGCATCTGCAGGGCGACGTCCTTGAAGGCGCTCGTGGGGCCGCCAAAGAGCTCCATCACATAGGTCTGAGGGGCATCAGCGCCCGGCGCAGCGTCGAGTTTGACGAGCGGCGTAACCTCTTCACTCGCAAACGTGCCGCGGTATGCCTCGTCGACACACGCCGAAATTTCTTCGGCCGTGTAATCATTCAGTAACATTCCCAACACATCTTGAGCGATTTCAAAGTACGATTTATCTGCAAGCGAGCTGATATCGACCTGCTGGGTGCCGAGCTCGTCCGAGACAAACAAACCCCCGTCGGGAGCGATGCCGGTACGGATTGCCACCTTACTTGAGCACGATAAAGTGCGTCCTCGTGTACTATGATAAGTTCCCATATAACACTGCTCCTCGGATGCCTTGGTCCCAATCGGTGAAACCATGGTATCAGAGCGCGCAAAACAGGTTTGCAGAGGCTTTTAGAAAGGTAACCTCAAGCCCATGATTAAGATTGCCAAGTTTGGCGGCTCGTCGGTCGCCGACGCCGAACACTTCAAGAAGATCAAGGCCATCGTCGATGCCGACCCTGCCCGCCGTTTTGTGGTGGTTTCCGCCTGCGGCCGCCGCTTTAAGGGCGACACCAAGGTGACCGACCTGCTCTACCTGGTTAACGCGCACGTTAAGTATCACGTGTCGTGCGAGGAACTGCTCGAGGACATTGGCCAGCGCTATTTTGATATCGCTGACGAGCTGGAGCTCACCTATCCCATCCGCGAGGAGTTCGCGGCCTTTGCCGAGCGCGCCCGCTCGGGCGG
>CAJMSG010000060.1:0-9175 GCA_905216105.1 uncultured bacterium | reverse complement strand
CCGTCGGTGTGCCTCCGTAAGTTAGCCATGTCGCACTTTTTGCATTATGCCCTAAGTTAGCCGAGGGATACACTTGTTTTTCGAAAAATTTAGCGGGAGCGACGAGGCGTGCCGGCTCGTCGCTCCCGCAGTCTTACTCCTCTGCCTTTGCGGCATCCCACAGGTCATTGAGACCATGGGACGAAAGCTCAGCCAGATCCACATGGGCGTTGGCCGCCATCTGCTCCATCGCAGCCCAGCGACGGCGGAACTTGGCCGTGCTCGCGCGCAGGGCGCTCTCGGCGTCGATGCCCTCCTTGCGCGCAACGTTGACCAGGGCAAAGAGCAGGTCGCCAAACTCCATCTCGCGCTCGGGCGAGCCGGGAGCCTCGGCCTCAAACTCGGCACGCTCCTCGGCAACCTCGTCCCACACATCCTGGACCGTCTCCCACTCAAAGCCCACGGCAGCCGCCTTGCGCGACACCTTCTGAGCCTGCATCAGCGCCGGCAGGTGCGTAGGCACGCCGTCGAGCAGGCCCTCGGGCGCAGCCTCGCCCGCTGCCACGGCCTTGTCCTTGGCAGCCTTCTCGGCAAGCTTGACCTCGTCCCAGATCTTGAGCACCTCGTCGGAGTTATCGGCATCCGCATCGCCAAACACATGTGGGTGGCGGCGGATGAGCTTGGCGTCGATATCGCGTGCCACATCGGCCAGCGTAAACTCACCGGCGTCCGCCGCAATCTGTGCATGCAGTACCACCTGCATGAGCACGTCGCCGAGCTCCTCGCGCAGATGCGCCACGTCGTCCGCCTCGATGCAATCGAGCGCCTCGTAGGCTTCCTCGATCATGTTCTTGCCGATGCTCTGATGCGTCTGCTCGCGGTCCCACGGGCAGCCATCGGGCTGACGCAGACGCCAGATGGTCTGCACCAGATGCTGCAGCTCGGCCGACGCGTCGACCAGCGTGGACAGATCGCGCGAGCCCCCGGCATTTTGCTGAGCCATGTGCTGCGCCATGGTTAGTCCTCCTCCATGATCACGTGGCGGAACGCACCGCCCTCGTAGATACCGTAGCTGTGCGTGCCATCCTTGGGGATGCTCACGCTGCCGGGGTTGAAGAGCCATAGGCCCGGGTGCGCGGCGCTTTCCTCGTTGACCTTGATGTGCGTGTGGCCGTAGACGAGCGCGGAGCCCTCGGGCAGCGCGGGCGCGTGGTCGACGCTGTTGTGCATGCCGGCGCCAAAGACGTGACCATGCGTCAGGAACAGCTCGCGGCCGGTCTCGTCGAACAGCGTGGCGTAGTCCGCCATGACGGGAAAGTCGAGCACCATCTGGTCGACCTCGGCGTCACAGTTGCCACGCACCGCGATGATGCGGTCGGCCAGGGCGTTGAGCAGCGGAATCACACGCTTGGGGGCGTAGTCGCGCGGCAGGTCGTTGCGCGGGCCGTGGTAGAGCAGGTCGCCCAGCAGCACAATGCGGTCGGGCTGCTCGGACTCGATGGCGGCGACCAGGCGCTCGGTCCAATATGCCGAGCCGTGGATGTCGGAAGCGATGAGGTATTTCATGGTGGTCCTTTCGGGTGGGGTGGATATGACTGGGCGCGGGATGTCGCCGGCCGCGCTATTCAAATCGCAGTGCCGCGCTCTGGGCCGCCTGCATCACGCGTTGGAGCGGCACGTTGTGCTCACGGGCAAGACGGGCGCAATCCTCGTACTCGGGAGCCGCGCGCTCGCTGCCGTCGGGCAGGGTGGCTACTTTGACGGCCACCTCGCCCCAAGGCGTCGCCACCTGCTCAAAACGACGCGGCAGACAGACGCGCTCCATAACCTGGCGGCGGATGCCGTTGGTCGTGGTTTCCAAAAAGATGATCATCTGCAGACGGTCAATGTCCTCGCGGGCGCAGATTACCTGCAGCTGCCAGCCGGGACGACCTTTTTTGCAGTAGAGGGGCAGCCAGTGCACTTCGCGGGCACCCGCCTCGCGCAAGCGGTCGGCGGCATAGGCGAGTACCTCGGGCGACGCATCGTCGATGTCGCACTCCAGCTTGACGATGGTTTCGGGCGCATCGGTCTCGCGGGACAGCGGAGATGTACTTCCACGTTGCATACGGTCCGGATCCTTTCCGCACGGGCTCGTTTTATTCATCCAAACGCTAGCACATCGGACGTGGCACAGGCGTGACTTTCGTCCGTCGCCGCCCTCGCCCCTATCCAAACATGTACATCAGCCTCCAAACATGTCATTTTTTGTCGGTTTTGGAGGCTGACGTACATGTTTTGGAGCGGGGCCGTACGCGATCAGAATTGCGCCTGCACTCCGTCCACCACAAAGTTCGCCGCGCCCAACAATTTTGAACATTCTGCGCAGTTCATCGGCCAAAAAATTACCCTCGGCATACTTACCCGCTGCACGATGTTACTCTAGTTGCATTTGGCTAACTAAGCGGCTGCCGAGAACCCCATCCGGCACCGTTACAGCATAGGAGGTTTCATGTTCGAGAAGCGGCTCTTCTCCCTGGTTCCGCAGGCAACGCCCTACATTATGGCAAGCGTCCTGTTTAAGTGGATCGCGCTGATGGCAAACATCACGGTGATGTGGGTGCTTGCGCGCATCTTGGGCGGCATCGTCACGGACGGTCTTTCCGCCGCGCTCGCCGTCGATGCCCTCGCACAGGCGGCCTTGCCGCTCGCCGCCGCCATCATCGTGCGCGCCGCCTCCATCTACCTGGCCCAACGCGCCGGCGACAAAGCCGCGTTCGAGGCCGTCCGCCGCGTGCGCTCGCTCGTCTACGACAAGCTCACCGCGCTCGGCCCCTCCTACACCGAGACCGTCCCCACCGCCGAGGCCGTCCAGACCAGCGTCGAGGGCGCCACGCAACTCCAGGTGTACTTTGGCGGTTACCTGCCGCAGCTCTTCTTTGCCGGCTTGGCACCCATCACGCTGTTTGTACTGCTTGTGGGCCAGGCGGGTCTCCCCGCCGCGCTGCTGCTCGCCTGCGTTCCGGTCATCCCCATCTCCATCATGATGGTCATGCGCAACGCCAAAAAGATCGGTGCCGAGTACTGGGGCAGCTATGTCGATCTGGGCGGCATGTTCCTGGAGGCCGTGCAGGGTCTCACCACCCTTAAGGTCTACCAGGCCGATCGCAGCTGGCACGAGCGCATCAACGCCGAGTCCGAGCGTTTCCGCACAGCGACCATGCGCCTGCTGGTGATGCAGCTGCGCTCCATTTGCGTTATGGACCTGGTCGTCTACGTGGGCGCCGCGCTCGGCATTATCGTCGCCGCGCTGCAACTCGCCGGCGGAAAGATTAGCTTTGAGGCCGCCTTCCTCATCGTCTTTCTGTCGCAGGAGTTCTTTTTGCCCATGCGCCGTCTGGGGTCGCTGTGCCACACGGCCATGAACGGCATGGCGGCCTCACGACGCATGTTTGGCATCCTGGATACGCCCGAGCCCGAGCGCGGCGATGTTGAGCTTGACGGTCGCGGCGATATCGAGCTCGCGGGCGTGAGCTACGCATACGGTGACCGCACGGTGCTGGACAGCGCCAGCGCGACCATTGCGCACGGCTCGCTCGTGGCACTCGTGGGCGAAAGCGGCGGCGGCAAGTCCACGCTCGCGGGGATTATCGCGGGCCGCAAGGGTGCCTACCGTGGCAGCGTGCGCATCGGCGGCGTCGAGCTGCGCGATGTCACGGCCGCCTCACTCATGCGCGCCGTCACCCTGGTGCCCACCAACGGCTATCTGTTTGCCGGCACCTTGCGCGACAACTTGCTGCTCGCCCAGCCCAATGCCACCGATACCGAGCTTTTGCGCGCGCTCGACCGCACGCGCGTGGCGGCCTTTGTGCAGGCCAACGGCGGGCTCGACATGGTGATTAACGAGGGCGGCACCAACCTTTCGGGCGGCCAGCGCCAACGCGTGTGCATGGCCCGCGCCCTGCTGCACGACTCGCCGATCTATGTGTTTGACGAGGCTACGAGCAACGTCGATGCCGCAAGCGAAGCCGCGATCGGCGAGGTCATCGCTTCGCTTGCCGGCGGGCACACTGTAATTGTGGTGGCACACCGCCTGTCGACGATCGTAGACGCCGATCAGATCCTGGTGCTGGAGCGTGGCCGTATTGCCGAGCACGGGACTCACGGCGAGCTTTTGGCGGACATGGGCGTCTATGCGCGCATGTGGAACAGCCAGGAGCAGCTCTCGGCATATGCCTATGCAGAGGACGGCGCTGAGGATGTTGCCGTGGCGGAGGCTGCCGAGGACGATAGCATTTGTGCTGGCGGCTGTGAGGGTGTCGGCGTGGCTGATGCCGCCGCGGCATCCGACTCCGACCACACCCGCCGCTCGGCGCCGTCCATTATGTGGCGCATGATGGGACTCGTGCGCCCGCTGGCCGGATGGCTCGCGCTGGCCGTCGCCCTGGGCAGCATCGGTATGCTTACCGCCGCGTTTGTTCCGGCGTTTGGTGCCTTTGGACTTATGGCCGCCTTGGGTCACAACGCCCTGGGGCTGGGTCTTGTTGGCGCATGCGCGGCCTGCGCCGTCTGCGGCATCGCACGCGGACCGCTCCACTATGGCGAGCAGCTCTGCAACCATTACATCGCCTTCCGCCTGCTCGCGCACATCCGCGACCTGGTGTTTGGAGCCCTGCGCCAGCTGGCGCCCGCCAAGCTCGAAGGCCGCGGCAAGGGTGAGCTCGTGAGCCTCGTCACCTCGGATATCGAGCTGCTCGAGGTCTTCTATGCGCACACCATCTCGCCCATCGCCATCGCCTTGGTCTGCACCGCCGTCTTTGAGGGCTTCTTGCTGGCCGTGAGCCCCGAACTCGCCGGTATCGCGCTTGTGGCCTATGCGGTCCTGGGCGTGCTGCTGCCCCTGGTCTCGGCCAAGGCGTGCGGCACCACCGGTCGCCAAAGCCGCGAGGGCGCAGGCAAGCTCGGCGCCTTTGTACTCGATAGCCTGCGTGGCGCATCCGAGACCATCCAGTTTGCCGGCGGCGCCGATCGCAGTCGCGCCCTGGGCGAGCTGACCGAGCAGGTCGGCGCCGTGGACGCACGCCTCAAGCGCCGCCAGGCAGCCAGCGAAGCCGCGGCCGACGCGCTCATCCTCGTTGCCAACTTGGTGATGCTCGGACGCGCGCTGCAGTTGGTGGCTGCGGGGACCATCGATATCGCCGCGGCATTTGTCGCCGTTTTTACCTTCGTGTCGTCGTTTGGCTCGGTGATGGCCGTGAGTCGTCTGGGCGCTTCGCTACAGGAGACGCTCGCCTCGGGCGCACGCGTGCTCGACCTGCTCGACGAGCAGCCCCAGTGTGCCGAGGTCACAGACGGCCAGGACGTGGAGTTCGCCGGTGCCGCTGCCGAGCATGCGAGCTTTAGCTATGCGGGCGGTGCGAGTGCCGGCGATGCAGGACAGGCGGCAGACGAGACTGCCGCGAGTCTCATCCTCGACGACGTGACCTGCACCTTTGCGCCCGGCACCATGACCTGCATCATGGGGCGTTCGGGTTCGGGCAAATCGACGCTGCTCAAGCTGCTCATGCGCTTTTGGGACCCCACCGCCGGCGCTATCACGGTGAGTGGTACCGATGCCCGTCGTATCAACACGGCGAGCTTGCGCGGCCACGAGGCCTATATGACCCAAGACACGCACCTGTTCTGCGGCACCGTGCGCGAAAACCTGCTCGTCGCGCGTGCCGACGCCTCCGATGCCGAACTGCTCGACGCCTGCCAGTCCGCCTCGCTCACCGCACTCATCGACCGCCTGCCGCAGGGCCTCGACACCCCCGTCGCCGAGCTGGGCGACTCGCTCTCGGGCGGCGAGCGTCAGCGCATCGGCCTCGCGCGCATCTTCCTCAACGACGCGCCCTTCATTTTGCTCGACGAACCCACCAGCGCGCTCGATGCCCTCAACGAGGCAGCCGTGATGCAGGCGGTCGATGAGTTCAAGCGCCGCGGCAAGACCATCGTGCTGGTAAGCCACCGTGCCAGCACCTGCGCGTTTGCCGATTTCTCGCTTTCGGTCGAGCACGGGAGGCTGAGCTAATGGCGCGCCCGGTCGACACACCGGAGCTGGCACGCAAGCGCGAGCGCGAGGCTCAAATGGTGTCGCAGATGATTGCGCTGTGGTGTCGTGGGCATCATGGCGGCGGGCATGCGGTCGAGCAGGCTGGCGACGATGAGCCTGTGCGCGTGAAGCTTGGATTCCGGGCCATCACCCTCTGCCCCGAATGTGCCGAGCTGCGAGAATACGCCGTCGCACGCATTGAACGCTGCCCGCATATGGGCACCAAGACGTTTTGCTCGGCCTGTCCCTCGCATTGCTATCGACCCGCCATGCGCGAGAAAATCCGCGAGATCATGCGCTGGTCAGGACCGCGCATGATCCGCTATCGCCCCATCACCGCCGTGAGACACGCAATGGTAACGGTGCAGGTCAAACGTGTGGCGGCACGAAGCAAGTAGTCGCCGGCGCCGACACGCGCCGCGCAGCCTTTCCGATCGATTTCGACCCCCCCGGCGTGCGCGGCGTGTTGAGAGTTGCACCATTACAATGGAGCGGATTCGCCAAATGCAAAGGAGTCGCCATGCCCGCATGCCCGCTGGTCGATTGCCACACCCATACTTCGTTTTCGGACGGCCATGCCTCGTTTGAGGACAACGTTCGCGCCGCTGCTACGGCCGGCTGCCGCGTTATGGTCTCGACCGACCATCTCACCCTGCCCGCCAGCATGGACGCCAGCTGCGAAGTGCAAGTTGTCGAGGGCGACTTGCCGGCACATCGTCTGGCCTTTGAGGACGCCCGCAAACTCGCCGCGCAGATCGCGCCGGAGCTCACCTTTATCTACGGTTTTGAATGCGATTGGTACGAGGGCTGCGAGCCTTTGGTTGAGCGCTGGTCCGATGGCGCCGTGGTGCGCCTGGGCAGCGCGCACTGGATTGGCGACCCCGGCGATATCATAGCCGGTGCCGCGGGTACGGCGGGAACGGAAAACGTCGCTCGCCCCGATACACCCGATTCCCTTTGCGGTTGGATCGACGACGACACCAACCTGCACGTTTGGGAAAACCTGGGGGTGCGCGGCGTGTGGGAGCGCTACGTCGACGACTGGTGCCGTGCTTGCGAAAGCTCACTCAACTTTGACGTGATGGCCCATCCCGACCTGGTCATGCGCTTTTCGAAGGAGGGCTTTGCGCCCGACTTTGACCCCGCGCCGTTTTGGGAGCAGATGGCCGAGTGCGCCCACGACACGGGTCGCCGCGTTGAGGTCTCGACCGCCGCGCCGCGCAAAGGCCTCGACGACTACTATCCCGCGACCGGGCTGTTGCGTCGCTTCGCCCATGCCGAGGTGCCGATTACCTTTGGCTCGGACGCACACCGCGCCTGCGATATCTGCTGGAACATCCGCGAGGCCCAGGCCCACGCCTACGACTGCGGTTATCGAACCTTCGACATCCCCCACGCCACCGGCGAATGGGAACCCACGCCCCTCGCCTAGTCATCCCTTCATAAGTTGCGGTGAAATAGTTCCTGTTTATAGCCCTAGGACCGTCAAACAAGAACTATTCCACCGCAACTTCTATTTGATCCGTTGGGGACGGAGGAAAACGGATCATTTGGTGCAAAGTATCCTGTTCCCCTTGCGCCAAA
The DNA here is from genome assembly GCA_905216105.1 of uncultured bacterium. Taxonomy (GTDB): domain Bacteria; phylum Actinomycetota; class Coriobacteriia; order Coriobacteriales; family Coriobacteriaceae; genus Collinsella. The sequence goes on along the minus strand of CAJMSG010000060.1, from coordinate 1,542 downwards.
AGCTTAACTAGTGGCGGCGGGCGTTGAGCTCGCCGGCCAGTTCGTCGAGGGTGATACCGTAGCGTTCGAGCGTTACGAGCAGATGGTAAATCAGGTCGCCGGCCTCGTAGCGGATGTGGTCGTGATCGTTATCTTTGCAGGCCATGATGACCTCGCTCGCCTCCTCGGCCAGTTTCTTGAGCAGCTCGTCCTCAACGTCGGTCAGCAGACGAGCGGTGTAGCTCTCCTGCGGCGATGCATCGCGGCGACCGTGAATCACCTCGGCCAGACCCGTCAGCGTCTCACCGATATTTCCATCCTGAACATTTGCGGTGCGCACACCCATAGTTCATTCCTTTCTGGTTTGTTGAACGCCCAGCAGAGCGCTTGCCCTAGACGAGTTTCTTAAAGAAGCAGGTACGGTTGCCGGTGTGGCAAGCCGGACCCGGCGAGTCCACCTTGACCAGCAGCGTATCACTATCGCAATCGGCCCAGAGCTCCTTGACCTCCTGCATGTTGCCGCTCGTCGCGCCCTTGTTCCAGAGCTCCTGACGGCTACGGCTCCAAAACCACGTGGTCCCGGTCTTGAGCGTCAGCCCCACCGACTCCTCGTTCATCCAAGCAACCATAAGCACCTCGCCGGTGTCATACTGCTGAACCACACAAGGAATCAGCCCGCGGGCGTCGTACGTAAGATCAGACGCTTCTATTACCTCAGTCATCATTTCTCCCAAGTCATAAACGAAACCCCACAGGTCGGCGAGGGTTGTCCAGGTGCCCGAGATTCCGAGCGACAAGCCCGACGACGCGTACTTAAGTACGCGAGGAGGGTTGGAGCCGGGAGGTCGGGTGCCTGGGCAAGCCGCAGCATTAGAAGTCCAGCCTCACAGGAATACCTTGAGAGGCCATATACTCTTTGACTTCGCGAATGCTGAAGGTTCCAAAGTGAAAGACGCTGGCCGCCAGCACGGCGTCGGCTTCGCCCTCGATCACGCCCTCGGCAAAATGCTCGAGCGTGCCCACGCCGCCGCTCGCGATGACGGGGATTGGCACCGCGCGCGCCACGGCGCGGGTGAGCGCCAAATCGAAGCCGGCCTTGGTGCCGTCGCGATCCATGCTGGTCAGTAGGATTTCGCCGGCGCCACGACGAGCCGCCTCCTCGGCCCACGTCACCGCATCGATACCCGTGGCGTTGCGGCCTCCCGCGGTAAAGACCTCCCACTTGTCGGCACCCGGCTCGCCGGGGAGCCCCACACGCTTGGCATCGATCGCCACAACCACGGCCTGGCTGCCAAACGCCGCGGCGGCCTGGCTGATCAACGACGGATCGCGCACGGCGGCAGAGTTGAGCGACACCTTGTCGGCGCCGGCGGCAACCATGGTGCGCATGCCCGCCAGGTCGCGAAAGCCGCCGCCCACGGTATAGGGAATAGCGAGCTCCTCGGCCGCATGCGCCGCCATCTCGATGGTCGTTGCACGGTTGTCGCTCGTGGCGGTAATGTCCAGGAAGACGACCTCGTCCGCGCCCTCGCGGTCGTAGGCACGCGCCAGCTCCACCGGATC
>CAJMSG010000059.1:0-9178 GCA_905216105.1 uncultured bacterium | reverse complement strand
CTCGTCGCCGTCGCGGTTGTAGGCGCTCGTAAAGCAATAGCCCGCGTCGTCGGTGGTGCCGGTCTTGCCACCAATGTTTCCGTCCTGACCGAGCAAAACGTTGTGCGTGTCCATGGAATGCGAATGGTCTGAGCCATCGGCGCCCGTGACCTCAATCCAAGAATCCTCGCTCGCGACGACTTTACGAATCGTATCGTTTTTCATGGCCTCCTGCATCATCAGTGCCACGTCATGTGCGGTTGAGTGCATGTCGCCGGCCCACTCATCAAAGTCCAGACCGTGTGGGTTCTCAAAGACCGTGCCGGTGCAGCCGAGCTTTTTGGCGCGCTCGTTCATAGCCTTCACAAAGGTTGCCTCGGCGTCTTTGGTCTTGGGGTCGATCTTTTTGCCCACGTACTCGGCAAGCACGATGGCGGCGTCGTTGCCCGAGGGGATCATCAGGCCGCGTAGTGCCTGCTCCACGGTGAGCTTGTCGCCTTCGAGCAGGCCGGCGGTCGAGTTGCCTACGGTGGCGGCAGCGTTGCTCACCGTGACCTTCTCGTCCATCTTGCAGTTTTCGACGGTCAGGATTGCGGTCATGACCTTGGTGATCGAGGCAATCTTTACCTGTTCATCGGCGCCGCGTCCATAGTAGACGGTGCCGTCCTTGCCCATAACAAGGGCATTAGTTGCCTCGATATCGGGCAGGTTTTCTGTCGTGATGCCGCGGACGTCGGCGGTCTTGCCGCAGACGTCGTCGGTCGTGAGCACTTGAGCGCCGGCAACAGCGGGCGCGCCGGCAACAAGGGCGATGGCGCAGGCAAAGCCGGCGGCAAGCTGGGCGGAGCGCTTTGCAAAAGAGGTGAGGGACTTCACAGATTTCGCTTTCGACGGGACGGTCTCTTCTGGCACTAGAGTATATCGTTTGCCGGCGACGACGATCGTTGCGAGCGCGCATGGCCCGCATTCGTGCTCGAACGGGCGCAAGGATGCTTAAGGTCGACTTAATCGCCCACGCTTGTTGTGTGTGGCGGGCGCCGCCTCGGGCATAATGGAGCGCGAGAGGAGCACGCATGAACGAGCGCATACTGGTAGTTGATGACGAGAAGGCCATCGCCGACCTGGTTGGTATCTACCTTACAAAAGAGGGCTTTGACGTCCAGATCGCCTACAGCGGGGCCGATGCGGCCAAGGCAATTCTGGAACAAGAGTTTGACCTGGCGCTGCTCGATGTCATGCTGCCTGATATCGACGGCTTTGAACTGCTGCGCACGATTCGTGCCAGCCATACCTATCCCGTAATTATGTTGACGGCTCGCGATGCCCAGCAGGATAAGATCGAAGGCCTTTCGCTTGGCGCGGACGATTACGTGGTCAAGCCGTTCCGCCCGCTGGAGCTCATCGCGCGCGTTCATGCTCAGTTGCGTCGCTACACCAGCTACGGTAGCCGCGCGCAGGCGACCGAGTTGCCGACCCTCCAGCTCGACGGCCTCGAGATCAACCGTGACGCTCGCTCCGTGACGGTGGACGGTGCGCCGGTGCGCCTCACGCCCATCGAGTATTCCATCTTGCTGTATCTGGCCGAGCATCGCGGCAGCGTAGTGCCCGTGGAGGACCTGTTCCGCGCGGTGTGGAACGAGGACTTTATGCCCGGCTCCAACAATACGGTGATGGTGCACATTCGTCACCTGCGCGAAAAGATTGGTGACGACGCTCAGAAGCCGCGTTTTATCAAAAACGTCTGGGGCGTCGGCTACATCATCGAATAACGCTTTTCGCTTGTGAGGATATTGATATGACAAAAGACGATAGGCAGGCGTTCGAGGTGCCCGATCGGCTCTTTGAATACGTGAGGGCGGTCGTCGATAATCGCGCGCTCGCGACGGTGCTGCTCTTTTTGCTGAGTCTGCTGCTAATCGGCATTGATAACATCGCCGGTATCTTGGCGGTGCTACTCATCGGCTTCTTGCTGATCGATCGCTTTGAAATCGTGCGTCGTTGCGTGGTAATCGGCGGTGCCGCGTGGGTCATGACGCTGGCGATTGGCACCGTGGCACTCGGTGGCATTAAGGGACCGGTGCTGTTCGATGCCGGCTTTGTATTCAACATGCTTGGCTTTGTCCTGGCGCTTGCCGTGTGCGTCTTGTTCTTTTGCGGCCGTGCTCTGTACTACCAGGGCTATGAGCAGGGTGAGCAGCATTCCGACCGCGTGCTTGCGGCCCGTATCCAGGACCGCCTGATCGATCATCCTGACGCCTGGGACAACATCGACGGAGACTTCCTGGAGGTCGAGGGTGCGCTCAACCGCGCGCGCGATCGCGAGCGTAAGGTGCAGCAAGCCCTACGCGACGAGTCGCATCGCAAGGACGACTTGGTCACATACTTGGCGCATGACTTGCGCACGCCGCTTGCCAGCGTGGTGGGCTACCTCTCGCTGTTGCAGGAGGCGCCCGACCTGCCGGTTGAGCAGCGCGCGCACTTTACGGGCGTGGCGCTCGACAAGGCGCACCGACTCGACGCGCTTATTGAGGAGTTCTTTGATATCACGCGCTTTGACTTCCACGATATTGTGCTCACGCGCGGCTACGTCGACCTGGGATTGCTGCTGGCGCAGGTGGTCGATGAGTTCTATCCCATTCTCAACGAGCAGCACAAAGATGTCCAAGTTGATGTGCGTGAGGACCTGACGGTGCTCGTGGATGGCGACAAGATGGCTCGCGTGTTCAACAACATCATGAAAAACGCCATCGCCTATAGCTACGAAGGATCGACCATCACGATTGAGGCTGGGCGCCAAGATGACGGCGGCGTGCGAATTCGCTTTATCAATCAGGGTGATCCGATTCCGGCGGCTAAGCTCAAGGTGATTTTTGAGAAGTTCTATCGCTTGGACGCGGCACGTGCGACCAATCGCGGCGGTGCTGGGCTGGGTCTGGCCATCGCCAAGGAGATTGTATGCGCGCACGGCGGTACCATCGCGTGCGAATCGACGCCCGAGCATACCGTCTTTACCATCGAGCTGCCCGCTGCGTAGCGTAGGTGCCCTTACAAACACCTGACAATGCGCTCACGTGCGTATGAGCTGCGATTTCTACTATCGATACTGCTGAATTGAAATCGATATGGAGGTATGCGGTATGACGGCTGCTGCGGCGATGGAGCCTACGGAGCTTGAGGAACTCATGGAGGCGCAAGCCGAGGCCGCGCACGAGCGCGAAGTTGGGGATGCGACTCACCCCACGGCGCAGGACCTTGCCGCCTCGCCGACGCGCATCGATGTTGAGGGCCTTGACCTGTTTTACGGCGACCATCATGCGCTCAAGGACGTGAACATCAAAATTCGCGACAAGCAGATCACTTCGTTCATCGGGCCTTCGGGCTGCGGAAAGTCGACGCTGCTGCGCTGCTTTAACCGTATGAACGATGGCATCAAGGATTGCCGCATCGAGGGCAAGATTGCACTCGACGGCCAGAATATCCTGGGCGATTACGATATCTGCCGCTTGCGCCAGCGCGTGGGTATGGTGTTCCAACGCCCCAATCCGTTTCCCATGAGCATCTACGACAACGTCGCCTACGGTCCTCGCGGCATGGGCGTGCGCGACCGCGTCGTGCTCGACGAGCTGATCGAAGACTCCCTGCGACGCGCCGCACTGTGGGACGAGGTCAAGGACAAGCTCAAAGAATCGGGTCTGGGTCTTTCGGGCGGCCAGCAGCAGCGTCTGTGCATCGCCCGTGCGCTGGCCGTGCAGCCCGACATTCTGCTGATGGACGAGCCGACCTCGGCGCTCGACCCCGTATCGACGCTGGTGGTGGAGCAGCTGGCCTGCGAGCTCAAGGAGACCTGCACGCTGGTGATCGTTACGCACAACATGCAGCAGGCTGCGCGCATCTCCGACTCGGTCGCGTTCTTTTTGCTGGGCGAGCTGGTGGAGCATGCGCCCACTGCTCAGCTCTTCAAAAACCCGACCGATCCACGCACGGCGGATTATTTGACGGGCCGTTTTGGCTGATACCATCTAGTACAGGCGCCTTTAGGGTTAAGATGCGGTCATGCCGGCCGCAAAGGGGTTCAACATGATCTATTACGTCGAGGACGATGACAACATTAGGGATTTGACGGTCTACGCACTGCGCAAGCAGGGAATCGAGGCCGAGGGCTTTTCGTGCGATGGCGAGTTTAAGGCCGCCGTGGCGCGACGGGTGCCCGATGCTGTGCTGCTCGACATCATGCTGCCCGATACCGACGGCTTGGCGATTATGCGTCGTCTGCGTGCCGATCGCCTGACGGCGACGGTGCCCATTATGATGCTCACCGCCAAGGACACCGAGCTCGACAAGGTCATGGCGCTCGATGGCGGTGCCGACGATTATCTGACCAAGCCGTTCTCGCTTATGGAACTCGCTAGCCGCTGCCGTGCGCTGCTGCGCCGCGGTGGCATGGTCAAGCAGGCGAGCGATGTGCTCACCGTGGGCGATATTGTACTTTCGCCCAGTCACCGCGAAGTGACTGTTGCCGGTGAACCGCTCAAGCTCACGCTGCGCGAATTTGACCTGCTCGAGTACCTCATGCGCAAACCTGGCGTGGTCTTTACCCGCGAGTCGCTGCTGCAGAGCGTATGGGGCTGGGATTTCGACGGCGGTTCGCGCACCGTCGACGTGCATGTGCAGACGCTCCGCCAAAAGCTCGGCGAGCATGCGAGCTCCATAGAGACCGTGCGCGGCGTGGGCTATCGTCTGGCCGAGCCTTCGGCCGATGACGATGCCGAAGGAGCCGACAGCGCGGCTAGCGCATCGGAGGAGTAACTCGTGGTCTTAGCCCCCCAGGGAAAACGCACCCTGTCGCATCGCGTGTTCGCGACGATTTTTCTTTGCGCTATGGCGGTTATCGTGGCGTTTACGGTGCTGGGCGCGTTCTTTGTGCAAAACACCCTGGCAGATGCCACGAGCGCCAACCTTTCGCAGGAAACCGAGCTTATTGCCGCTGCCTTAAACGAGCAGCAGGAGCCCATCGCATTCTTGCGAAGCCTCGATCGCGAGGACCTTCGCATCACGCTGATCAATAAGGACGGATCGGTCGCCTACGACAACGAGGCGTCGCCTTCCATGTTGCCCAACCATGGCGATCGTCCCGAGGTGGTTGAGGCCCTTGAGAACGGCTCGGGTTCTGCGGAGCGCGCGAGCACCACGCTCGACGAGATTATGCTATATCGCGCCGTCGCCCTTGATAACGGCCAGGTCGTTCGTTTGGCGCAGGCCCAGCCTGGCGTTGCGGCGATTTTGCTTTCGCTGGTGGCGCCGATGCTGCTTATCGCGGCAGCGGGCGCGGTGCTCTCGTTTTTCCTTGCGCGCCGCGAATCCCGTGCCATCATCGCGCCGCTGCAAGAGGTCAATTTGGACCATCCGCGCCGTAGCTATGAGCATGCCTATGCCGAGATGGTTCCCATGCTCGAGCGTATTGAGTCCCAGCGCCAGGAGCTTAAACGCCAGATGGCGGTGCTTGCCGATAACGACCGCATGCGTCGCGAGTTCACGGCCAATATCACCCATGAGCTCAAGACCCCGCTTACGGCAATCTCGGGCTATGCCGAGCTTATTGCAAACGGCATGGTCGAGGGCGAGGACGACCTGCGCACCTTTGGCGGCCGCATCTACCGTGAGGCGGGCCGTTTGGCGGCGCTCGTCAACGATATTCTCACGCTTTCGAACTTGGATGAGGCCGAGCGTGCGAGTGATGGCGAGGCGGTGCCCATTGGCTCCACGGAGCCCATTGAGCTTTCGCGTGCTATCTACGCGGTCGAGCAGCGTCTTGAGCAGGTCGCTCGCCAGGCAAATGTGACGATAGGCCATGAGACCAAGCCTGTGGTCGTCGAAGGCGTAACGCGCCTGATCGATGAGCTCATCTATAACCTGGCGAGCAACGCCATTCGCTACAACCGGCCCGGCGGTACGGTGACGTTGCGGTGCGGAACCAACGACGACGGGCACCCGTATCTGTCGGTTGCCGATACGGGTATTGGTATTGCGCCCGAGGAGCAGGGTAAGGTATTTGAGCGTTTCTATCGCGTTGACAAGAGCCGTTCTAAAGCGCGCGGTGGAACGGGTCTGGGTTTGGCCATCGTCAAGCATGCCGCCCTGTATCATCACGCCTCGCTCGATATGTCAAGCGAGTTGGGGGTGGGGACCACCATCACGGTGACGTTTCCCGTGCAACAGGACGAGCAGTTCGTGTAGCAGTACTGCAAACATGTGAATTTCACGCCGCATCGGGGCTGCCGGTGCGGCGTTAATGTTGCGCAACAATGGTGTAAGCGCTGTATCTTATGTATAGAGTTCGGACTTGGCAAAAAGATGCGATATCATACGAGCAGTTTTGTCGATATGAATTAGGGAAATGAAAGGCAAGCTGCATGACCCTTCTCGAACTGTTCCAGCTGCTTAAAAAGCACCTTAAGCTGGTCATCGCCCTCCCGGTGGTCTGCGCGATCGCGATGGGCGTCGTGTCCTTCACCATGATGGACAACACCTACACCGCCACGACGAGCATGTACATTCTCGCTAAGACCGATGGTAGCCAGACGAGCTACTACAACGACCTGTCGGCGAGCCAGATGCTCTCCAACGATATCGCGACGCTGCTCGATAGCGACAGCGTCAAGAGCGGTGCTGCTAAGGAGCTGGGTCTTTCCAACTTGGATGATTACAAGGTGAGCGTTACGAGCGAGACCACGACTCGTGTCATTTCGCTGTCCGTGACCGGCGCCAGCCCCGACGGTGCCGCCGCTGTCGCTAACGCCATTGCCAACTCAGTGTCTACCGTGGCTCAGGACGTTGACGCCGCCCAGGCCGTCAACGTGATCGATAAGGCAAAGATCCCCAGCCAGCCCAGCGGCCCCAATCGCAAGCTCTACATCGCGGTCGCCGCTCTGGCCGGCCTGTTCGTCGCCGTTGCAATCGTCGTGCTGCTCGACATGCTCAATACCCGCGTCCGCTCCGTTGACGATGCCGTCGAGCTGCTCGGTGTGCCCGTTATCGGTCGTTTCCCCGTTGTGAAGGGCGGTAAGTAATTCATGGCCCGTAAAAAGAAAACTAGCGATACCCTCGCCTTTAGCAACGCAGCTAAGACGCTGCTGGCAAACATTCGCTTTGCGAGTGTCGATACGCCGATCAAGTCCATTACCGTGACGTCCTCCATCCCTAACGAGGGAAAGTCCACCATTGCGGTCAACCTGGCTCAGGCCATTGCGACCAGCGGCAAGAGTGTCCTTCTCGTCGAGTGCGACATGCGTCACCGTACGCTTGCCAACCTGCTGGGCCTCCGTCATTCCGGTGGCCTGTACGCCGTCCTTTCCGACCAGATGTCGATTGACGAGGCTGTCGTCGAAACCGGTCAGCCCAACTTCTTCTTCCTCGATGCTGAGCCGCGCATTCCCAACCCGGCTGACATTATCGCCTCGCGCCGCTTTGCCAAGCTGGTTGCCGCGCTGGAGGAGAAGTACCAGTACGTCATTTTCGATACGCCGCCCGTGGGCACCTTTGTCGATGCCGCCGAGGTCGCCGCGATTACCGACGGCACCATCTACGTTATCCGTGAGGACTTCGCCAAGCGCAACGAGATCCTTGCCGCCTTCGACCAGCTCAACAAGGCCGAGGTTAACGTAATTGGCACGGTCATGAACTGCTGCGAGACCTCGAGCCATGACTACTATTACTCTTACTATGGCGAGGACAAGGGCCAGAACAACGCCGTTGCCGGAGTTAACCCTGCTGTTGGCGGTGCCGCTGCAACGGGGACCCCTGCGAAGGCGAAGCGTTTTAAGAAATAGCAACGACGCAGATAAGAGGGCGATATGAGAGACATCCACTGCCATATCCTGCCCGGTGTTGACGACGGCGCGGCGAACCTCGAGCAAAGCTTGGCGATGCTCGAGGCGGCCCGCGCCGTCGGCGTTACGCACATGGTGTGTACGCCGCACTGCCGGGACCCGTATTTTGACTTCGAAAAAATGTGGGAGGCCTATCGACTGCTTTGCGCGCATGCAGGCGATATGCATTTGCAGATGGGCTTTGAGGTCAATCATGCCAAGCTCATGGATTTGGGCATCGAATGGGCCGATCGCCTGCATTTCGATGGCTCAAACGAGTTTTTGCTTGAGCTCTCGACGCGTGCTGATTCGTATGACTTTGAGGAATACGAGAACACGATTTACGACTTGCAGTGTCGCGGTTACCAGGTGATTATTGCCCATCCCGAGCGCTATCGTGCGATTCAAAAAGATGTGAGCGTGGCTGAGCGCCTGGTCGACCTGGGCTGCAAACTGCAGGCTTCGGCGGACTTTATCGCAGGTGGACGGTTCGGTCGCGAAAAGAAGCCGGCGCAGCGCCTGTTTAAGCAGGGCCTGTACAGTTATATCGCGAGCGATGCCCACAACGTGGGCCACTACGATTGCCTGGCAAAAGCACGCGCGAAGTTTAGCGTGGGAGCTCATTTTCGCTAAAATTTTTCCCCAACGTTCGCATCGAATGAAGGGGCTGCTATGGATATCCAACTTAAGACGGGTTGCTTTGAGGACGCGGCGCTGGTGCGCCGCGCCGTTTTTATGGACGAACAGGGCTACGAAAACGAGTTTGACGCTATCGATGAGACGCCGACTTGCATCCATGTGACGCTGTACGTGGATGGTCAACTCACCGGCTGCTCGCGCGTGTTTCCCGAGGAACTGGAGCGCGCGGCAGATGCGGAGGCTCCGGTTTCGCCGGCATGCGACATGGACGAAGGCGTCGCGGCGGGGGAGACCTATATTATGGGGCGCGTCGCCGTGCTGTCCACCATGCGCCGTCGCGGTCTGGCAAGCAAGATTGTCGAGGCCAGCGAAGCTGCTGCGCGCGATGCCGGCGCCAAGCTCATAAAGTTGCATGCACAGGAGTACGTGCTGCCGCTCTATGCCAAGGCGGGCTACACGCAGATCGCGCCGGTGGACTACGAAGACGAAGGCCAGCCGCATGCCTGGATGGCCAAACTGCTGGGCGACAGATAGGGACGTTCCTTTTCTGCCGGCGGTCGGGGACACTCCTCGGCAATTGGCGCATGGGGCATTGCAACATACAGTTTTTCGATTCCTTATGTATATATGCGCGCTAATGGGTTATAAAATCTAAGTCTGAACATAGCAGGTCTGCGATGCGGCTCGGGCAACCG
>CAJMSG010000058.1:0-9284 GCA_905216105.1 uncultured bacterium | reverse complement strand
TTCTGGTGGGACTTCATGTGCTCGGTCAGCTCCTTGATGCGCTCGGACAGGATGGCGACCTGAACCTTGGGGTTACCGGTATCGACCGGGGAGTTACCGAACTGGGTGGTCAGCTCCGCCTTGCGCTCTTTGGAAACAGTCATTGTTTCACCTTTCGTTTCGCGTCGCCCGCGGGCGACTCTATTCGCCTCGGACTGGGAAGCCGCCGGTGGAGCGAACATCCAAGGTCGAGGTACCAACAGGTCGGTATGTTACCACAAGCGGCGCGAGCCTGCGCATCATCACCGACCCAACATGAATTCCATCGCACGGAGGCGCTGGTCGGTATGCGTCGCCGCCCACACATGCGAAAGCCCGAGCAAGAACGCCGCCGTATGCGGGTCAATTCGCTCGGCCAAAAGAGCATCGAACGTCATGGACATCAGGGCGCGCAGCCATGCGACCTCGCCGACCGATACCAACTCGGCGCCAGGCACGCTCGAGGCGCACGACCCGCACAAAAGCCCGCCGGCTTGGGCCGAGAAATGCGAGAGCATGGGATCGCCGCACGAGACGCAAGCCGAGAAATCGGGCCGGTAGCCAACGTGCGACAGCAGCTTAAAGACAAACGCTGCCACGAGCAGGTCCATATGTGCCGAGTCGAGCCCGCTGCCAACAAGCGTGAGCGCCCGCTGCGTAATGGCAAAGGTAAATGGATCCTCGGCATCCTCGAACGAGCACACGCGCGCAACCTCGGCAATCGCGCTGGCGGCACAGGTCGTCTCGTAGTCAGGAGCAGCGCCGAGCGGCGCCTCCAAAAGCTCCGCCTGCGAGACCACGTCGAGCGAGCGACCATGCGCCAACAGCATATCAACGGTGCAGAAGAGCTCGCAGCGGGCCGCAAGGCGACCGCCAGGCTTACGTGCTCCCTTGGCCACGGCACGCACCTGCCGCCCCCGTTCGTCGAGCATCGTCAAAATCAGGTCGGTTTCCTTGAGCTTGGTCTTGTCGAGGACGAGCACCTTTGTGCGATATGTGCGAGAGCCTGCCATGAACGCCGAGGCTTAATCTTCGGCATTGTAGCCAAAGCGGCGGATCTGTGCCTCGTCATCGCGCCAGCCGGCCTTGACCTTCACGTCGAGCTCCAAAAAGACCTGAGTGCCAAAGATGCGCTCAAGATCGCGACGGGCGTCGATACCGATATGCTTGATCATCTCGCCGCCCTTGCCGATGATGATGCCCTTCTGCCCCTCGCGCTCGACGTAAATCGTGGCGTGCACGCGCAGGACCTTCTTAGTCTGCTCGAGCGCGTCACAGATGACGCCCACGGAGTGAGGGATCTCGTCGCGGGTGCGACGCAGGACCTTCTCGCGCACGAACTCGGCCACAAGGGTCTCGTCGGACGCGTCGGTGCCCATGTCCTCAGGGAACCAACGCGGGCCCTCGGGCAAGAAGTGAGCGACGGTCTCGATAAACGCATCGACGTTGAAGTTCTTGACCGACGACGTCACGATCTCATCATCGTATTCCATAAGCTCGTGAGCGGCCTTGAGCTGCTCCATGACCTGTGCGGGGTCGGCCTCATCGGCCTTGGTAAGCACCAGGACCTTTTTGGAACGAGCGTTCTTGACGCGCTCGGCAACCCAGGCGTCTCCCCTGCCGATGGGTTTGGTGGCGTCGATCAGAAACGCGACGACATCGACATCGTTCAGTTCGTACAACGCGCTCTTGTTGAGCTCGGAACCTAAGCCATCCTTGGGCTTATGAATACCCGGGGTATCGACAAAAACCAGCTGATAACCGGGGCGGTTGACGACGGCGCGCATACGGCGGCGGGTCGTCTGGGCCACCGGAGAGGTGATGGCGACCTTCTTGCCGTAACAGGCGTTGAGCAGCGTGGACTTGCCGGCGTTGGGGCGACCGACCAGGGCCACAAAGCCACTGCGAAAACCGGGTTCCACGTCGCCAAAACCCGCGAGGCCCTCATCCTCGTCACACAGGGCATCGAGCTCCTCGTCGCTCATACCCTCAAACGGGTCGAACTCCTCGACCTCGTCAAACGAATCGGCGCCTTCAGCCTCGTCCAGGACCTCGTCATCCAAAACTTCACCGGTAGGCTGCATATTGTCGGACATGGGAATCCCTTTCTAAATAAAGTCGAGCGCGTGGGCAAAGACAAGCAAGCCCACGATCGCAGCGGTAATGGAAAGAACGTATACAGAGGCAGCGGCGATATCCTTCGCGCGCTTGGCCAGTGGATGCAGCTCCTGGGTCGCGAGGTCGACAATCGCCTCCATGGCGGTATTGCACAACTCGCCGTGAATCACCAGGCCGCAGCAGATGATGACCGTAGCCCACTCGGCAATATCAAGCCCCACGATGCAGCCGGCAATGACGGTACACACGCCCGCCACGAGCATGACCTTGATATTGCGCTCGGTCTTGACGGCGGTGACGAAGCCCTCCATCGCGTATGAGAACGACTTTAAAAAGGACGGATGGTCCTTGTTCGATCCGGGAATCATAGACGGCTCCTAGTCGTGGGCGTGGTTGGTGATGGGGCCGACGTGGACGAGCTTGGGGTCCTCGCCGCGCTCAAGCGCCAGGTCGCGCAGGATGACATCCTCGCGTGCCTCCATGACCTCGGCCTCATCGTCCTCGATGTGGTCGTAACCCAGCAGGTGCAGCATTCCGTGCACGAGCATCAGTCGGCACTCATCGACGGGGCTGTTGCAAAAGCCGGGGGCCTGACGGGCAATAACCTGCGGGGCCAAGATGATATCGCCGAGCTCGAGCGTCTCGTCGGCGGGAATATCCTCGTCAAAGGCCGAGTCGCATTCAAACGAGAGCACGTCGGTCGTGCGATCAATGCCGCGCCACTCACGGTTGAGCTCGTGCATCTCCTCCTCATCGACATACGAAAGGGAAATCTCGACCTCACGCTCAACACCCTCGGCGGCAAGCACAACTCCGCAGATGTGCTCCACCTCCTGGGCATCGAGCAGCGTATCGAGCTCGGCATCGTTGCTGATCAATACACTCAACGAGACTCCTTTCGATCGTGTGCGCGCTGCTCGCGCGCATCGTCGTATGCATCATAGGCCTCAACGATACGGCCCACCAGGGCATGGCGCACCACATCGGCGCGCTCCAGGTGAGAAAACGCCACATCGTCGACGCGACCCAAAATCCTTTCGACATCGGCAAGACCGCCGCGGCGACCCACCAGGTCACGCTGGCTCAGGTCGCCGGTAATCACGAACTTGGAATTAAAGCCCAGACGCGTCAAGAACATCTTCATCTGCTCGGGCGTCGTGTTTTGTGCCTCATCGAGCACCACAAAGGCATCACTCAGCGTTCGACCGCGCATGTAGGCGAGCGGGGCGATCTCGATCACGCCACGCTCCATAAGCTCATCGGTGCGCTCGCGATCCATCATGTCAAAGAGGGCATCATAGAGCGGGCGCATATACGGGTCGATCTTTTCCTCGAGGGTGCCGGGCAAAAAGCCCAGGTTCTCCCCCGCCTCGACAACCGGGCGCGTCAGGATCAGGCGGCCTACCTCATGGCGCTTGAGCGCGGCAACGGCGAGCGCCATGGCCAGATAGGTTTTACCGGTACCGGCGGGACCGAGGCCAAACGTGATGGTAGAAGAGCGGATGGCATCCACATAGCGCTTTTGGCCGAGCGTCTTGGGGCGGATAACGCGACCGCGATACGATAGCAGCACGTCATCGCGCAACGACGAGGCATCATGCTCGCCGTCGCGCAGAACGGCCAGACAGCGCGAGACATCATCGGCAGAAAGCGTGCGCCCGGCAGCAGCCTCACGAAAGGCATGTTCGAAAAAACGCGCGACCAGCTCGACCTCGTCCGGATCGCCGCTCACGGCAACCCTGTCACCGCGGGCAACCACATGGGCGCGCACCAAGTTCTCGAGCGCACGAAGGACGCCGTCGCCGGCACCCAAAACGCGCGAGGGGTCGATACCCTCAGGAACGGTAAGTCTAATCTTCGAGGCTTCCATGAACCTCCCTGCGTGCATGGACCAAGCCGGAATCATCGACTCCGATGATAGCAACATCGAGCAGGCACGGGGCTGTGAGTCCACAGGTATCATCGAGACGGGCATGATGGAACGAGCCGAGCGTCAAATTGTCGCCATACTCGAGCACCGCACGCTCGACCGTGCCCACGCGGCGGCGGGCATCGGCGATCGCAAGCTCCTGTGCGGCGGCGCGCATGCGACGGCTGCGTTCGGCCATGACCTCAGGGGGTACCTGGTCGGGCATGTCGGCGGCGAGGGTGCCGGGGCGCTTGCTATAGCGGAACACGTGCATGCGCGAAAAGCCCACGCGACGGCACAGCGCCAGCGACTCCTCGAACTCCTCGTCCGTCTCGCCAGGAAAACCGACGATGACATCGCACGAAAGAGACGCCTGGGGCAGATTAGCGCGAATCATGCGCACCGTATCCTCAAAGGCCTCGGCACTATAGGGACGACCCATACGATGCAGCGTCGCCGTGCAGCCAGACTGCACGGGAAGGTGCAAAAACGGCGCGATACGCTTCGGATAACGAGCCATCACCTTGAGCAAGCGCTCGGAAATATCCATGGGCTCCACCGAGGAGATACGCACATGGGCGATCTCGGTGCGCTCCATGATGGCCTGGAGCAGCTCATCGATCTCGACATGTTCATCGGTCGCGCTCTTGCCGTCATAGGCACCCAGATTCACGCCGGTCAGCACGACCTCGGGCACGCCGGCCTCCTGAGCTTCACGCACCTGTTCGAGCACGGACTCAACGGGCACGGAACGCTCGGGGCCGCGGGCCTTCCACACGATGCAATAGGTACAGCGGTGGTTGCAGCCATCCTGGATCTTCACGCCCAGCCGCGAACGATCGAGCGCATCGACCACGTCGCCATCGCTGCAGGCGGGCACGCTATCGGATTCGACGCCCAGCACCTCGCAGACGCGCTCGGCGACGTCAATCTTGGACGGTTCGGCGATCACGCGATCGGAAAGCTCCAGCAGCTCCTCGGGATGCAGGTTGACGACGCAGCCGGTTACGACCACGTAAGGCTCGCCGGGATAGGCCAGGGCGTGACGGACGGCCTTGCGGGTCTTGGCCTCGGCCTCCCCCGTCACGGCACAGGTATTGATAACGATCAGTTCGGCGTCCCGGGGCTCCACCATCGCAAAGCCCAGGCGCATAAGATCGGCAGTGATACGGTCGGACTCAACCCGGTTGACACGACAACCGAGGTTGACGACGGAAATATGGGGTGCGAGCACACGGGCTCCTTAATCGAGGATGTCGTCGAGGGCACTCTTGATACGGTCGGTCACCGACTTCTTACCGGATGCGACGTCATCGCCCATCTCGTCGGCAAAGGCGCGAAGCAGCTCGCGCTGCTTGTTGGAGAGATTGGTGGGAACGACCACGCGCAGCTGCACAATCAGACGACCGCGCGAGCCGCCACCGCCGATACGCGGCATGCCGTAGTTGTTGACGCTCACGGTGTCACCGTACTGTGTGCCGGCGGGAACCGTCACTTTAACGACCTCGTCAGGCATAATGCCCTCGACCTCAATCTCGCAACCGAGCGCGGCCTGCGCAATCGAGATATCGCTCACCAGATAGAGGTCATCGCCATTACGCTTAAAACGCTCGTGGTCGGCGACACGCACGTTGACGATCAGGTCGCCCGACGGCTCGCCACGAAGGCCGGCCTCGCCAAAACCACTCACGCGCAGCTGGCGACCGGTCGAAACACCGGCGGGAATATCGATGTCAATCTTTTCGTGTGAAGGCGTGCGGCCCTGGCCGTCACAGGTCTCGCAGGGATGATCGATGACCGTGCCTTCGCCGTGGCAGTCGGGACAGGGCGAAGAGGACTGAACCTGGCCCAGGAAAGAACGCTGGACCGTCGTCACATAGCCTGTGCCGTGACAGCGGCTGCACTGCTTTTCGGTCGCGCCCTCGGCCTTGCCGGTACCATTACAGTCATCGCAAGGGGCAAGGCGGTCGTAGCTGATCGTCTTTTTGCAGCCGAGCGCCGCCTCCTCGAGCGTCACCGAAAGGGAGATGGCCATATCGCGACCGCGACGGCGCTCGCGACGGCTGCGAGCGCCACCACCGGAGCCACCGCCAAAGAACGACGAGAACAGGTCGTCCATGCCCATGCCACCAAAGATATCGTTGATGTCGACATAGCCAGAGCCACCGGGGCCGTCAGCGGTGCCGTAACGGTCGTAGTTAGCACGCTTCTGCTCGTCGGAAAGAACGGAATAGGCCTCGTTGAGCTCTTTGAACTTGGCCTCGGCCTCGGGGTCGTCCGAAACATCCGGGTGTACCGTACGGGCTTTCTTTAGAAACGCGCGCTTAATCGTCCGCGCGTCGGCATCCTTGTCAACGCCAAGTACCTCGTAGTAATCCCTATTTTCCGACACGACCGAATCCTTCCAACTTTCATTATTGTCACAGTGCGTCCTATACCCAAGCTGGGCCGGGCGCAAACAGAGGGTTTGATGTTATTGCATTCCGTACGGCGAAAGCACGGCCCGCTGCGAGCAGCTCGCGAACCAAACCGACACGAGCGCGAACATAAAACCGTTGGCGAATCCATTGGCAAACTGCATCGCGCCGCGCTTCCACCACAGCAGACTGCGATGAAGCACTCCGTCCGACAGCACCATGAACAAGCCCATGGCAAACGGAATGAAGCACATCATGGCAAAGGCGGAGAACACGCCCGAGATGGCCGACAGCACCAAAAACGGAGCGATGATGCCCATAAGGTAGAAGCCGGTGCGAGCCTTACCCTCCAGGCGCTCGGCCTCAACGTGCGCACGACCGACCAGATCGCCGCCCGAAGCGCCGTTCGTGCCGGCGTGACCCATGTTGGGGATGCGCACCTCGTCGCCATCATGCGTGCCGGCGGGAAACTCAATCGTCTGCTCGGAGGTTACGCGGGTACGGCCGCTGCCACCGCAATCGGGGCACGGGTCGGCAACGACCTTGCCGGAACCGCCGCACTCAGGACAAACCGTCTGGAACGTGCCCGCACCAAACAGGAAGGACAAGTCGACGTCGATGTGACCGCGGCCACCGCAGCTCGGACAGGTGTGGGCATGCTCTGACGAAACGGAGCCCGATCCGCCACAATGTCCGCAGGTGTCAAAGCGGGTGTAGCGAACGGTCTTGTGGGCACCGCCCTTGGCCTCCTTGGCGTCGAGCTTGATATCGACGACAACGTTGGCACCACTCTCGGGGTTGTAGGCCGCCTGGCCGCGACGGGGCTGGCCCCAGGCGCCCCCGAAGGGGAAACCACCGTCAAAGGGATTGCCGTAACCGGCGCTGCCGGCATAGCCACCGCCATAGGGCGAAGCCGTCGGTGCACCCGCAAAGGGATTACCCGACCGCATGGCGTCGTAACGCGCACGCTTCTGCTCGTCCGAGAGCACGGCGTAGGCCTCGGAAACCTCTTTAAACTTCTCCTCGGCATCCGGCTCTTTATTGACGTCCGGATGGAGCTTGCGGGCCTTTTGCTGGAAAGCCTTTTGAATATCACGCGAGGTGGCGTCCTTGGAGACACCCAAGATCTCGTAGTAATCTTTTTCGTTCATCGTCGCCATGCGCGGCAACCTCCTGCTCACAGCAGCGTATATATTGCGGTAATTCTACCCGAGCGGCCTAAGCTAGACCCCAAAACAGCTCGAACAGAACATTTCCATCGAGCCAACCCAGGTGGGTCGGCGCCAGGCGGGCACAGATGCGGCCGGTGACGACATCGTCAGAGGCAATAGGCCCCGCATGGGTATCACCGTTCTCGGGCACCCAAGTGGCAAGCCCAAGCTCAAGAGCGCGGTCACAGGCCGCTGTCAGTTCATCGGCAGGGATGACACGAGCCGCGTGAACCAACAGATTGGACGCGACGCCGCGCGTCATGCGACAAGCGAGCATCAGATCCTCGGCTGCCGCCTCGCGATGCGTCAGGTACTCGACCCCAAACGTCATCGCGCCATCATCACATTGCACCAGACGCACGCGGTGCGCATCGCCGCGAGCGGGAACGTCAGGAAACAGCCCGGCCAGGCGATCGAAATCCTCCGCATCGAGCATACCCGCGGCAGAACGACCCAAACCCAAATAGCCCTGACCAGTCCAGTAGGCGATATTATGAGCGCATTCATGCCCATCGAGCGCGTAGCTCGCCACCTCATACGGATGGTAGCCCGCCGAACTCAGCCGTTCGCGCGCAACGTCCATGCATGCGGCTTGGAAATCGTCGTCGGGCTCGAGCGACTCGTCACGGCATGCCATGCGGTAAAGCGGCGTGCCCTCCTCGAGCGTGAGCGGATAGACCGACACATGGTGCGGGGCCGCCGCAAACACGCCATCGAGCGTGTACTGCCAGCTCGCCATAGTCTGTCCGGGAAGCCCGCACATAAGGTCGCACGACACATCGAGCCCAACATCCTTCACCGTCGCGATAGCCTCAAGCGCCCGTTCGGCATTATGGATGCGGCCAATAGCAGCCAACTCGGTATTATCGAGAGTTTGCACGCCCAGAGAGATACGCGTGACGCCCGCCTCGGCAAGCGTGGTGGCGAGCCCAGCGGTCAGCGACTCAGGATTAGCTTCACAAGTAAACTCATGTGGCTTGCACCACATGGAGACACGACGGGCAAGTTTCACCAGGCGCTCCCCTGCCAGCGACGGCGTGCCGCCGCCTACGTAGACAGTGCGGATCTGCCTGAGTGCCCCAGCGTTGCCAAAGGCATCGAGTCGCGCATACAGGTGCTCAAAATAGGCATCGAGCGCAGCGTCCAGGTCGCACGACGCCACGCTGCGCGAATCAAAGTCGCAATAACGACATTTTTGAGCGCAAAACGGCACGTGCACATACAGCGCAGTAACGGCCACCCTTAGGCCTCCAGCGGATGAGCGGGCACCGACTCGCCGGCGGCAAGCGCGGCCTCGCAGGCCACCACATCGCGCTCGATATCATCGATCAGCGCCATAAACTCCTCGTACGTGGAGCAGCGCACCACCTGAGCGCGCCAGGCGGCGGCATGGGGCATGCCCTTTAAGTACCAGCTTGCATACGTACGGGCGCGCGACATAAGCGGCAGAAGCTCGTGCGTCAACGTCAGGTGCTCACGCAGAGCCTCCAGGCGCTCGACCGAGGAACGAAAAGGAACCGGCGTGCCATCGAACGCAAGGGCTCGGGCATCGCCGAACACCCACGGATTGCCGTAGATGCCGCGCGCGATAAACACCGCGCTGGCACCCGA
>CAJMSG010000057.1:0-9740 GCA_905216105.1 uncultured bacterium | reverse complement strand
ACGGCTCGCGACATTTGAGTAATATGGGCGCAGCTTATGCGGGTCGGATACAGATAAACATATAAACAAACTCATCAAAGATGAGCACATATCACAAAACAAATGACAGTGTTTATCGTACGTTGAACCGCAACAACTGTCAAATAAATGGACCCAGCACGGCGGCTAAAACGCGGTGAACGGTACGTACGCAAAACGCATATGTCTAAACTGCACATTCCTCACGTTCGGCATCGAGACGCGCCTTAACGGCATCGGCGGCGATGTGGTACGAAAAGCCCTTGCCCATCAAAAACCGGACGAGCTTTTCGAATCCACGCGTCTCGGGAACACGACGCTTCGCGAGTAAAGCCGATGCGCGAGCTAAGTCGTCCTCCACGGCAAAATAATCCTCGGGATAGCCGGGGATATCATCGAGTACGACATGGCGACGCTTGAGCTCAGTCTCAATCTTGCGCTGTCCCCAGCCGCGTCGTTTGCGTTCCTCGATAAAGTACGAACAAAAGCGGTTCTCATCTAAAAAGCGGTACTCAGTGGCACGCTGGACGGCGAAATCAATTGCGGGCTGGCGAAAACCATAACGAGCGAGCTTGTCACGGACCTCACCCGTGGCATGGTCGCGGCGCGACAGCATCTCAGTCACCATGGTAAGCGCGCATTTACGCTCAATGAGCTGTACCGCTTCGCGAAACTCATCCCAATCGCAGGGAAGATCGGGTCGATTTTTAAGAAACAGGCGCGCAACACGAACAGGAATCCAGATGGATCGTTCATAACCGCCCTCGAGCTCGCAGTCGATATGTGCACAAGGCTTTTTTGATGCATACCCACTCGAGAACGAGGAGGTCGCCTTCTTATCGGGAAAGACGACCGTGGCCTCGGTCACCGAATACGACATGAGAGCATCCGTTACTCGTCGTCATCATCGAGCATCGCAGAGCCATCGATGGCGTAAAGCTCATCGAACTCCTCAGTTTCGGGCTGATCGGTCAGCTCGACCTCGGACGGAGCATCGTCATCGAATTCAAGGCCGCAGGCGAGACGAACCTTGTGCTCGATCTCATCGGCACAATCGGGGTGTTCGCGCAGGAAGGCCTTGGCGGCCTCGCGACCGTTACCGAGCTTGTCCTCACCGTAAGCAAACCAAGAGCCCATCTTTTTGCAGATACCGCACTCGACGGCCATGTCCAGAATCGAGCCCTCCTTAGAGATGCCCGTGCCGTACATGATGTCGAACTCGGCAGAGCGGAACGGAGCGGCCACCTTATTCTTAACGACTTTGGCACGCACGCGATTGCCGATAACCTCGTCCTTGAGCTTGATGCTGTCGATGCGGCGAATATCGATGCGCACCGACGAGAAGAACTTGAGGGCGCGGCCGCCCGTCGTTGTCTCGGGGTTGCCGAACATGACGCCGATCTTCTCGCGCAGCTGGTTAATGAAGATGCAGGTCGTTTTAGATTTGGCGAGCGAACCGGCGAGCTTACGGAGTGCCTGGCTCATCAGACGGGCTTGAAGGCCGACCGTAGTATCGCCGATCTCGCCCTCAATCTCAGCACGCGGAGTCAAAGCGGCGACAGAGTCGACGACGATGGCGTCGATGGCGCCAGAGCGCACGAGCATGTCGACGATCTCGAGCGCCTGCTCGCCCGTATCGGGCTGGGAAATGAGGACCTCATCGATGTCCACGCCGATGCGCGCGGCATACGTGGGATCGAGCGCGTGCTCGGCATCAATAAATGCCACGACGCCGCCCATAGCCTGGGCCTCTGCCAAAATCTCGAGCGAAAGCGTTGTCTTACCGGAGGACTCAGGACCGTAAATCTCGACGATACGGCCGCGCGGCACGCCGCCGATGCCCAGCGCGGCATCGAGGGCCAGGGCGCCTGTGGGAATGGCCTCGACCTCGAGCTCGGGACCACCGTCGCCGTACCTCATGATGGAACCCTGGCCGAATTTCTTCTCGATCTCGGCCTTGGTGGTGGCGATCATCTCATCGCGCTCTTTACCCGTCGTGCGAGCATGAACGGTACGTACGGGACCTGAATTCTTGGCCATGAATAGCCCTCCTCTTAACAACCTGCATCGATAATAAACGAACGGCTGTTCGTGGTCAACCGTTCAGATAAATCATATGCAGCCGACCTTTCCAAAACCCAACCAAACGCCGACCAAACACTGACCAAAAACTTGACCACAGACGAACCAAGCAAGGCATGACGAGCAAGATTACGCCAACTGCCTGCACAAAGAGTAAATTCGGCCGAGGTCCCTATCTCCACAATTAAGGGGCCCGGAGGCCCCTCAAAACATGTCTATTCCATAGAATTGAGCACGCAGACAATGCGACCCAGTGCCTCCGCGACCGCATGGGCACGAACACACGAACGATCGCCCTCATAGTGACAGCGAATGGAGTCCACGACCGGCACTCCCCCATCGGCCGAGTGATACGCCCAGCCAATATAAAAGGTTCCAGCCGGATCGTCCTCGGTGCCTCCACCGGGGCCGGCATAGCCCGTCGCGCTCACGGCAATATCGCTCTGGTACAGCTCCAGCGAACCGGAAGCCATCTCGCGCGCCGTCTGATACGACACCGCGGTATGGCGGTCGAGCGTCTCTTGCTCAACGCCGAGCACGCGATGCTTAATCTCGTCGCAGTACGTCACCGCACCGCCGCGAAGCACCGCCGAGGCACCGGGGATATCGGCGATCGTAGAGGCGATCATGCCCGCCGTCAGAGATTCAGCCGTCGAAACCGTCACACCGCGAACGCTTGCACGCTCGACAATATCGCGTGCGAGCTCTTCGTTATGCGCGGCAATCTGCTCAAATGATTCCGTCATACCTACCAGGACCTAGACCGAAAAGACGATCTTGCGGCAGTTCCAGAAGTACTGAGCGCCCGAGATAACGGTCAGGATAACGGCCACGGCGTACAGGAAGCGTGAGACGCCATAGATACCGAGCGTCAGCGCCACCGGGGCCAGGTTAAGGCCAGACATCGCAAAAACGCACAGATAACCGCAGATGGAAACCATCGTAGTGGCCGTCTTGTACTTGCCGAGCTTATCGGCCGCAACGACCACACCGGCCGCACTCGCGACCATGCGCAGGGCACTCACCAGCAGCTCGCGGAACAGGATGATGAACACCGACCACACGGTTACGGTACCAAAATCCAAGAACAGAAGCAGAGCCGAGAACACGAGCAACTTATCGGCGATGGGATCCAAGAACTTACCGAAGTCGGTGATCTCGTTGCGTGAACGAGCAAGGTAGCCATCAACCTTATCTGTGCACGACAGGATGACGTACAGAATAAAGGCGGCGGCGGCGAGCGGGCCGTCGAAGGTGCTCAAATCCGTACCGGTAACGCCCACGCGAGACAGCGCCGACACGATCATGAACACCGGAATAAAGACGATGCGCACGCACGTCACGATGTTGGCAGGCGTCCAAACACTCGTCAGTTCCTTATTGCTCTCGTTAGCCACGACGCTCTCCTACTCCACAACATGACCGATAAGCTCGTAGCAGAAGCTATCGGTAAACTCGACCGTCAGAATATCGCCCACAGATGCCTCGCTGGCATCCAAATGCACCGCACCATCGGAATCGGGCGCCTGGAACCAGGCATGCCCGATGAGCTCGGCACCGTCCTCGGTCTCCTCGATACCGTCGACGATCACCTGGGCGCGCTCACCCACGTGCGCGGCAGTCGCGGCAAAGCCGAGCGACTCGGCCAGATCCATGGCCTCCTGGGCGCGCTCGAGCTTGACCTCTTCGTCGACCTGACCTTCCATCTTGGCGGCCAGGCTACCCTCCTCCTGCGAGTAGGCAAAGACGCTCGTGTAGTCAAAGCCGACGGTGTCCATAAAGTCAATGAGATCGCGGAACTCGTCGTCGGTCTCGGTCGGGAAACCTACCATGGCCGTGGAGCGGATCACGATACCGGGGATGCGCTCGCGCAGGTCGCGGAACAGGTCCTCGAGCTCCTGGCGCGAACCGGAGCGGCGCATGGCCTTGAGGATGCGCGCGTCGCAGTGCTGCACGGGAATATCGATATAGGGAAGCACCTCGGGCGTATCGCGAATGGTCTCGATAAGCTCGTCGGTCATGCCCTCGGGCTGCAGGTAGAGCACGCGGACCCAAACGTTATGCGGACGAACGGCCTCGGCAACGGCCTGCAGCAGCTGCGCCAGGTTACGCGGCGCGCCCTCGGCGAGGTCTTCGTCGGCAAAGTCGGTACCCCAGATACCCGTGTCCTGACCGATCAACACGATCTCGCGCACGCCGCCGGCGACCAGGTCGCGTACCTCAGAGATAATGCTCTCGGCATTGCGCGAGTGATAACGACCGCGGATATACGGGATCATGCAGAAGCTGCAGAAGCGGTTGCAGCCATCGGAGATCTTGACGTAGGCGACAGCGCCCTCAACAGTGCGCTTGACCTGCGGAATATAGGCGGCAATCTCGCGCTCGACACCCAGCACGTCATCGATGACCGCCACGATGCCGTCTTCCTCGTCAGCCTTCACAAAGGCCGCGACCTCGGGCAGCTCGTCAGGCAGGTCGTCGCCGTAGCGTGACGGCACGCAGCCGCACATGACGATCGGGCAAGAACGAACGCCGTCCTGTACCTCGTTGGCAAGCTCGAGCGTGGTCTCGATGCTCTCGGACGTTGCAGAGGCAAGGAACGAGCACGTATTGACGATGGCGATATCGGCATCCTGCGGATCGAATGCCTCCTCGTAGCCCGCGGCGGTCAGCAGCGAACGCATACGGTCGGTATCGACCTCGTTCTTGGCGCACCCGAGGGTGATATAGAGCACGGAGCCCAACGGTGTATCCATGTTGGAGAGCGGTCCTTTCGAATGAATTAGCGGTAGTTGGTGAACTGCAGCGGCTGACCGTAGTCCTGGTCGCGCAGGAACTGGATCACGGTCTGCAGCGCATCTTTGGAAGCAGAGGAAACACGCAGTTTGTCGGCCTCAATCGTCACCTTGACCTTGAGCTTCTGATCCTTGATGTCCTTATTGATCTTCTTGGCAGTCGTCTGGTCGATACCCTCGACGATGTGACCGAGCACGCGCACGGTACCGCCCGACGCAGCCTGAGGCGCATCCCAGGACACGGCCTTAAGATCGATGCCGCGCTTGATGAGCTTGGAGCTCAGGACATCGATAATCTGCTTGGAGACAAAGTCGGCCGGGGCATTGATCGTAAAGAGCTTGTCGCCCTTCGAAAGCTCGATGGTGGCGCCGGAGTCCTTCAGGTCATAGCGCTGGGAAATCTCGCGCGTGGTCTGCTGGAAGGCATTGTCGACCTCCTGCATATTGACCTCGGACACGACGTCGAAGCTGGAATCTTTAGCCATGGTTAATCCTTTCGATTACGAGCGGCTTAGTAGCTGTCGTACGAATAGTCGTCTGAATAGGACGTAGTCTGCCCGTCGGTGGCGGCATCGGTGCCGTCCGTGGACTGGGCGTCGGTTCCATCGGTTCCGTCGGTACTTTCGGTGCCATCGGTACCGTCAGTGTTCTCACCGTCCTCGGAGTCGGTCGTCTCCTTCTTGGGAACGGTGATCGTCACGCGTGCCACGCCCGACGTCTTAGTGTCGTAGCGGACCTTTTCGCCGTTCTTGGTAACCGTGACATCGGAAGGCTTGGACGTGGTGATCTCGATCGAGGACTCGGGCGTATATTCCTGCTCAAAGGGGCCGGTGGCCTGGGCGCCATAGACCGACTTGCCATCAACCTTGACCTCAATCCAAGCAGTCTTGCCCTTGGCAACGGAGATCTTGACCTTTGTGACCTCGCTCTCCTCCTTCTTGGCCTTCGTCTTGGCGGCGTCCGAATCGGTCGACTCGTCCGTCGTCTCATCGGTATCTTCATCCTTATCGACGGATTCGGTCTTCTTGGAAGACTTCTTAGTCGTTGTCTTGGTGGCAACGGGCGTCTCGGGCGTCGTCTCGGGCGCCGAGGAGCCGCAGCCACGCAGGAGCACTACGATGAGCACGATCAGCAGCAGCGCCACGGCACCGATACCGGCGTAAACGATACGAGGGTCGAGACCGTTGTTCTGGGGAGCACGACCACCGCCGCGTCCACGATTGGAACCACCGCGACCAGTGCCTTGGGGCATGCGACCGCGGTTATTGTCGGAACGTCCACGATAGCTGCCCTGGCGCTGCATATTGCGCTGGCCTGAGCGGGGGGCGAGCTCGCCGCGACCCCGGTAGTTGCGCTGGCCCGAACGAGGCACTGAGGGGCGCTGGCTATAAGGCTGCGACTGGGATCGAAGGCGAGGCGTCACCTGCGTAGTGTCGGCGTCTGCATAGCCGCCGCGCGGGCGACCGGAGGAAACGCCACGGTGCCCGCGATCGGAATAACCACCATCACCGTAGCCGGCACGAGGGTCTCGTGCGACACCGCGGGCAGCGGGGAGTGCGCGCTCCTCGGGCGCCGGCGTGCTGCGAAAACGATCGCGCTGGGAACGAATATCCTCGCTCGAGCCCGTCTCGGTAACATAGCCAGCCTGCTGAGGGCGCTGGCCATAACGCGTCGAACGCCCGCCCTGAACCATCAGGAAGCGGCCGTTGTCGACCGAGGAACGCGAATTGACGTAGCCGGCGGCGTCCTGAAAACGACCACCCTGCTGCGACGTCTCGCGCTCATACGCCAT
This sequence comes from uncultured bacterium, assembly GCA_905216105.1. GTDB lineage: Bacteria > Actinomycetota > Coriobacteriia > Coriobacteriales > Coriobacteriaceae > Collinsella. The sequence continues at coordinate 3,053 of CAJMSG010000057.1, read as the reverse complement.
CAGATCGTCAAAATAAGCGTTGACGACCTCCCGCGGATTGAGGCCCAAAAAGCGCGCATAGCTCGAAATCATGCCCTGCGCATAGCCGCGCGGAGGCATCGATGCAAAATTGCCATTCTCGAAAAACTCGATGATCTGCGGCCTGATTTTGATGGTGTTGGCGACCTGCTGAATGGAAAGGCCCATTCGGCGACGCTGCTCGAGCAGCATGTCACCAAAGCGTGCAGCCATCAGAATCCTCCAAACTCACGATCTTCACGTGCCATCTCGGCGTCGACGGATTCCAGCGCGGCAAGGCCTTCTTCATCCAGCAGGACCTCGCGCGGCTTGGAACCGTCGGGCGGACCGACGACACCCTTTTCTTCCAGCATGTCCATAATACGCCCGGCGCGCGCATAGCCAACCTTCAGGCGGCGCTGCAGGCCAGATGTGGAGCCCAGCTGCGATTCCACCACAATATGAGCGGCTTCCCAAATAAGCGGATCGTCGTCCTGAGGCTCGGCAACGCCGGTACGAACGATGCCGCCGCCACCTGCCATGGACATGGAGGCAGGTGCCACAGCCGACAGGATCTCCTCATGGTAGTCGGGCTCACTTTGCGACTTGACGAACTCGACAATCTCGTTGATCTCGTCATCCGAAACAAAACAGCCCTGGATACGACGGGGCTTGCCCCAGTCGACCTTTGAGAACAGCATGTCACCCAAGCCGGTGAGCTTTTCGGCACCCATCTGGTCGATGATGACGCGGGAGTCGATGCCCGTTGCGACGTTAAAGGCGATACGGTTGGTAATGTTTGCCTTGATGAGACCCGTCACCACGTTAGAGCTCGGACGCTGAGTCGCCACGATAAGGTGGATACCGGCGGCACGGCCCAGCTGGGCGATACGCACAATCGACGCCTCGACGTCCTTGCCGGCAACCATCATCAGGTCCGAAAGCTCGTCGATGATGATGACCAGGTAGGGCATCTTTTGCGGCGGGTTATCGTAATGCTCAAACTCGCCGGCAGCCTGCTTTTCGTTATAGGTCGAGATCTTACGCACGTTCAGGCGCTCGAAGACCTTCAGGCGGCGCTCCATCTCGGACACCGCCCACTGCAAGGCACTCGCGGCCTGCTTGGGCTCAGTCACTACGGGCACGTAAAGATGCGGCAGGCCGTTATAGCCTGCGAGCTCGACGCGCTTGGGGTCGACCATGATCAAGCGAACGTCCTCGGGAAGCGCGCGCATGAGCAGGGTCGTGATGATGGAGTTGATCATGACCGACTTACCGGAACCTGTGGTGCCGGCGATCAGCAGGTGGGGCATCTTAGCGAGATCGGCGACGACCGGCGTGCCCTCTGCATCGCGGCCGATGGCAAGCTCGAGCGGACCGCCCTTAACATAGGGCAGTACGTCGCCCAAGTTGACGTTCTGACGCTTTCGATTGGGGATCTCGATACCCACGAGCGAGGTGCCGGGAATCGGCGCAAAGATACGCACGGACTGAGCAGCAAGCGAAAGCGCGATGTCGTCCTCAAGGCTCGAAATCTTGCTCACGCGCTCGCCCTCGCCAGGCTGCAGCTTAAAGGTCGTCACCGTGGGGCCGGCAATCCAACCGACGACGCGCGCGCTACGGCCAAACTCAAGCAGCGTGGACTGCAACGATTCGGCGGTCTGTTCCAGTTCCTTGTCCGAAGACGCGGCAGAAGCGGACTGAGGGTTTGCATGCAGGATTTCGAGCGGCGGAAGCTTAAGGCCGTCCTCTTCTTCGCCCTCGTTATCCGCGGAGGCATTGTCCGCTCCCCCATCGCTCGAAGTAGACGCCTCGGCAGCGCCCGCGACAGCCGCATCGGCAACCTTGGGATGCTTGAGGAAATCAGGAATTTGAGGGGCGGCCGAGACGGGATTCACGGCAAACGGCGGTTCGGACTCGTCGACCTTGTCCGGATCGTCCTCCATCGAAAGCTGGCCGGTCACCTGACCGCGCTTTGCCTGACGACGCGGCAGCAAGGTGGTTTTAGCAGTCTCGAGCGGGGACTCGTCGTCCTCGTCATCACCCTCGGTAAGCTCAATCTCGCTCTCGGACCAAGACGGATCGGGCTCACTCGTATTGAGTTTGGGAGCCTTCTTGCCCTTCTTGGCATGACGGCGCGGCAGCAGCGTCGTCTTAGCGCGCTCGGCCTCCAAGACATCGGACACGTCGACAAACGGATCCTCGTCGTCATCGTCATCGTCCAAAACCGGGTCCGCATCGTTGCCCATGACCGTGGTCACGGACATATCGGATCCCTTCTGACGAAGAATGCTCAGGTGCGGACGGGCAACGCCGGGCACCGACAGGGCTTCGTCGTCACCCCACGGACTCGCGTTGACGTCGGCACGACGGCGCTCGGCAAAATCGGCCGCACGGTCGCGGGCAGAGCGCAAAACGCCGCCCACCGAAAAGCCGATGATGACAAAGCCGACGACAGCCAGACCCAACAGGACCACCATCGCGATAGGCTTACCCAGGGCATTCTGCAGAGTACTCGCAATAAACGCACCGATGTAGCCACCCGAGGCGGACAGGTTTAGCGGCGTGAACATAAGGTCGCACGAGTCACTCGTACCCGGCACCATCAGCGAAAGAATAGAGACGACGGCGATAAAGACCACGGCGCCGCCCGCGACAGAGCGCACGTTGAGCGGCGAGTCCTCGCCTAAAAAGAGCGTGGCGGCAAACAGCAAAATGACGATCGGCAGCACGTAGGCGCCCAGACCAAAGCCCAGGTGGTAGAAATCGGCAACCGCAGCCGTAACGGGTGCGGTCGCCGGCGAAATCACGGCAATGAAGGACGCAATCGCCAAAACGGCAATGACCACGCCGGCGATATCGCGGTTGGCCGAAGGCTCGACCAGGGGCTCGAAATCGTCGAGCTCGGCCTCGTGGCCCTTATTGGCACGAAGATGGGAACCGGCACCCTTAGCAGATGCCGGTTGGATGTTGGCTTTGTTGCCTTTGGCGTTTTGTGCAGATCCGCGCGCCAAACTAAACCTCCATGACGACCGGGATGATCATCGGACGAGTAC
>CAJMSG010000056.1:0-9828 GCA_905216105.1 uncultured bacterium | reverse complement strand
CTGCGCGGCGTCGAGATCGTGAGCTTTGGCGTCAACTCCATCGCCGCCTCGCAAGAAGACGAGCAGATGATCAAGGACCTGCAGAAGGCCGCGGTTATGCGCGATCCCACCATGGCAGCCGCCAACATCGCCAGTGCCCAGAGCGACGCAATGCGCGCAGCAGCGGCCAACCCCAACGGCGCGATGGCAGGCTTTATGGGCATGGGCATGGCAGGTGGCATGGGCGGCATGAATGCCAGCCAGCTGTTCGCCGCCGGCCAGGCACAGCAGCAGGCCGCCCCGCAACCGGCACCTGCCCCCGCCCCCGCACCGGCTCCTGCCGCTGCCCCCGCGGCCGGCACGTGGACCTGCAGCTGCGGTGCCACCAACACCGGCAAGTTCTGCCCCGAGTGCGGCAGTCCCGCGCCCGCTCCGACACCGGCCAAGTGGTTCTGCCCCAACTGCGGTAGCGAAAACGGCGGCAAGTTCTGCAGCAACTGCGGAACGCCTAGGCCCTAGCCCCTTTATCTGGTAATTGGCGGGGGATCCGCCACCCCCGCATTTGCTTCTATGGGTTTCGTTCGATTAAGGAGGACACCATGAAGACAACGTTCAAAAAGTCCGTACTCGCATTCCTGACATGCGTCCTGGCGCTCGCCTTTGCCCTGACGGGCTGCAGCGGTGGCGGTGGCAAGGATCCCAAGGCCAACTTCGTCGGCAGTTGGGAGCTCTCGGGAGGAACCCTGGAGGGCGAAGAGCTGACCGATGAGTACATGGATATGCTCGAGGAGTGGGGCCTCCGCGCCATCCTGATCCTCGATGAGGACGGCACGGGCACCCTCGACCTGTTCCTTGAGGTTATCGACCTGAAATGGGAGGCTAAGGACACCACCACCGCAACCATCACCGCCGAAGGTGAGTCGCAGGACATGAAGCTCGAGGACGGCAAACTCGTCCTCAAGATGGACGATGACAAACTCATCTTCACCAAGTCCGACAAAGATCTGTCCGGCACGGTGAAGAAGGATCGCGAGGCTGCCGAAAAGGAAGAGGAGATCGATGAGGCCGTCGAAGACGACGACGTCCAGCGCGTTGAAATCTCCCCCGCCGTCACCGTCGCCGATGACGACCTGTGCACCATCACCATCACGGAGAAGTTCAAGGACGACTGGGGCGACATCGGCTTTGTCGTCAACATCACCAACAAGAGCGACAAGGACCTGACCTTCTACGCTCCCAGCGGTAAGACCAACGTCAACGGCACCATGAAGGAGCCCTGGTTCTCGGCTCACCTGATGCCCGGCACCAACGCCACCGAGGAATTCACGTTCTCGAGCGGCGAGCTCGATAGCCTCGACGACCTGGTCAACACGACCATCGGCATCGACGCCTATCTGACCGATTCCTACGAGGACGTCGCCTCCTACAGCGCAACCATCGCGTAACGGCAGACCACGACAGCCGCGGATTGGCGGACATATCCGCGCACATGCCAGACGGGGCCGCAGGAGATAATCCTGCGGCCCCGTCGTTTTTATGCCGATGCGTAACGAGCGCTAGCGCTCCATATTGGGGACGATGCTGCCTTCGGTCACCGCATGCACGGCCAGGCGCATAATGTTGTCGTAGCCAGTCTTGCTCAGGATCTCCGAGATGCGGCGCTTGATGGTGCCCTCACTCATAAACAGCTCGGCCGCAATCTCGCGACGGCTCTTGCCCTCGCAGGCAAGGCGCAAAATCGACAGCTCGACATCGTCGAGTGCCGCCGTACCCGAAAAAATGCTCTCAGGCGGCTTGGGAAACGTGCAATAGCCCGCCAGCGTGGAGCGCATCACGGCGAACAGCTCGTCGATACCGACATTCTTGTACACAAAGCTATCGACGCCCGCCTCGCGGGCCTGATCGACAAAGGTGATCTCGGGCATGCCGGTCATGATAATGATGCGGCACTCGGGCAGCTGCTCCTTGATGCGCGCCGCCGCCACGATGCCGTTGGAATCATGCTCGGTGCATACGTCCATCAGTATCATGTCCGGACGCTCCCTGAGCGCGACATCGAGGGCTTCGGAAGCGTCGGCGATCGCGGCGACGACGGTCATATCGGGCTGGTCGCCAACGGAGCGCGCCAGGCTCTCGCGCAGGATGGCCTGGTCTTCGACTATAAGGACGCGAATCATGAGCTTCTCCTCCGAACAGCAGCGTTGGGCGTAAGCGGGATGGACACCGCAAGCGTAAAGGGCGGGGCGGCGTGGACCTCTAGGCTGCCACCCAGATCTTGCGCGACATGCCTCATACCTGGGATACCCGTTCCCTCGCGATACGATACGGGGGCCGGGGACCCGTCGTTAGAAATCGTCATGCGCGCGACGGCGCCAGCATCCGCCCCCTCCTGCCACAGACGCACGTGGACCCGATGCGCCTGCGCATGCTTGGTGGCATTGGTCGAGCCCTCACGGATAATCTGCAAAAATGCGGTGGCGACACGCGCGTCCTCAGGCAGCGCACCCTCAACATCGATCTGCACACTCACCAAACCAAAAGCATGGACGATATCACCCAGCTGTTCTGCAGGCTCGCTGGCACCACCACTGCGCAGGTCGGCAGCGATTGAGCGCAGCAACGGATCAATCTGCTCGATCGACTCATCGTCCAGACGCCCCTCCTCCAAATAGCGATGAAGAATGGACAGGCGCTGCCCGATCACGTCGTGCACGCGAGCGCGCATACGTAGGTAGGCCGCATTGTCGGCAACTTTTTTGACTTCTTCGATCTGGGCTTGGAGCTCTTGGCCCGCAAGCTCAAGCAGGTGGTTGGCTTGCGCCAAGCGGTCATGAGCATGCGCGTACTCTGTCACATCAAGACCGATAATGCGCTCGAACGAACGGCCCGAAACCATAACGCGATCGCGCACAAATAGGCGAATCTCAGCGGGAGAGACCTCGACCACCGCACGCGCCTCACCAAAGCGGTCCAGATTAATCCGCACACGGTTCCTGCTGCTTTCGGGCATTTGCATGCTCAGTTTGCGCAGGTCGTTCCATGTGCTGCTCATGTCGCCTAGGTCGGTGGGCATATGAAGTTCCACCAGGTTTTTGCGCATGCAGCGGTTCATGAGCAGCGGACGGCCCCTCGGGTCTAGATACAGGATGCCCACGGGAATCACGTTGATGGTCTCGATCGTCGAGAACATGGTGATATCCTCCTGGCGGTTACGGACGTCCATCAAGAGCGCCGCGATGGAACGGAACAGGAAGAACGCTCCCTCTGCGATAAGAACAACGGTCCACGCCGAGCCCATGGCAAAAACCACCGGTGGTGTAACGGCGGCAACAAGCAGCAGCTCGACCAGCATGACGGGGCGACGATAGTGCACCATAAGCACCACGCCATAGGCAAAGATCGCGGCATTAAGCCACAACGCTCCACCCATTGCCCTGGCGCAAACGTCAAGCGGCGCCACCAGATACGAGCCAGACGACGCGAATAAGATGAGCGCCGAAATCATCAGGTGAAGCACAAGGCTCGCCTCATAGGCGCAAATCACCTTACGGTTATAGGACGAACGGCGCGATGCGATGAGCGGGACGTGGATCGTCTGCAGACACGCAGCCAGGGCAAAGACAACATCGAGCGCAACGATTTGGGGAAGGATGAGCGGGATCTGCATCGTCACTCACCCGCCCTTGGCATCAAGACGATCATGCGCAGCTGGCCGGGCTCGCCCTCAAGGCGGTATGCCACGTTGCGCCCTTGCAGAGCGCTTTCGAGCTCTTGCGCAGCGGGCGTCTGCGAAAGATCTTCATCATCGTTGGAAAAAAGTGTGGCGCGCAGCTCGACACTGCATCGGTCATGGTCGCCCAAGTGATACATAAGCGCCGGATGGTCGGTGGTGTAGGCAAAAAACGCAAAGTCATACACGCAGTCGTACAGGGCGCTTACCGTACTGGCGTGCAACGGGCGCCGTATGGCGATAATCGAGGCGCAATCGATATCGATGGTGCGCAGGTCGCTTGCGAGCTCGTTGGCAATGAGCTGAATGCGGTCACGATCAAAACCGCTCTCCCCGTGCTGTGCCAACGTGAGCGACCCCTTGCGCTTGCAATAGGCGACGAGCATCTTGGCGCGCTGCAGCATGCGGTAACGCTCGTGCGAAGACGCTTCGTCGGTCAACGGCGGCAGCGAGCTCAGCAGGTCGTACATCCCTTCGAGCGCGCGGGCAAGCGTTTGGTCCACGTCTTGGACCAGCAAGGTCTCGGCCTCTTGATCTGCCAGGTGCGTCTTAAGGTCGTAGTCGGCGGCGAGCAGCTCGTTTTGACGCTGCAGCTCCATGCGACGATGTGCCAGTTCGCGGTTAAGCTCGTTGAGCTCCGACACGTCTTGGGCAAGCAGGGCCGATCCGCCCAGCAGTGGAAAGGCACGGTACATCACATCGAGATCGGACGCCACGGCAAAGGCATGGGCGCGCCCGTGCTCCTGGGTCCGCAACTCCTCGCGCACGCCTACCGGCATTGGCTTTGACACCGGCGTGGCATAGGCCTCCTGCAAGTCGCGCGTTAGAACTTTGAGGTCGAGCGGCAAGGTGTCGAAGATGCCGGCGATGTCGTGATACGACGGAATGACACCGCAATCGAGACAGATTTCCATCGCCACCACGCACAAGACGCAATAGACGAGCGAGAAGTTGAGCCTCCATGCCCAGGGCACGCGCAGAGCATACGAGATGGCAAAGAATGCGCCGCCCAGCAGTACGAGCGCCGCCGTGCCCGAGAAACGCTGGATGCGAAAGGACGAGGACCGGCCAACCAGGATAAAAAAGGCCACGAAGTTAAAGGCCGTCCACACGAGGACGGCGAAATATCCCCAGCCGTACGTGTAGTCGTTGCTCCAGGTGTCGCTTGTACGGTCAAAGCGGAAGACCTGCTGGTGAAAATCGTTGGTGAGCACAAATCCGACAAGCAGGATGGCCACAATCCACAGCGCAGCGCAGTAGCGGCGACCCAGGCGGTGTTGCTCCAGGCCCGCAAGGCGCAGACCACACAACTGGTAGAGCAGTGGAATGAGCGTCATGGGCACGTAGTACAGGTACCACAGCACGGTGGCATAGAACGGCGTGAACGACTTGTACTTGAGAATGACTTCGATCATCCACAGGGCGCAGATGGTGGCGATGGCAACAAGGCGGCGGCGCAACACATAGTCCAAACAGCGCAGATAGACCGATACGCCCCAAATCGAAAATACAATTGCGGCGACAAGCAGCGGGAGAGAGCTCGAATGGACGAGCGCATCCACAACCTCTTTGGACACCTCGCTATAGGCGGGCACGACGTTAGAAAGTTTGGGGTCGGAGGCAAACAGCGCCGGCAAGACTGCCAAAAGCATGAGGAACAGTGCGGTGATGGCGCCGGCGATAGCAAAGACGCGGTGACGATACGCCTGATGCGTTATGCCAACAAGGAATCGCGGCATGGCAAAGAGCGTGCCGCCCCTGGGATCCGCCACGGGAGCGGATCGGGCGGCCGCGTGGCCGATATGTCGCGTGCGGGTACCCATAGTGCTTTTAGTGTACCGACAGGTGGGCCCAAAAAGCGGGCCACATGTCCCAAAATCCGCAGACGGCAAGGCGCCCGGCAGCCTCCCCCGTCCGGCACTTCCCGATATCCGCCCGCCCCAAACCACCGCAAAGGGGACAGGCACCTTTGTGGTGGTTTGGGGCGATGCGCTAGTCCACGGCGATGTCGAGGTTCTTGCCGATGAGACCTACGTAGCCGCCCTCGGCAGCCTTGGGGCTGTCAGCATGGCAGAGAACCCACTTGTCGGCCTTCCAGTAGCAGTAGCTGTCACCAGCGGCAGGCATGTCGGCTGCAGCCTCGGGGCGCGGGCCGTTGGTGCCGGCGGGCAGCGCCACCATCACCTGGAAGCCGCCGTCGTCGACCATGCAGGGCGTGTAGTGAAGCGTGGTGTTGAAAACCTCAACAAGCGTGCCGGCCGGCACGCGGAACGCCTTGACGCACGCGGTATCGAGCTTGCCGTCCTCGATCTCCCAGCGATGCGCCACGAGCAGGATAAAGTCGCGAGCGCCCAGGTTAAACTCGCTGGCGCGGTGATACTCCAGGCAGTTGAGCTGCGTGTTGTGGCCGTTGCACCAGCCCAGCTGGAAGGGGCGGCCGCCAAACATGAGAAAGCCCAGCTTATCGGCATCCTTAACGCCCTCGAGCTCGGGCGCGGAGGCCACATACTTGCTGCCATCGGGGATGGGCGTGGAGGCAAGCGCCTCGAGCACGGGCGACGTAAGCTCGGACGGAACGTTATCCCAAACGTTGCCATAGGACTTGAACTCGGGATCAGAGACAGAGTAGATATGCATGTTCGCTCCTGTTCGTTTGTGTGACAGTATGAACATTCTAGAACAATCTCATTCTGTTTTGAGCACTCGGTATAAAAAAGCGCTCCGCAAAGAGCGGGAGCGCTTCTGGCACAAACGTTATTCCTGCAAGCGGCCTTACGCCTGTTGATAGTGCAGGTGCTTCTCGTCGATATCGGCCAGGTCGCGGTCGAGGTAGCGGCGCGCGAGCCAGTTTGCCATGGGGAGGTTCTGGTCCAGGTAGTTACCGCACTCCTCGGGAGCGGCACCGGGGACATCGCCCTCAAAGCCGGCGACAAACTCGAACAGCTCACGCACGAGCGGCAGAATCTCCTCACTCGTCACCTCGCCAAACACGACGAGGTAAAAGCCCGTGCGGCAGCCCATGGGGCCAAAGTAGACAATGCGGCTCGACCACTCGGCATGATTGCGAAGGAACGTCGCGCCCAAGTGCTCGATGGTGTGGCACTCGGCCGTGTTCATAACCGGCTCCTTATTGGGCGTGGTCAGGCGCAGGTCAAAGGTGGTGACGGCGGCGCCGGTCGCCGAATCGCGGTCGATGCGGCTCACATACACGCCGGGCTCAAGCAGCAGATGGTCAACGGAAAAACTCGCGATGCGCTCCATGGCAGATCCTCTCGGTAGTCAATTTAGGACGGGCTCTTTTAGCTGGTTCGAATGGTCGCACCAATCATACCAGCCAAAAAAGCCCCGTCCCAAAAAGACAACTTAGCCCAGGACGCGGGCCATGCGCGTCTTGAACTCGGACAGGAAGCGCGGGGCATCCACGGTCAGTGCCACAAGCGCGCTCTTGTCCGGATCGGATAGGCGGCGCTCGTCGCAAATGGTGCGGCCGCGATACTCGCCCAGCAGATCAACACGCAGATTGCAGCCGAGCGCACCCACGAGCGTGGGGTCAATCGCCACAGCGACGGCAAGCGGATCGTGCAGCGCGCAGCCACCCAGGTAGGGGGCGTTCATCTCGTACGAGCCAATGTAGTGCTCCACCATGCTCGCAAACGCGCAACCGGCCATGGTGCCCGAGCCCGTCCAGCCGGCAATGTCGCGACGCGTGAGCACCACGCGATGCGTCACGTCCAAGCCCACCATGGTGAGCTTGCGGCCCGAGCGCAGCACGGCATCGGCCGCCTCGGGATCGCTTGCCATGTTGGCCTCGGCACCCGCACTCACGTTTCCGGGCACGGTAAGCGCACCGCCCATCACAACCACGCGACCGATAGACATCATCGCCGCCGCATCGCGCTCCAAGGCAAGTGCCAAGTTGGAGAGCGGACCGGTCGCCACGTAGATCAGATCGGGGCCATAGGTGCGCGCGGCATCGATCAGATAATCGACCGCCGCGTTACCGTCTGCCGACGTCGCCCCCACCGGCTCGTACGGCGACGCGGGCACGCTCGCCCCGCCAATGCCGTTCTTGCCGTGGATGAGCGTGGTAGACGCCGGCGGTGTATAGGGCTCAGTCGCCTTAATGGGACGATCGGCGCCCAGGTACACCGGAACCTCAGGGCGACCCAGCAGATCGAGCACCGCCAGGCAGTTGTGCGCCGATTGCTCGACGCGCACGTTGCCAAAGCACGTGGTGATGCCCACGAGCTCCACCTCGGGGCTCGCGATGGCATAGGCCAGCGCCATCGCATCGTCCACACCCATATCCAGATCAAGGATCAGCTTCTTGATTGCCATTGTTCTACTCCGCTTCTCCGTCTTTATCGTTTAACCAAACCAATGTTCAACTTCGGCGCGCGTGGGAATCGATTGCTGAGCGCCCAGGCGCGACACCGTCACTGCCGAGGCGCGAGCACCCGCGACCATGCACTCAAAGAGTGGCAAGCCCTCCAAACGAGCCGCCGCCAACGCGCCGATAAACGTATCGCCGGCGGCCGTGGTATCGACTACCGTGCTCGAAAGCGCCGGCATGCGCAGCAGCTCACCGCCATCACCGAGCGTAACCGACCCGGCGCCGCCCAGCGTGATAACCGCGGCGCCGGCACCCTTGGCGAGCAAGGTATTGAGCGCCGCGACGCAGCTCGCATCATCCGCGGGCAAGATGCCCGTCAGCACCTGGCATTCGGTCTCGTTGGGACAAACCAGGTCGACCGCAGGCCAGGCCTCCGCAGGCAACTCGCAGGCAGGCGCTGGATTAAAGACCGTATAGAACCCCAGCTCGTGAGCGCAAACAAGCGCCTCGGCAGTCGCTGCAAGGTCACATTCGCCTTGGGCGATAAAGACGCTTCCGGCAGCCGGGGCAATATCGCTAGCGTCTCCGTCGAGCCCATCGGCCACCAGACGCCCCAGCGCGCAGGCAACGTCCTCGCCCTCGAGCACATGGTTGGCGCCCGGCGACAGCACGATGCGGTTGTCGCCCTCGCAGCGAATGATGGTCGCCGTTCCCGTCTCCACGTCATCGCGACGCGCCACAAAGTCACAGTCCACGTCAGCATCTTGGAGCCCCGCCACGAGCGATGCACCGAACACGTCGCGGCCGACCGCGCCAATCATGCACGTGCGCGCACCCATGCGCGCGGCGGCAACGGCCTGGTTAGCGCCCTTGCCACCGGCGTTGGTGATAAAACCGCTGCCACCGACTGTCTCGCCCGCGCGCGGCATGCGCTCGCACGCCACCGAAAGGTCCATGTTCATGCTGCCGAACACCGCAGCGATGCTGCGATCTGCCATGGAAACCTCCTCATCTGCGGGCCTTATGCCCACCGTCGGCCGTCGATCGTGCACTCTCTTACCTCTATAACTTTAGTTCACTTTGATGTGAACGCGCCCTTGAGGTTGCGCCAGCAGCAAGCATTCACAGGAGCAGGCAGCTACAATGAATATGTGCTGATTATCCTCGTCATTGGATGATGTTTTATGGAACAATTCCCACAATCGAGCCCACGCGGCCCGCGCCGCGCGCCCGATAACCAAGCGCCGCACGAACGCCCGCGCGCCGACCGCCGCACCGGCGAGTCACGACGCGGCCCAAGCCCGCATCGAACGCCCACCAACAAGGGCGCCCACACCAACAGCGCCGCAAAAGAACAGGCGCCCGCTCGTCCCAAGTCCCGCTACATTCCTGCGCTCGACGGCCTGCGCACGCTTGCCGTCGTCGCGGTGGTGCTCTATCACCTCAACCTCACGTGGGCTCAGGGCGGCCTGCTCGGCGTCACGATCTTCTTTGTGCTTTCGGGCTATCTGATCACGCGCTTGCTGCTCAACGAAGTCGCTAAGACCGGCCGCATCGACCTTAAGAGCTTCTGGATCCGCCGCATCCGTCGCCTAGTCCCCGCCGTGGTAACGGTAGTGTTCGTGACCTGCGCGCTGTGCACCATCTTTAACCACGTGATGCTCACCAAGATGCGCCCCGACATCCTGCCGTCGCTGCTGTTCTTCAACAACTGGTGGCAGATTGCCCAAAACGTCTCGTACTTCAATGCTCTGGGCGACCCCTCGCCGCTCACGCACTTTTGGTC
>CAJMSG010000055.1:0-10025 GCA_905216105.1 uncultured bacterium | reverse complement strand
CAGATATAGACACGTGAGCTTGAAGATTGTAGGGAAATCAATGTTCAAATGTCAAGAAATCAAAGGTAAAAGGTTGCAAAGAGTACACGGTTCCCCCATAAGCAGAATCGACATTTGAGGCCGCGGACAACTTTTCACGATATTTCATCGAGTTTTCAACAGGTCGTGTTGGCAATGTTGAGAACTTTTCGTCCGTTTTCCAAAGTTTTCAACAGGTTTTGAAAACTTGTCGAAAGATGAGAAACATTGCGCGGTGAGCTACTATTTGTTCGAAACCTTTTGAAAGATTGCGAGCGGCATGTCTGACGACTTCTACACCATGGTCGATTCCGGTGATCCGGCACCCGACAACGAGCACATCACCGGCGTGCGCGAGGAGCGCGACGAAGGTGGCCAGGTCACCGCACAAGCGCCAAAGGCCATGTACGCTGCGCGCATCGCGGTCTACGATGACATGCTGTCGACACCGCGCGTCATCGTCATCGAGCCGCAAGACGTCCGAACTTATCTAGAGGAGACAACCAACACCGTCTACCAGTGCATGAAAGAGCAGGGGGGACGCATCTCGCTGATGGTTATCCGCGAGATTGTCGAAAACTTTATCCACGCACATTTTGCTGAGCCCATCATCTCGATTCTCGATGGCGGCGATACCATCCGCTTTGCCGACCAGGGCCCAGGCATCGACGACAAGGAGCGCGCTTTCGACTTTGGCGTGACCAGCGCAAACAGCAAGATGAAACGGTATATTCGCGGAACCGGAGCAGGCTTTCCCATGGTGCAGGAATACCTGGAAAACGCCGGCGGCGCCGTCTCCATCGAGGACAACATGGGCAACGGCACCGTCGTGACGGTAAGCCTGAACCCCAAGCGCGTGCAGGAAATCGAGCGCGCCGGCGGGCGCGGGGCGGCCGTGCGACCCGAGGCGGAACAGCAGGCATACCCCATACCGGGAACATATTCGCAACAGCCCATGGCGGCGCAGCAGGCGCAACAGCCAGCCATGCCGATGCAACAGCCAAGCATGCAGCACATGCAAGAGTTCCAGACAGCGCCGGAGTCAACGGCACAAATGATGCCGGATACGATGGCGACGACAGGCCAGGAACCCGCCTCCATGCCGCAGCAGCCGATGGGTGCGCCGAGCGCTCCGCAGATGGGCCACCAACCGTATCCCCAGGGATACCCCGCCCAATACATGCCGCAGCAGGGGTATGCCCAGCCATATCCTCAGCAGTATCCGCAGGGATACCAGCAGCCGTACCAGCAAATGCCCCAAGCGCAGTACAACCCATGGGCCCAGCAGGTACCTCCGCAGCCTTACCAACAGTGGCCTCAAAGTTTTCAACAGCAGCCGCTACCCACGCAGAGTTCTCAACAACCAGCAGCTCAAATGATGTATCCTAATGCGGCGAATCAATATGCACAGCCGCAACCAAACGTATTTGTGAGCGAGCGCGGCCAGGCGGCACTGGGCTATCTGGCTCAAAACCAGGAGTGTGGCGCAACCGACCTGGCGCGGGCGTTTGGAAACTCGGCGCCCACATGGTCGCGAACGCTCAACGACTTGGCGCAGGCCGGCTTGGTAATCAAACATGGCCAGAAATACCATCTGACCGAAATAGGCAGCGCTCGCGTGCGAGCCCAAAGCTAAGGAACGGGAGAAACAGTGGACGAGGAAGCAAGCATCATCCTGGGGGATGCCATCGCCTTTTGCCAGCGCGACGGCCAAGATGCACGCCTCATCAATATGCTGGGACAATCGCGCGCTGTGAGTTTAACCGAGGACACCCTGACGATTGAGGCCCCTTCGCGCTTTGCCATCGCCCAGCTCAAAAAGCACCAGCCGACCATCGAGGCCTATCTGGAAGAGATTGCCTTTGCGCCGATTGCGCTCAATATCGTGGTACCGCAAGGCACCGCGACAGATGCGACCCCGGCCACTCCCCCGGCTACGTCCGCCATCGCAGCTGCAACGCCGGCGGCCGCGCCTCGACACGACGATGTTTCCCGTGAAACCATGTCGGCGCAGCCGAACGCGCCAGTCACACCGGCGGTAGCGCCAGCCCCCTCACCCATCCCGACAGCCACGCACATGCCCGTCGCCCACGAGGCGACGCCCGGCGAGGAATCGGGCATTGCAATCAAAAACACGTTGTCCGCCGACGATTTCCGCCGCATGATGACCCAAATGAATGGCAAGCCACCGGCGAAAAGCGCGAGTTCGTCCGCAGTGCCGGCAGCACCTTCGGCGGCGGCCCCGACGGCAGTCGAGAAAAACGCGGACGGGGCACCCCTCGCAGCGAATTCGAAATTCACGTTTGAAAACTTCGTCTTCGGACCGGAGAACAGTCTTGCCTACCGATCGGCGCTCAAATTCGCCATGCTTGCAGACACGCCCGGCACCTGCACGTCGCTGTTCATCTACGGCAAATCGGGCCTGGGCAAGACGCACCTGCTGCTCGCCATCAAAAATGAGCTGGCAGAGAAATCGCCCGAGATCAAGGTGAAGTACGCCAACTCGCAGGCATATCTGGACGACTTGATGACGGAATTCGACCGCCAAAAGAAGAGCAACGCCCCCATTATGCAGGCGTACCACGGCGTCGATGTGCTCATCATCGATGACATCCAGAACATCATCGGCAAGCGCGCGAGCGTAGATTACTTCTTCCAGCTGATGGACGAATTTATCCGCAACAACAAGAAGGTCGTAATCGCCGCCGACCGCGCGCCCAAGGACCTCAACATGGACGAGCGCCTGACCAGCCGCTTTAATGCCGGCCTGCTGTGTCTGGTAGCGGAGCCCAGCTACGAGATGAAGTACAAGATCTTGCAGCGTTATTACGAGAACACGATCGCCACCGCGCCCGAAGCGGGCAACGACTCGCTGCTGGCTGCCTACGGAGGCGACGGCGGGCACCTGACCGACGCGCATTTTAAACACATGGCCGAGGTCTCGGGCACCAACATCCGCGAGCTCGAGAGCTTTTGCGAGCGTTGTGCCGGCGAAGCGGGCGATCGCGAGCGCGAAGGCGGGGAGCTCACCTTTGACGACATCGACGCCATCGCCAACCAGTACTTCGACACATCGGCCAAGAAGATCAATGTGCAGACGGTCCAGTCCGTCATCGAGGAGCAATACGGCGTAACGCACGAGGAGCTCATCGGCCCTCGCCGCAACGCCAACATCGCCAAGGCGCGCCACATTGCCATCTACCTGGCGATCGAGATGTGCGAGATGACGACGACGGCCGTGGGCGCGGAGTTTGGCAACCGCAACCATTCGACCGTCAGCACGAGCTATAAAAAGGTTCAGAAGATGATTCAGGAAGACCGGACCGTTACCGAGGACCTCAAGTCGCTGCGCGATAAAATTACACTGCGCTCGTAGGTAATAGACACACCTGTTGAAAACTTGTCGAAACGGCGGTCATAAGGTGTCTAAAACTCGACCCGCGGTGATGAAAAGTTTTGCGCAGGTTTTGAACGTGGAAAACACACCCGGTTGCACACAGGTTCCTGTTGATTCTCTTTTTAGGGCTGACCTGCACCTTTAGGAGTAATCAACAGTTTCGTCAGTACTATTACTATTATTAAGATATTTATATCTATAGAAAGGTATTAAAAGATGAAGTTCACCGTCAGCCAGAGCTCGCTTACGCAAGCCATCGGCGTCGTTATGAAAGGCGTCGCTTCGGCATCCACCCTCCCCATTCTGTCGGGCGTGCTCGTTAAGGCGCAAGACGGCATCTTGGAATTCCAGACCTCCAACTACACCATCTCGATTCGTCACCGCATTGCGGCTCATGTCGAAGAGGAGGGCGAGATGGTGATTCCCTGCAAGATGCTCTCCAACATCACCAAGACCCTTCCCGATGCCCCGGTCACCTTTGAGCTGTCCGAGCGTCAGGTTTTGATTGGCTGCGAGAAGAGCTCTTTCCGCCTCAACACGCTCGATGCCAACGACTTTCCCGAGTTCCCGGCATACGCCATCGAGAGCGCCGTCGAGCTGCCGACCGATATCCTGTCCGAAATGGTGAGCCGCGTATGGCGCGTCACCTCGACTGACAAGGCCCGCCCCATCCTGGGTGGCGTGCACATGAAGGTCGAGAACAACACCGTGCGCCTGGTGGCGACCGACTCCTTCCGTCTGGCCGTGTGCGATACGCAGGTCGAGACCTCGACCCTCGAAGGTTCCTTTGAGCTCAACGTGCCTGCTGACGCCTTCAACGACGCGCTGAGCATCATGGCCAGCCAGGCGACCATCATGATCGGCGCCACTGACACCCAGGTTGTCTTTGAGGCCGGCAACACCACCTATGTGTCGCGCCGCATCGAGGGCGTGTATCCCAACTACAAGCAGCTCATTCCCGATTCGTGCGTGACGAGCGTCAAGATCGACGTGGCCGCCTTTAACGCCGCCCTTAAACGCGTGGCTGTCATCGCGAGCGCCAACCCCGCCGTCAAGTTTGAGATTGACGTCGAGAACGGCCAGATGGGTCTGTCCTCCATCTCCAACGATCAAGACCTTGCGCAGGAGACGATCGATGTCGAGGCCGAGGGCGAGTCGGGCACCATCGCCTTCAACTACCACTACATCTTTGGCTGCCTCAATGCCCTGTCCAAGGAGAAGGAAATCACGCTGGAGCTCAAGAGCTATTCGCAGGCGGGCATCTTCAAGTCCTACGACAAGATTAACTACCTGTACCTGGTCATGCCGGTACGCATCTAGCACTGCCCCATGACCATGTTCGCACGCGATCTTTCCGTTGCGCGCTATCGCAGCTTCGACAGTTACCGCCTTGCCCTGAGCGACGGCGTGACCGTGCTCGCGGGCCCCAACGCGGCGGGAAAGACCAACCTCATAGAGGCGCTGCAACTACTGACGAGTGGCGCCTCGTTTAGGCATCCGACCGCAGCCGAGCTCGTGCACGACGGCGTGGGCTCGTGCAGGGTGGAGCTGAGGCTCGAGGGCGATGGACGCGTGCTGGACATGGGGCTGAACGTGGAGGACGGCAAGCGTTCGTTTAGCCGCAACGGCAAGCGCTGCGCGGCGTCCGGCGTGCGCGGGGTGCTGCCGAGCGTTCTGTTTTGCCCGGACCACCTGGATATGGTCAAGCGCGGTGCCAGCGTGCGCCGCACCGCGCTCGATGACTTTGGCGTTCAGCTGAGTGCGCGCTACGCCGATCTGGCTAGTGCCTACGGGCGTTGCGTGACCCAGCGCAACGCCCTGCTCAAGGAGGCCTGGTGTTGCCGCGAGATGCTCGGCGCCTGGAACGAGTCCATTGCCCGCGCCGGTTCGGCCCTGCTCGTGCACCGTCTGGCCCTGCTCGACCGGCTGTCGGGCCATGTGCGCGACGCCTATGGCCGAGTGGCAGCCGGCGAGCCCGCCGGCGTGTCCTATGTGTCCACGCTTGGTGACTTGCCCCGCACCGAGGACCGCGACGAGCTCAGGGGCTGGGCGTATGAGCGCATGCTCTCGGCGCTCGACGAGCGCGCCGACGAGGAGATTCGCCGCGGCGTGACCTTGGTGGGGCCGCATCGCGACGAGATAGAGTTTTCCGTTGCGGGTCGATCTGCCCGTTCGTTTGCCAGCCAGGGCCAGCAGCGCACGCTGGTGCTTGCCTGGAAGGTGGCGGAGGTGGCGGTGGCGCGCGACATCTTGGGTACCGCCCCGTTACTGCTTTTAGACGACGTGATGAGCGAGCTCGACGGCGAGCGCCGAAGCGCTTTTCTGCAGTTGATCGGCGACGACATCCAGACGGTCATAACCACCACCAATCTGGGGTATTTTACCGATGACCTGCTTGATCGAGCCAAGGTGGTGAGCATGGGTGAGACGTGCTAATTACGACCGCGAGAACGGAACGGTTGCCTTTGGCGGCTTTTTGGATGCCGAGCGCCAGCGCATTATGGCAGCGGCGACACCCGAGCGCCGCGCGCAGATGGAGGCCGCCGAGCAATCGCGTGCGATCTATCGCGCCTGGAACACGGTGTGCGCGGGCACGCGCGAGGGACGTCACGTGACGGGCCTGCGCTACCTGCCCGAATCTAACGAACTGCTGGTGTATCTCGACTCGCCCTCATGGACGCAGGAGATGACGCTCTTGCGCGAGATCATCCGCGCGCGCATGGAACGCGCCGGTGCACATGTTGACGGACTGGTGTTTAAGACGACCGCCCCCGGTCACACGCCGCCCGCTGCCAAGGAGCGCCTGCGTCCGGCCACGGTCGAGCGCCCGCCGGCTCCGCATGCCGACCTAAACGAGACCGAGCGGGCCGAGATTGAGCGCCAAGTGGCACCCATCGAGGACCAAAAACTGCGCGAGGCCCTCGAGAACGCCATGAGGGCCAGTGCCGAGTGGGCCAAGGGCGTGCAGAGCAAAAAAGAGCCTTAAATCGCATCTGGTGGCCTTGTAGAGCCAAATACCCTCGTTCCCGAGGGTATTTTTTTACGATAAACTAGTAAGGCTGTACACATTTTCTTAACTGAAGGAGGACGTGTGGCAAACGAAAACGATTACGATGGCGGCGAGATTAAGATTCTCGAAGGTCTCGAGGCCGTTCGTAAGCGCCCGGGCATGTACATTGGCTCGACGAGCGCCAGCGGTCTTCATCACCTGGTGTGGGAGATCGTTGACAACTCCGTCGACGAGGCCATGGCCGGTTTCTGCACCGAGATTCAGGTGACGGTCCACGCCGACAACTCCATCACGGTCGTCGATAACGGGCGCGGCATCCCCGTCGACGAGCATCCCATCAAAAAGATCCCGACGCTCGAGGTCGTCATGACGATCCTGCACGCCGGCGGTAAGTTCGATAACTCGGCCTACAAGGTTTCGGGCGGCCTGCACGGCGTGGGCATCTCCGTCGTCAACGCCCTGTCCAAGCGCGTGGTCGTGCAGGTATGCCGCGACGGCAACGTCTACGAGATGGAATTCTCGCGCGGCAAGACCGTCAAGAAGATGGAGGTCGTGGGCACCTCGGAGACGACGGGCACCACCGTTTCCTTCTGGCCCGACGACGAGATCTTCGAGACCTGCATCTACGATTTCGATACGCTGCACAACCGTCTGCAAGAGACGGCGTTCCTCAACAAGAACCTCAAGATCGTGCTGACCGACGAGCGCGAGGCGACCCCCCATGTGGAGGAGTTCTGCTATGCCGGCGGCATCATCGACTTCGTCAAGTTCCTCAACGAGGGCAAGGACGTCCCCGAGGCCTTTAAGGAGCCCATCTACATCGAGGGCAAATCGGATCCGGATGCGCCCGTGACCAAGATGGGCGAGGTCGAGGTATCCCTGCAGTGGAATAGCGGCTACGGCGAGAACGTCATGTCGTTTGCCAACGACATCTACACCCCCGAGGGCGGCATGCACCTTGAGGGCTTCCGCACCGCACTCACCCGCGTGATCAACGATTACGCCCGCAAGCAGAACCTGCTCAAGGAGAAGGACGCCAACCTGACTGGTGACGATGTGCGCGAGGGTCTTTCGGCCGTTATCTCGGTCAAGCTGCCCGATCCGCAGTTCGAGGGTCAGACCAAGGCTAAGCTCGGCAGCTCCTACATGCGCGCGCTCACGCTCAAGATCGTGACCGACGGCCTTGCCGATTACCTGGAGGAGCATCCCAAGCCCGCCCGCGAGATCGTCAAGAAGGCCCAGCAGGCCTGCAAGGCACGCAACGCCGCCCGCAAGGCGCGCGAGGCGACCCGCCGCAAGAGCCTGCTCGAGACGGCATCGCTGCCCGGCAAGCTCGCCGATTGCTCGGTGCGCGATGCCGAGCTGACCGAGCTCTTCATCGTAGAGGGCGACTCGGCAGGCGGTTCGGCCAAGGACGGCCGTCGCCGAGACATCCAGGCGATCCTGCCCCTGCGCGGCAAGATTCTGAACGTCGAGCGCGTGGGCGACCATCGTGCGTTCTCGAGCGACACCATCCAGTCGCTGATCACCGCGATTGGCTGCGGTGTCACGACGAGCGCCGGCGACGGCGGTGACTTCGATATCGCCAAGGCGCGCTACCACAAGATCATCATCATGACCGATGCAGACGTCGACGGTGCGCACATCCGCATCCTGCTGCTGACGTTCTTCTACAAGTACATGCGCCCGCTGATCGACGCCGGCTACGTGTATGTCGCCTGCCCGCCCATCTTTGGCATCAAGGTGCGCAACAAGATTCACTACGTGTATCCCAACGGCCGCCAGCCCGAAGACGAGATCCTGCGCGATACCATCCAGAGCCTGGGCCTGAACCCCGACGACAACGACGAGGACGGCAAGGCCAAGGACGGCAAGATCACCAAGAAGCGCAAGGGCTATACCGTCCAGCGCTACAAGGGCCTGGGCGAGATGGACCCCAAGCAGCTTGCCTCGACGACGATGGACCCCAAGACCCGCATCCTGCAGCGCGTGTCGATCGAGGACGCCGTGGTGGCGGACCGCGCCGTGCGCGAGCTGATGGGGTCCGAGGTCGGCTATCGCCGCGAGTACATTGAAAAGCATGCGCATGATGCACGCTTCCTTGACGCCTAGCTTTCCCAGGCACCCCATCTTGCCCTTCAGGATTTCGGGCGCCGCACGCAAGGCGTGCGCCCTCATCCTTCAGGGCAACCTGGGGCACCTGGAAAACCTAGGAGGGTTATCCGGCATTTCCGGTAATCCGTCTCCGTGGTAGGGAACTAATGGACCACGCAAACCATGAGGAGGTAACGTGGCAGACGATATCAACAATAACGAGGGTATGGACGAGGCCGGCGATGCCGGCATGCCCGACGATCTGAAGCGCCTGCTCGCCCGCGCTGAGCAGGGCGAGGACGGCGACCCGGACGCCTATAACCCCGATGTCGATGATGATGAGGAAGAAGACGACGACGGCGAGCTCGAGGAGAGCTTTGGCGAAGTCGACCGTGGCGCCTCGGCCGGCGAGGATATCAACGGCGGCCAGCTCCAGATTTCGGAGTTTGGCCGCGAGATGAAGCAGTCGTTCATCGAGTACTCGATGTCGGTCATCACGGCGCGCGCCCTGCCGGACGTGCGCGACGGCTTAAAGCCGGTGCACCGTCGCATCCTGTATGCAATGAACGAGAGCGGCATCTACCCCAACCGTCCGCACAAGAAGTCGGCCTGGACGGTCGGCGAAGTTATCGGTAAGTACCATCCGCACGGCGACTCCGCGGTCTATCAGGCCATGGTCCGCCTGGCACAGTGGTTCTCCATGCGCACGCCGCTCATTGACGGTCACGGCAACTTCGGCAATATCGACGGCGACGGCGCCGCCGCCATGCGTTACACCGAGAGCCGCCTGGCTAAGCCCGCCATGGAGCTCCTGCGTGACCTGCAGAAGGACACCGTCGACTGGCAGCCCAACTACGACGAGTCGCTCGCCGAGCCCGTGGCACTGCCCGCGCGTTTCCCCAACCTGCTGGTCAACGGCAGCCAGGGCATCGCCGTCGGCATGGCCACCAATATCGCCCCGCACAACCTCACCGAGGCGATCGAAGCCACCTGCTACCTGATCGACAACCCCGACGCCACCGTCGACGAGCTCATGCAGATCATGCCCGGTCCGGACTTCCCCACCGGTGCCATCATCATGGGCAGTGCCGGCATTAAGCAGAGCTACGAGACCGGCCGCGGCTCCATCACCGTGCGCGCCAAGGCCCATGTGGAGTCCACCAAGACCGGCCGTAGCCGCCTGGTCTTTACTGAGATTCCCTACATGGTCAACAAGGGCACCCTTCAGGAGAAGATCGCCCAGCTCGTCAACGACAAGCGCATCGAGGGTATCTCGGATATGCGCGATGAGTCCAACCAGAAGGGTATCCGTCTGGTCATCGAACTCAAGAAGGGCGTCATCCCGCAGGTCGTACTCAACAACCTGTACAAGTACACCTCGTTGCAGACGACCTTTGGTGCCAACAACCTGGCGCTTGTCAACGGCGTCCCCAAATGCCTGAGCCTGCGCGAGATGCTGCAGCACTACATCGACCACCAGGTCGACGTCGTCACCCGCCGCACCCG
>CAJMSG010000054.1:0-10453 GCA_905216105.1 uncultured bacterium | reverse complement strand
AATGTCGCACTGCATGGCGATCGAGTTAAACAGCAGCGCCTGGTTCTTGTTGTTATTGGAGTTCTCGATAAATTCGGACTCGATATAGGCCGTCTGCTCACCGTCGGGCGCGGCGACCTTAAAGCCCTTGACGGTATCGTCGTCTGCCGCCTTGTAGCTCAAGGAGCTGCCGAGTGCCTGGCCCAGGTCGCTAAACCCGCTCGTCGACTGGCCTTTATACTCGCTGGCCTTAATACCCGCGCATTTGTTGAGCGCTGCGGCGGTTGCATCATTCCAGCTACCGTATTGGTCGAGCTGGCCGATACCCAGCGACTGACCCACCAGATCCTCGGCCTGACGGGTAATAAACTCCGCGCGCGACGCATGATCGACGAGTTCTTTGAGCGCCGCCGCATCCGCAGCGTTCGCACCCTGTGCCGCCGCGAGTTCCTGGTACCAGTCCTCGCTGGTGCCGTAGGCGTCCTCAAAGATCATCTTATCCACGTTGACGCCGTAGCTGTCGCCTTGCTTGGTCAGCAGCGCCGACGACCCTCCGACTGCGGCCTTGAGTTCGGCAGCAAACTGTGCGGCCTCGTCGTTGCCGCCCTCTTCGCCCTCGCCACTGCGAGCGGCGGGAGCGCGGCGGGCCTTGCGGGTGCTGCCGCCTTGGACCTCATCGCCCGCGTCAGCCCCCTCGTCCTTGCCGCCCTCCTCCTCGGCAAACGCATCGGCGACCATCTGGTCAATCGCGTCGTTAAAGGCCTCGTCGACATCATTAAACGAGTTATCCATCATATACTCGTGCCACTGCTGCACGGCATTCGAGAACTCCTGCTGGCGCTCCTCGGCCGCGGCGGAATGCTTTTTGGCCGAAGCGTTGGCGTCAAAACTCAGCATGGTCATAAGCTGAGCATTGGAGATGCGGTAGGTCTGCGGCATAAAGATTTGCTCAAAGTTGCCGCAGTTCACATAGGTCGAGTCATTCGCCTTGTTAAACTCGTCGAGCAGCTTAAGGTAACCCTCGTCCACATACTCCGCCACATAGCGTACACGGGTGCCCTCGCGCGACTTTTGAGTCAGAGGAATCGTCACGGTCTTGCCGTCCACGCAGTCCACGTACAGGTCGAGTGTGTCGGCGGCCTCTTCGTTTCCCACCTCGAGCGTGATGTCAAAGGTCCAGTAGGCGTTCTTCTTTTGTGGTAGATGATGGAAGGTCCACAGGCTCTTGCCGGTGTCCTTGCCGTCCTTGACCAGGTTCTGCGTACCGCCGCGATACGTCACGTCAAAGTTCCAAACCGAGGCACCCGGAATATAGCGCACGTAATTACGAGCCGTCACATCGGCGGCAGCCGCGGCGACGTCGGTCGAACCCACGCGCGCCTCGAGCGTCACGCGCTCGGCGGCAAGCGTATCCTGCGGCAGGTCGTATTCAATCTTGGCGCGGCCCAGCTTGTTGGTCTTGCCGGTGTACTTTACGGCCGAGGCGCCCGTACCGACGGTAAGCTGCACGCTTTTGCCAGGCGCTGCGTATACGTAGGCAACATTGGCCAGCAGGCCATGAACATTGGTATTGTCGACCTCGATGCGCGATCCGCTAACCTCGAGCGTGGTGCTCCCCAGCGGCAATGTCACTTCGCCCAGAGTAATAAGCGGCGAGATGGCATAGGTACCCGCAGCCTTGGGCTTGAAGCGCACGAACACATCGGCGCCCGCGCCCTTCTTCATGTCAATGACCAGATTGTCACCCTCCCACGTTGTTCCGGTCCACCAGGTATTGGTGCTGGCGCCGGCTTCGCGAGCGCCTGCGGACACATCCTCGACGGCATCCTTGGCCAGCGGAATCTCAATCTTTGCCGTCTGGCTATCCTTGAGCTCGTAGTGAATGCGCAGCTCGGTCTCCACCCCAACGACCGCAGGCGAATCAGCGATAACCGAGCCCGCCGTCAGCCCGCGCTCGGCACGATAGGTCTCCACGTCAAACGTCGGCACGTCGAGCGTCACATCGAGCTGCTTGCCGTCCTCGATCTTCACCTGCTTTTGCGCGATATGCTTGCCCACGGTCAGCCCCAGGCGACTGAACGTGGAATAGCTCGTCGCCTGGATGTCGTAGCTTGTCTTGTTAAAGGCGACGATAGTGTAGGCGCCGGCCTTCAGGCGCGGCGTGTCGGCCTTCATGATGGGCGTGGTGCCATCGTCTTCGTAACCCATCAGATAGGTGACACCGTCGGCAACTAGCTTGCCGTCGGACGTACGGAACACCAGCACGCGGTTGGCTCCCTGGTAGTCGCCCTTGGTCGTGACCGTCGCCGTGCCCCAAGGCTTCAAGTCGATATCGACCTTGCCGGCCGAAGGCTTCACCGTCGCCGTCGCCCCACCCAGCTTGAGGCTGTCTTTGGGCACGAGCGTTATCTCCAGATCCTGGTCCGCGTCGGCAATGGCCTGCGACACCACGAGCGCTGTACCCTGGATACGGTAGTCGTTTTCCTTGTCGCCCTTGGCAGGCTTAAGCGTCTTGCCGCCGCTCTTCACCGTCAGATCGATGTTATCGAGACTATCGAGCTCAATGCGTTCGGTCTTATCCTGGCCCACAATCGGTTCAAGATAGCCCACATTAAGTTCAATCGCGCGCGAAGCCGGAATCTTGGTAAAGTCCTCCGCCTTAATCTCTCCGATATTCCATGTGCCCGTCATCTGGTCGCCCGGGCGCGCCAGCACCATGTCATAGTAACCGCTGAGCGAAATGCGCAGGGTGGCTGCTGTCTTGGAGAGAGCGTCCGCTGTAAAGCTGCCGTCATCGCCAACCGCCAGCGGCGTGGACTGCCCCGCCTGCACGAGTGTAGCCGTCGCGCTCTGGGGAAGTTTGCCCGTCACCTGGGCCGCCTCGCCCATCCACTCAAACGTGTAGGCAGGCTTCGAGGAATCGACGGAGTCCTTGCGATCGGCCACGGCATCGGCAAGCTTTTTGACCATCGAGGGGTTGCCAGCCGAATCGGTCGCATAGGCATAGATGGTCTGGCCTTCACTAAAGGGAATCGCATACGTTACGCCATCGATTGTCACGCGCTCATTATAGTCGCCCGGATAGCCCGCCTCACCAAACTGAAGATCGGGGTTCATCACGCGCAGGGCAACGGCATTATGGTTCGTCTCGTTTCCGTATCTCGTGTTCTCAAAAGCTCCCCACTCTATCATTTCCACGCTTTTGGGTAGCACAATCTCTTTGCCGGCAATCGCAGGATCAAGAGAGGCGAACGCGTGCGCTCCGATATATTTAACGCCGTCGCCGATCGTCACCGACGACACATGCGAGCACCCGTCAAAGGCATTGCGCTCAATCCGCTCCACCGTGCCCGGCACATTGATCTGCGTAAAGGTGAGCACTGTTGTGTCCGAGACATAGAACTGTGGCACGCCGCAATAGGCGAATGCAAGATAGTCGATAGTTTTGACCGAAGGCGGCAGCGTTGCCACCACCTTGTCGTCAAGTTGTTCACATTCCTTAAAGGCCTGCTCGGGAATCGTGGTAAAGGCCGCGTTGTTGGGCCAGGTTACCGTTTGGAGCGTCTTGCTTTTGTAGAATGCATAGCTCTTGAGCTCCTCGACCGAATCGGGCAGTGCGATCTCTTTGATGCTGCTGCCGCCCAAGCCTCCAACCGAGCGGACATGCGAATTAGGGGCGAAGGTGATCGATGTGAGCGCAGCGCTTCCCATACCCGTAAGGCTTACGACATTTTTGTCGTCGATGGTCGAGGGCACCTCCAACGTGGTAATGCCCGCGTCGCCATACTCGATAGAAATTTCGTTGGTGAGGCTATCAATCGAGAAGTAGTACTGCGCGGGGGTCTGCTCGCCGGCCACGTAGCCATCGTCGTATTCGCCCTTTACGCCCGTGGCGCCCTTCGAGGTCATCCAGAGCCCGAGTTCCTCGTTCCAGGTTGCCTCGGCTTCGGCGGTCTCCTCTTGCTTTTGCTGCTCGGCGAGCTCCTTGCCCTCGACAAGATCGATGGCGAGCGTGCCCACGGGCGTGCTCTCGGTCTGCCCAGCGCCCGTCAGGCCTGCCGCCGATGCAATCTCGGAGGCCGGGGGCGTAGGGGTGTCACCGGTATCGAGCACCGTGGGGTCGGCAGCGCCGGCATCGGGCGCGGGGTCGGCGGAAGCAGAGTCTGACGTTTGGGCGTCAGCCGAATCGACGGGAGCGGCGTCGGCTGCTTGGCCGTTATCCGTCTGCACAAAAGTGCCGTCGGTGTTGAGGGCCTCGGCAAACGCGCCCACGGGCAACGAGCCCGTCACCATAGTGAGGGTCACCGCGGCAACGGTCAGGCGGCGGCAAAGCGCTCGAACAGTAGTCCACCTCATGGTCGTTCCTTTCCTGCAAACCTAAAGTCATCCAGCGTAATCGTCGTCCAAAAACAAAGCGAACGGTAGGTTCATATATACGAACCTACCGTTCTACCTGCGTAAACCACCGCAAAGGGGACAGGCACCTTTGCGGCGGTTCTGGACTTGGCCGGCCAGTTTGTCTCGATCTGTAACAGTTAGAGGTCAAATTCCCCGCTTGGTGTTACAAATCGAGACGTTATGTTGGCCACCCGCCGGTTCATCTAAATCTGTAACAGATAGAGCCGTTTCTGCTGGCTAGGTGTTACAGATTGAGATCTTGCTGAGGTGGAAACGAGGGCCTCCGCCGAAACCTAGTTCTCGCGGCGCTTTGAGGCGATGCCGATGGCTGCTGTGATGGCTCCGGCGAGGCTCATGGCCGCGGCGACAAGTCCGGTGCTGTCACCCGTTGCGGCGAGGGTGGCATCGGTGGTCTTGGCAGTGGGCTTGACGGCCGGAGTCTTGGTGGTCGAGACGGTCGTAGTAGTCGTGGCGGTCGTTGGTGCCTGGCCCGGCTTGGCATCTGGCTTGGGCTCGGGATCCGGTGTCGGCCTGGGGTCGGGCGTCGGCGCAGGCGTTGCTTCAGGCGTCATCGTAAGATTGGTATAGACCCACATGGTGGTCGTCTTACCGTCTCTATCGAGATTCTCCGCATCGGATTCGTTCCACCAGTAGCCATAAGTCTTGCCATTAATTGTGACCCTAGTGTCACGAGTAAAGTAGAAACCCTCATGCGACTTGAGATAGAAACCGTAGCTATAGGTCTTCCCAGCCTCAAACGTATCAATGTGGTTCTCGATATTTTGATCCCAGAACCATGCCGAGTTCACTCCAGCGCCATCCTCAGAATTCCAGAACTCGCACTGATACCAATAACGAGTGTCGTCGGACGTAGCGCCCGTGAACACCGGCTTATCGCCGTCTTTGAACGTGACGGTAGCGCCATTAATCTCGACCGTGTCGATTGCTTGCCACACAAGAGCCTTTTCGCAGGTAAACGATGTGGTCGGCGCAAGGAACAGACCATCTTCGACTTTCTGAACACTCATGGCGTTAAGTGGCTCGCCATTGATTGCCACAGTGCAGCCGTTGGCAAACTCATACCCGTTCTTTTGGCGTAGCATGACAGAATGCATGTAGTGCTTGCCTTCTTCGAACTTGTCGATTCGCTTCATGCCCGGTGTGTACATGCCCTCGTCGGAATACCAGAAGGCGACGGGATGAAGATCCGTGGGGTCGCTGTTGTCCATCTCCTCCCAGCACTCGTAAGCAATTTCATACTTGTCGTAATCTGCGTATGGTACATGAGTGGTTGGAGCGGGAGTATCCCCAGCGCGATAGCCGATATATCCTGAACCCAAATCAACGCTATTGATTGCCTGTCCATGAGCAGCTAGCTTTACCACGGTGTTGAAGTTGTAGCGCAGGTAGTAATCGGTCCTTGTTTCATGGACAACGATTTGAGCTGGTTTATCGGAGGTGCTATCAGGATCGCCGATGAGGATGCCATCATTATAGTCGGTGCCGTCGAACGTCAACGTTGAAGTAAACGGCACATCCTCGTTGCGGATGAGTGCATAGTTTCCGTCTACAAAGTCGCCACCCGTCAGGGTCAGCGTCGCGCGCATCTGCCCTTCATATGGCGCAATGGAAATCGTCACGTTCGATTGAGACTGATCGGCGACTTCAACAAGCGCGCCAGTAGCGGCATCTGCCTTGTAATACTTAGTTTCGGATGCGTTTGATAGCTTATCCGCCACCTCATCTGGGACCGGTCCAAAATCCCATGAGAAGCTACCGCCTCCGGTAAGAGAAATCTCGGGTGGAAGCTCGCATTCCCTGTAGTAGGATTCGACGTTCGTGTCGATTGTCACGCCACCCCCACCCGTCACGTCGGTCACACCGCAGGGCATAATGGCGTTGTCTGCCGGCATGGCGGCGTTGTTGCTGGAAGCGTTTTGCTCGGCGGGCATTGCATCGCCAGCCCCTTCGACGGTGTCAGCCAAAGATACCTGCTGAGTATCGGCCTCGTTCTGAGTTGCCGGAGCAGCCTCGGTTGTCGGTGTTGTCGCCGCATTCGCATCCACCGTAGCCGCCGGCGCCGCAGGAGCCGCAGCGACCTCACCCGTCGTAGCAGCAGAATCCGCACATTCGGTCGCAAGCGCCACACTCGGCAGTAACAGCTGGCCGACCATGAGCGCGCACGCACCGACGCTGGCGACCCTCACACCCGCGCAACGCCAAGTACCGTGAACGAGCGAGCAAGCGCGCTCGCGCTGCGTCTGCTTGGCAAAATGTTGTCCTTGCATGTCGTCCTCCTTAATCGAGGTTTGTTTCCATGACATCACAGTGCGGCAAACCGGGCGCCACGCCTAGGTTCGTACATGCGAACCCGCGTCCCTACCTGCGCAAACGCAAAAGCCGCCACGCGGGGACGCAAATCCCTGCGCGGCGGCTCAATCAAGCGCACCGAGGTTTTATGCCCTGCATGCCCTAGGCAAAATTGCTATTCCTCGCGACGACGCGCGGCGGCGATGCCGGCGGCTGCAACTGTCGCGCCGGCAATGCCCATGGCGGCAACGGTCAACGCGGCGCTATCGCCCATGGCCGCAAGAGCGGAAGTCGTCGTCTTCGAAGCCGTGACGGATGCCTTGGCGGCAGCGAGCTTTACATTCACGGCCGAACCGGTCTGTGCCGAAGCTCGGCTCGGCGCCCCCGTCGTGCCCGTCGAGCCTTCGCCACCCGGCTGCGGCTTAGGAGTCGGTGCCGGATCGGGAGTAGGCATAGCACCTCCGTCGAATGCGATATGCGCGACCTTGGCGATCTTGTCCGCATCGCGATCGGCCCTCAGGACGCCTTCGCCGGGCTCGCCAATCGTCTGTCCCCAAAAATCAGCATATTCAAATCGGTTGCCCAGCGCCATGGGGCGGGCACCCAGTTTTTGGTAGTCGCGCACCACGCCATTGACAGGAAGCACGACCTTCCCGCCCTCGCCGATAACAATCATGCCGGCAGGACCGTTGGCGGTCGTGTAGTTGTCAGCGACGATTGCCCCATCGTTGCCCTCGGCAACAACGGAGCCGTTTTTAATTTGGATGCTTCCGCCCTCGACCGCACTCCCCGAGCTGGTATGCAGACCATACGTGTCCTTGGAATACCGATCTTTCGAGGCGCTGGCAATCGCAGTCACAAACGTGTTCTTTCCATCGATGATGATATCGGCAGTGGCATCGTTGCCCATTCCGGCCGCCTCGATACCCACGGCACCCCACATACCATTCGAAGCATCGGCAATTGCGGTCACGAGCGAATCGCCTGCAATTTCGACACGCGCTGCGCCGTTGTTGACACGGGACACAATTCCCTGAGACTCCAGAGTGGATTCGGCCTTGACCGTCACCGTTGAGCCGGAGCCGATCGATACGCGGCCGCCTTTGTTGCTCTGCCCGTCATGTTCCCATGCAAACTCGCCGTCTTCCCCAGGTGCACCGTTAGTGGCATAGATGCCCGTCACGTAACCGTAATACCCGTCACCGGACCCCGCCGCGCGCCCTGCCTTCACATCGACAGTCGCACCGTTTTTAATGGTCACGTCTCCGCCAAACGCAGTTATGGCCTCGGCGTTCTCGCACTCCTCGCCATTTGCATCCGTACCCGTCGCCGTCACGTTGACCGTGGCCCCGTCGACGGTGACGTCGCCACCGGTAATACCGTTACCCGCGGCCGTGATGACATCGGTCTGGCCCGTCGCATTGAGTGTGCCGTCGCCCGTGATGGAAAGGTTGCCGCCTGAGACCTCGATGGCGCTCTGACCGGCATCGGCCGTAACGGTGTTGGTGTTGGTCACACCGATGTTGAGGTTGCCCTCGGCGCTGATGCCGCCGCCGTTATAGCCATT
This sequence comes from uncultured bacterium, assembly GCA_905216105.1. Classification (GTDB taxonomy): domain Bacteria; phylum Actinomycetota; class Coriobacteriia; order Coriobacteriales; family Coriobacteriaceae; genus Collinsella. The sequence continues at coordinate 2,199 of CAJMSG010000054.1, read as the reverse complement.
GAGCTGCATGTCGTCGGCGCCGTTCCAGGACCACGTGCCCGCCTCGTCGCCGACGGCAACACCCCCGTTGTACTGCGTGCCACCCACGTTGATCCAATCTGCTGCCAAGGCAACGCTTGGCAGCAGCAGCTGACCGACCATGAGCGCACACGCTCCGACGCACGCCAGCCTGGCACCCGCCCGTTTCCACGAACCGTGAACCAGCGAGCAAGTGCGCTCGCGCTGCGTTTGCTTGGCAAAATGACTTCCGTTCATAGGTGCCTCCCTCGGTCGATGGACCATACCATCACAAAGGTGCCTGTCCCCTTCGTGGTGGTCCTGTACCACCAAGATGTGCCAAATGACTCCGTATGCCTAGGTTCGCAGATGCGAACCTAGGTCTCTACCTGCGGTTTAATTCAATATGATTTCGTTGTCGTCACACGCGTCCCAGGGACGCTACAATCGAGAACACGACTATTCCGTCCACCCAAAGGACTGTCCTTGAATCTGAGTAAGCCTAAAATCAACGCGCTTCTGGCACTTGCGCTCTTTACCTTTGTCTTTCTTGCCGCCGAGTTTCGATTCGACATTAATGTCGGGCTGCTCACCGGTGCCGAGCGTGTTGTGATTGCGCAGGGCTTCATCCTCGGCGCCAGCGTGATCGGCTTTATCGGATATGCGCCGCTGCTCGGGCTCGCACAGCGCAAAGGCCACTCGCTGGCAGCCGTCAACGCCGCCGCCGTCCCTATCGTCATCGTGGGCCTGACCCAAATTCAGTTCCCTACGGCCCCGCTTGTGCTCGAAATTCTGGGCTGCGTGGGGTTCTTTGGACTCGGCCTGTTGGGTGCCGCAGCGCACCACGCCTTTTCGTTGGCATTCCAGGATGATCCCAAGCTCGCCACTGGCACAGGAGCGGCCTATGCCGCGGGCATCCTGATACAGTTCGCCATCAACCTGCTCAATTGCGGCGGTATCGCAGAGCTCATCGTCCTTGGCGCAGCGACTATCGCCATCTCCGCCCTCAGCATCGTTCCCCAAAAGGCCGCCGAGAGCTCCAACTCCGCCATCAATCCCTTTATTGAGCCCTCTCATGCCCTCGCCAAACAGGCATGCTGGAGCATCGCGCTCGTCATGATTCTCGCCTGCTTGTTCTCGACCCTCGACAACGTGGTCACACTCTCCAACGCCCACGGCACCATTGCCGTGCAAACCTGGCCGCGCCTCTTTTTGGCGGCAAGCGGCCTTGCCGCCGGTCCTATCTTTGACCTTGCCGAGCGCCGCTACATGGGACTTGTCATGCTCGGCATCGCCGTGCTCTCGGCCATTTCCATCCTGGCCGTGGAGGCCGGCGCCGATCCCAACCTGGGCCTTGTCGTCTTTTATCTGAGTTCGGGCTTTTTTGTCACGTTCTTTACCGCCACCTTTACACAGCTGGCACCGCGCATGCATGCGCCCGCCCTCTGGGCCGGCATGGGACGCGCCGCCAACAATGTATGCGCATTCACTACATCGGGCATCTCGCTTGCTCTCGTAACCTCGGACAACGTTGCCCTCATTATGATCGGCGCACTCGTTTTGCTCGTCGCCGCCTGCGCGGCATTCGTGGCAGCCGGCCTGTTTCGCCTGCCCCAAACCGAGCAGGAGCGCGAGCGCGAACAACTGGCAAAGGAAGCACTCGCCGCCCCCACCATCGAGGAGCAACGCCAGGCCTTCATCGCCAACCACGCTCTCACCCCGCGCGAAGTCGACGTGCTCATAGCCGTGACCCAGGATGAACGCCCGCTCAAGCAGGTCGCCGAGGAACTCGGCATCTCGATGCGCATGGTACAGCGCCACCTGAGCTCTATCTACCAAAAGACCGACACGCAGACGCGCGCCGGTCTCGCCAAAGCCTTCCCCTCTGCCTAAAATCAGAACCACCCTTAAAAAGGGTGGTTTGCTCTTAGGGTATAACCCACGGGCCCCGGGCTCGCGTCTAAAGGCGCGGGCCCGGACTTCGTCCAGGCCTAGTGCATCTTGACCCGTGGCGCGCCGGTCGAACCGGCGGGATCACCCCCTCTTGAAGGGGTCCTCGTACTCCTTCACGCTCAGCTTGTCCAGCGCGATGTCGTGGGACTCCTGCTCCCTGATGTACTTGGCGATCGTCGCCTCGTTCAGGCCGACGGTGGACACGTAGTAGCCCTCCGCCCAGAACTTCCTGTTGCCGAACTTGTACTT
>CAJMSG010000053.1:0-10699 GCA_905216105.1 uncultured bacterium | reverse complement strand
CCCGAAGCCACGACGGGAAAGCCCGCGACCTCGGCCACATGACGATACGCCGCCACATCGATGCCCGTCTGCATGCCGTCGCGCGCGATATCGGTATAGACCAGGTGTTTAAAGCCCAGCTCGGAAAGCTGCGCCACGGCGTCGTCGAGTGCCACGCCCGCGCCGTCACGCCAGCCGTTCACCTTAACCTGGCCGTCGCGCGCGGCAATGTCGGCGACCAGCAGCTCGCCAAAGCCTTGGGCTGCCACCTCGGCAAAACCTGGCTCAGTCACCAGCACGGTGCCCAGCGCAATGCGGCGAGCACCGTAGCCGGCCAGCTCGTCGATGCGTGCAAGCGAGCGAACGCCGCCGCCCACGTCCACGGACAGACCGCCGACGCCGCAGATGGCCTCGATCGCTGCCGAGTTGGCAGCGCACGCGTCCTCGTCCTCGCCAAAGGCAGCGGACAGGTCGACGACGTGCACCCAGCTCGCGCCCTGCTCGGCAAACGAGCGGGCAACTGCCACGGGGTCGTCGGAATATACCTTGCAGCGGCTGCGGTCGCCGCGCTCCAAGCGCACGACCTTGCCGCCGATCAAATCGATTGCGGGAAACAGAATCATCGGCCGGCCCCCTCGACGATGCTCACGAAGTTCTTAAGGATGCGCTGACCCAGCGCAGAGGATTTCTCGGGATGGAACTGGCAGCCCCACACGTTGCCATGGCGCACGATGCACGGGAAGCTCCGCGTATAGTGCGTGCGCGCCAGCACATCGGCGGCATCGGCGTCGTCGGCCACCGCATAGCTGTGGGTGAAGTACATGTTGGCGCCCTCGGCAAAACCGGCAAGCAGCGGATCGGCCGCACCGGCGGGCGTCATGTGCACCCGGTCCCAGCCCACGTGCGGCACCTTCAGGCGGATCGACTCCAAGCGCGTGCACGAACCGCGCATAATACCCAGGCCATCGACCCAGGGACCATCAGCCTGCTCGGAGGCGCTGCCGTCGGCGACCACGCTCTCGTCCGCAGGCACGCCCTCGTTGCCGCACTCAAAAAACAGCTGAAGGCCCAGGCAGATGCCGAGCAGCGGGGTTCCGGCGGCAACGGCATCGAGCACGGCCGCCTCCTCACCGCTCTGGCGCATAAAGGCGATCGCGTCATAGAACGCGCCCACGCCCGGGATGACCAGGCCGTCGGCGTTGCGGATCTGCTCCGGATCGTCCGACGTGCAGGCGGCGGCACCGGCGCGCGCAAGCCCGCGCACGACGCTCGACAAGTTGCCCTTGTGGTAGTCGACCACCACGATCTTCGGTTCGCCCACGCGACCCTCCCTTATCTCATCGTCCAAAACCTGCCAAAAAGGGACAGGTTTATTTTGGTCGGTTAAACGTTCACCCAACACTCGAGACAGCATTTCCGCAGATAAAACCTGCCAAAATAAACCTGTCCCTTTTTGGTAGGTTACAGCGAGCCCTTGGTGCTGGGAATGCCCTGCACGCTGGGGTCCAGCTCGCAGGCGTGGCGCATGGTACGGCCCACGGCCTTAAAGGCGGCCTCGATAATGTGGTGCGAGTTGCCGCCCGCCAGCTCGCGCACGTGCAGCGTGAGCTTGGCATCGCGCGCAAAGGCGTAGAAGAACTCGACGGCCAGCTCGGTATCGAAGCTGCCCACGCGCTCGGTCGGCACGGGCAGCTCGCAGTAGGCCTGCCCGCGGCCCGAGATATCCACGGCAGCCATCACAAGCGTCTCGTCCATGGCAATCGCCGCGTCGGCAAAGCGCGTGATGCCCGCCTTGTCGCCCAGCGCCTGGCAAAACGCCTCGCCCAGCACAATGCCCGTGTCCTCGACAGTGTGGTGCGCGTCGACTTCCACGTCTCCCACCGCATGCACCGCCAAATCAAACAGACCGTGGCGACCAAAGGCGTTGAGCATGTGGTCGAAAAACGGCACGCCGGTCGAAATGTCGCACACACCGGTTCCGTCCAGGTCGAGCTTGACGACAATGTCGGTCTCCCCCGTCTTACGGGTTACCTCGGCATAACGGCCCATCTACATCTCCTCCTTCACCAGCGCGGCAAACGCAGCCAGCACCTCGTCGTTTTCCTGCGGGGTACCCACGGTAATGCGCAGGCAGTCCGCAAGCCCCGGCGCGTAGCTAAAGTCGCGCACCAGGATGGAATACTCGTCGCGCAGACGCTCGCGCACGCGCGTGGCATGCGGCGTGCGCACAAGCACAAAGTTCGCCGCGCTCGGCCACGCCTCCACGGGCAGGCCCTCGGCATCCAGCGCGCGCAGGGCGGCCAGCTCGCGCTCGCGTTCGGATGCGACCTGTGCCACCACGGGCGAGTAGGCATCGCGGGCACGCACGCAGGCAAGCGCCGCCGCCTGGCTCAGCACGTTGACCGAGTAGATCTGGCGAATCGCCGCGAACACGTCGATGACCTCGGGCGCCGCGATCACGTAGCCCAGACGCGTGCCGGCGGCGCCAAACGCCTTGGACAGCGTATGCAGAACCACCAGGTTGGGATGCTCGGCAATAAGGCCTTGCGCCGTGGTGGCCGCGCCAAACGAATCGTCGGCAAACTCAACGTAGGCCTCGTCGACCATGACCATGCCGGGGCACGCATCGCACAGGGCCGCGACAAAGTCGAGCGGCGCCACGTCGCCCGTAGGATTGTTGGGCGAGGTCACGATGGCCAGGCTGCACTCGGGCGCGGCCGCGAGCACAGCCGCTTGGTCGAGCTCAAAGGTCGCCGGGTCGCGCCACACGTCGCGCACCTCGATCTGGCACAGAGACGCAAAGAACGCATACTCGCTAAAGCACGGCGGGCAGTTGAGCAGAATCCTTCCCGCGCCGCCAAACGCCAGCAGATAGTTATAGAGCAGCTCGTCGCCGCCGTTGCCCACGCAGATGTTCTCGCGCGTCACGCCATGCCAGGCAGCAAGCTCGTCGCGCAGGTCGTTGGACATGGGATCGGGATAGCGGTTGAGCGGTGTGGCAGCCAGGGCGGCGTCGACCGCCTCGCGCACGCCGGCCGGCACGGGATAGGTGTTCTCGTTGGCCGAAAGGTTGATACGCGTGGGCGTAAAGTTGGGATCGTAGGGCTCAATACCGGCCAGGTAAGGCTGGACAAGCTCCTTCATACGAGACGTCAGCTCGGCCATATTAGGCCCCCTCGACGACCGCGCCAGCGGCACCGCCCGCAGCCGCCAGGTCCACACCCTCGGCGACCGTCGCGGTCGTATCGCCCGGCCAGGCAACCTTGGTCAGGTCGGCCGCGGCCAGAGACTCGGCACTCACGGCATCCTCGCCCTGCTCCAACACGCGGCGACGGAGAGCGGCGGAAAGCGCGTGCGCCCACAGGCCCTCGGCCTCGGCCAGGCGCTGCGTGGCAGGAGCGTCGGAGAGCAGGCCCTCGGGCGTATAGCAGATAACGCTCGAGCGCTTGACGAACTCCTCCACCGAAAGCGGGTTGGAGAACATGGCGGTGCCGCCGGTCGGCAGGGTGTGGTTGGGGCCGGCAACATAATCGCCGAGCGGCTCGGAGCTCCAAGCGCCCACAAAGATGGCGCCGGCGTTGCGAATGCCGCCGAGCAAGCCCATCGCGTCCTTGCAGTGCAGCTCAAGGTGCTCGGGCGCCACGGTGTTCACGGCCTCGACGGCGGCGGCCATATCGGCGGCCACCACGATGGTGCCCTCATTGTCGAGCGAAGCACGCGTAATCTCGGCACGCGGGGACTGCGCTACCAGAATGTCGACACCTGCCTCGACCTCGCGCGCAAACTGCTCGTCGCAGGTTACCAGATAGCAGGCTGCCAGCGGATCGTGCTCGGCCTGGGCCATCAGGTCGGCCGCGACCACCATAGGCTTGGCCGTGGCATCGGCCAGCACACAGACCTCGGAGGGGCCGGCAACCATGTCGATTCCCACGTCGCCCGAGACAATCTGCTTGGCCGCGGCGACAAAGGCGTTGCCCGGGCCGGTGATCTTGTCGACACGCGGAATGGTCTCGGTGCCGTACGCCAGCGCGGCCACAGCCTGAGCGCCGCCCACCATATAGATTTCGTCCACGCCGCCGAGCTTTGCCGCGGCGAGCGTGTAGGGGCTGATCAGGCCGTCTTTTTGCGGCGGGGTCACCATGACCACGCGCTTGACGCCGGCGACCTTGGCGGGAATGGCATTCATGAGCACCGTGGAGGGATACTGCGCGCGACCGCCCGGCACATAGATGCCGGCCGCAGCGAGCGGGGTCACCTTAACGCCGAGCATCGTGCCGTCCGCACGCGTGGTAAACCAGCTCTGCTCGACCTCACGCTGGTGGAACTCGCGAATCTGGCGCGCGGCCTTCTCGAGCGCGGCGACAAAGGCCGGGTCGAGGCCTTCGAGCGCGGCATCGATCTGCTCTTGCGGCAAACGGAAGCTCTGCAGCTCAACACCGTCAAAACGCTGGCAGTAATCGCGCACCGCGGCATCGCCGTTGGCACGCACGTTGGCCACGATATCGCGGACGGCGTCGACGATGTTTTGCGGCAGCACGCCCTTGCGGTTGAGCTGATTGGTGACGAGGCGCTCCCCGGGAGCAAGTTTGATGGTCTTCATATCGGTATCCCCTATCGGTTGAGGTTGCGTTTGAGAAACGAGAGGCCGGGCAGCGGCACCAATCGGTCCGCAGCCCGGATATGGGGGCGCCCGTGCGCGCTCGCGCTATTGTGCCGAGCCCGCGACGGGCTCAAAATGCTTGTCCTTCACGGCTGCCGCCAGGCGATCGGCCAGGTTGCGCACGCGCGGATCGAGGCGTGCGGCACCCGGGTTGACGAAGAAGCGGGCCGTGCAATCCATAATGCGCCCAGTGATGACCAGGTCGTTGTCGCGCAGGGTCGCACCCGTGGCGGTGATATCCACGATGCGGTCGGTCATGCCGACAATGGGGCCCAACTCAATATTGCCGTGCAGCGAAACGATGTCGGCGTTCACGCCGCGCTCGGCATACCAGGCACTCGCGATGCGCGGGTACTTGGTGGCCACGCGCAGCGAGCCGCGACGGGCATAGTTGCGCTCGGCCCGGCCGGCGCGCCACGCGGGCTCCGCCTCAATAAAGGTGCACAGGCCGTAGCCCAAATCGACGAGCTGCAGCAGGTTGAGGTCGGCCTCAATGAGCGAATCCCAGCCGCAGATGCCGCAGTCGGCACCGCCGCAGCCCACAAAGGCGGGCGCGTCGCTGGGACGCACGATGACAAACTCAATGTCGCCGACCGTGCCCTCGCCGGCACGCGTGTCGCGACCGCGCACGATCAGATGACGGCCGGGATCGCGCAGCTCGGAAACGTCCAAGCCCGCAGCCTCAAGCACGTCGAGCGTGTCGGCCTTGAGCGAGCCCTTGGGCACGGCGATGCGCAACGGGCCCTCGGCGCCACGGCCCACGGCGTGGTCACCATCGGAGGCGGCGTCCTCGGCCGAAGTGCGCGCGGCCTCCAGGCGCTCAAGCGAAAAGGCGAAACCCGCCGCCGGCACCTCGATGCCGTCGCCGAACGCGCCGGTAAAGATGGAGTCGTAGCGACCGCCCGAGCCGACCGGATCGGGCAGGCCACCGGCATAGGCCTTAAAGACCAGGCCCGTGTAGTAATCGAAGGAATTCATGATGGAAAAGTCGAAGGACAGCACCTGGGCGTCCTCGGGGGCCAGACCCTCAACCAAGGCACGCAGCTCGCGCGTCAACGGCGCGACGATACCGGCCGCAGCCAACAGCGCATCCACGCGGTCGAGCACCTCGGCGCCACCGTGTAGGCGCGGCAGCTCGCTAATGGCAGCCTTGACGGCCTCGGACTCGGCACTTTCCGCCACGCGGGCATCGAGGCCCACAAAGTCGTTAGCGTGCACACAGCACAGCGCCTCGGCAGCCAGCTCGCGATCTTCGCATGCCGCGAGCAACTCCTTAAACGGGCGCACGCTACCTGCGATAATTCGCGCATCAGGCAGTGCGAGCTTGCGCACGGCCTCCGCTACCAGCGAGACAATCTCGACATCGCCCGCGGTATCGCCCGCACCGATGAGCTCAAAGCCCAGCTGCGTAAACTGACGCGAACCGCCGGCATTGCGCTGGCACTCGCGGACCACCGGCGCCTCATAGCGCAGGCGCAGGGGCAGGTCGGCCGCACGCATGCGGGTCGAAACCAGGCGCACGATGGGCAGCGTGTTATCGGGACGGACCACCAGCAGGCGACCGTCGTCGTCAAAGAGCTTGAACGGCGTATCCGCGATGCGGCCACCTTCCTCGAGCGAACCCTTGTCCTCGAGTAGTGGCGTCTCGACCGGCAGGTAATGATGCCCCCTAAAACAGCCCTTCACCGTCAGCGCAATCTCCTCGCGCGCCTGAGCCTCCTCGGGCAATATGTCCCGGAATCCCCACGGTGTGGCCGTCATCTGGTGAGCCTCCTCATGCTGTGCTTCATATAGAACAGAAGACCGGCATAGCTCCGCCGGTCTTCTGGGTACTTTAGCATACTAGAGTGCTTGCGGGGAGAATCGTCTCCCTAGGCTCACAGCGTATTCATTTGGAAACATACGGAAAGCGCGTCCCACCTTCCAGCCAAAAACTGGGACGCACTTTCCACTTGAGGCCTCAACCGGAAACGGCGTCCCAGAATAGACGCTCAGAATGGGACACACTTTCCGAAACCCGCCCCATCGGGAAAATGCATCCCGGAATGAGTCTCCAGAATGGGACACGCTTTCCCAAACCCATCCCAACGGGAAACTGCGTCCCGTTCTGAATCGCAATTCCGGGACACGCTTTCCGCCAGAAGCCTCAACCGGAAAGCGCGTCCCGCCTCCCAAAGAGCACCAAGCTAAAAACTGCCGAACGGCAGCTCGACGCCCGCCTAGGCGCCAGTCGCGCGGCGATACTCCGCCATGACCTGGGCATCGGCTGCCGCGGGATCAGCGAAATAGCGCCAGTCGTAGGTCTCGGCCGAAACAACCCCGCGATAGCCACGCGCCACCAGCCTATCCAGGTCGGCCCGCATATCGCGGTCGCCGTCACCCCAGGCGAGATGCGTCGTGCCATCTGCCGCAACATCGACAAAATGCACGTGGGCGACACCATCGCCAAGCAGATCGAAATAATCGTCGATGGTATCCCCCGCCACCGCCATGGCACCCATATCAAGGCACGCCTTGAGCGCCGGATGGTCAACCGCGTCAATCATGCGCTTTGTATCCGCCGCCGAGTTCACGATCATCGACTCAACCGGCTGCAGAGCCTCGAGCACTAGACGAATGCCGCGCGGGCCCGCATGCTCGGCAATCGCACGCAGCATCGAGGCGCTGCGACCCCACGCGTCCTCGATCGGCTCGTTCAAAAATGCCCAGCCGCTCGAGACCATGACCTGCTCGGCTCCAAGTTCTGCCGCGATATCCACAACGTTCTTAAAGTACGCGAGCGTGCGGGCACGCGCCTCATTACCGCGCGCCGCGATATTCCACGGCTTGGGGTTGTTCTGTTCGGGACAAAGCCCCACAATCCGAACCCCATACCGCTGCGAGAGCTCCCTCACCTGCTCGAGCGAATCATAGCCATGGCAATCCACATACAGATGCATCGCCCCCGTCCAAAGCTCGCAGCACGTGTAGCCCGAAGCCGCCGCCGACGAAAAGAACTCCTCCAGGTCAAAATACCGATGGCTGATATTCATAACGGCAAGCTGTGGATACTCCATCTTGTCCACCTTTCGGCAAAAGGGCGCCGCAGCACAGTGTGCGCGACGCCCCCTCTTACATTGTTCTCATTATGACGGATACGCTACTGGACACCAAGCACTCCAAAGAACGCGCCGGCGATGCTCGCGAGCAAAATCACAAGCATGATGAGCAGCGGATTCATCTTCTTCTTAAGCATGAGATAGACGATTCCAAACAGCCCCATCGTGACAAAGCCCGGGAAGATTCCGTTGAGCAGCTCTGCCAGCGTCTGAGCACCATCGCCCGCGCCAACCATGAGCGGAATGTCCACCGTGACCATCTCCATGGTCATGGCGCCGATCACCATGGCGCCCATGATGGAGGCCATCTTGACGATCGTATCCATGATGCCCGACTCCTGGACCTTGCTGATCATGTCCGAGCCAAAGCGGTATCCCACAAACGTCAGCACGTAGCGAATGATGTAGTGGGGAACGTTGAACACTAGCAGGAACAAAATCGGACCGAGAATGGAACCCTGCAATGCTAGCGAGGTGCCAACACCCGTAGCCAAAATTCGCAGCGTGCCCCAGTAGAACGCGTCGCCCACACCGGAAAGCGGACCCATCAAAGCGAGCTTGACGTTGGAAATCGCGCTCGTGTCGAAGTTGTCCTCGGTAGCGTTGACTTCCTCCATTGCGGCGGCAATGGACATGGGAAGCGTCGAGATATACGGCGTGACGTTATAGAGCTCCATGTGGCGCTTGAGCGCCGCCTTAAAGTCCGCATCCTGCGGGTAGAGTTTGCGCAGGATCGGCATGAGGGCCCACATAAAGCCAATATGGCCCATGCGCTCGTAGTTCCAGGAGTGCTCATAGGGAATCGAGCGCCAGAACAGCTTCTTAAGATCTTCGCGGGTAATCAGCCCGTCGTAGGAAGACTCAAACTTAAAACTCATCGAACCCACTCCCAATCGCAGGATCCTCGGTCGCCACTGCGGGCTGCTCCGTCTTTTTCTTCTCGCCCAAAACCGTCATTGCGACGACGATAATCGCGGCGAAGATCGCCACGCCTGTCGTGCTAATGCCAAAGTAGGCAACGAGGAAGAAACCTGCGAAGAAGAACGGCGCCACGGTCTTGTTCATAATCATCTGAGCCAGCATGGCAAAGCCGAGTGCGGGCAAGAAGGCGGCGGCGACATCCATACCGGTCTGAACGAAATCGGGAATGATGTTGAGCAGACTGGCCACGGCATCGGCGCCAAAGAAGAAGGCCAAGGGAACGATCAACAGGCCGCACCAGCTCTGCGCGTAACCGGCGATGAGCATGTTGCGCGTGATGGCCTTGGTGTCTCCGTCCTCGACGTTCTTGTCGATACGGTGCACCAGCAGCAGCATGACCGGCTGGCCCAGAGCCGTATCGAGCGCCAGAACGATCGTGGCGATAGGGATACCCAGGGTCAGCGCCGCCGAAGCGTCCGCGCCGGCCTGCATGGCAAGGGATACACCCAGGATGGTTCCGGAAATCGTATCGGGCGGGTTGTAGGCGCCGACCGAGATGGCACCGACCATGGCAAGCTCCATCGTGGCGCCCATAATTGTGCCGGTCACCACATCGCCCATAACAAGGCCGACCAGAGGTCCGAGCACGATCGGGCGCTGGAGGTAGCTCGTGCCCGTCAGCCACTCGGAATAGCCCAAAAGGGCAATAAGGAAAATCAGGATTGTCTTGATAACCATGACAGCCCCTAACCGATGACCTTTGCGGCGTCAGTCTTCGCATCCGCCGGGATCATCTGAATGAACAGCTCGTAGCCCTCGCCGAGCAGTTCCTTCACGTAGGCCTCGTTCTCGGGCGTAAGGAACACGCTCGTCGAGACCTGGCGGGCGTCCTCGCTAAAGGCGACGTTACCCAGGTTGATCTTCTTAACGCCCATCGCCTTTGCGACGGCGCCGGCCTGCTGAATCGTCTCGCAAACCACGAAGAGCTTGTACTTGTCGGTCACACCGCTCTGGAGCGCCTTGACGGCATCCTCGGTGTTTTTGACGACGACCTTGCACCCTTCGGGCTTTGCAAGGGACAGGGCCTGCAGGCGCAGCTTGTCGTTGAGGACCGTGTCGCTCACCAGCAGGATGCAGTCGGCACCCAAAGCAGAGGTCCAGCTCACGGCAACCTGGCCGTGAAGCAGTCGATAGTCTACGCGAATCATCTGAATCATGATGTGCTCCCTAACGATTAAAACTCATCGAGCTCGGCCTGGCCCAGCAGGTCGTTGACGTACTTGACCTTGGTGTCGTCCGCCTCGACGATCTGACGAATGGCCTCGTCGATCGGGGTGGAATCGGACACGAACAGCAGCTGGATCAGAAGCGGCAGATTCATATTGGTCACCAGATGCGTGTTGGGACGCGTCTGGACAACCTTGGTGAACTCGTTGTTGACGCTGCCGCCAAAGAGATCGGTGCAAACGACGACCTCATCGTCCGAGGCAAAGCCGTCCAGAATCGCTGTGGCTTCCTTGGCCAGGTCCTCGTTTCCGTCGACATACATAGAGAGCGCATGGACGTTTTCGCGCTCGCCGGAAAGCAGGCCGATGCTCTCGACGATTCCAGACGCGAAATGAGCATGGGATGCCACGATGAACTGCCTCATTCGATTCCCCTTCCTAGCGAATTTCGGCATAAAAACGCCCGGACGCATGCGCCCGGGCAGGGTGCTTCTTACATGAGTGGTCAACTATTAGTAGTCGAACTGGTGATAGTAGCGACGGTAGTTGAGGTTGTGCTTGGTGACCGTCTCGTAGTAGGCGGCGAGTCGATCGGTGATCAGCGAGGACAGGATCCACGGAGACACGATGACGCGGAACTCCTCGTCAAGGCCCGGGATGGCGAACTCGGCGGTGTCGATGATGTTGATGTCGGTGTCGCCGGTGACGCCGCGGTTGAGGAAGGCGCGGACGCGCTCATCGAGCTTGCGGTTCTCGTCCTCGCCCATGAACAGGAACACGGGGACGCCCGGCTCCACGAGCTCCAGGGTGCCGTG
>CAJMSG010000052.1:0-10713 GCA_905216105.1 uncultured bacterium | reverse complement strand
GAGGATGCCCGCTCCGCCGGCACCTTCACCAAGAGCCAGCAGGTCCGCGTCAAGGCGGTCGTTCCCGCCGAGATGTATGCGCTGCTGACCGGCGACAAGGCCGTCGACCTGGCCGAGTTCTACATCGTCTCCGATGTTGAGCTGACCCAGGGTGAGGAGCTCTCCGTTGCTATTGAGGCTGCCGAGGGCGAGTGCTGTGACCGTTGCTGGAACTATCGCACCACCGTCGGCGAGTACAACGGCCATGCGCATATCTGCAAGCGCTGCGCTGATGCTTTGTAGTTACGCGGTTTTACCAAACCGCGTAACCGGTTGACGCTGCAAACCCGCCAGAGCGGCAATCTGCCTTTCAGCTTCGGCGGCATGACCATAAGGTCTATGCCGCCTTGCTTCAAGGCACCTTGCTCGCTCTGGCGGGTTTTCGCTGTCGGTAACGAATCATCGGCTATTTCGTTGCTGGTCAATATAAGATATTGATTTGCGTTAAACGGAATTCGATTGTTTTGAGGGTAGGGGATTGATTTGGGTCGTACTGGGGATATGACGCCGCCTTTGCGTTGGCGGTTGGGTGTTGCTGGTGGGGTAGCGCTCGTTGTGCTGCTTGTTGACCAGCTTACCAAGCTTGCGGTTCGTGCCGTGGGCGACGCTTTGCATGTGACCGTCATCCCCGGTGTCATCGACTTTATGTTTGTCCGCAATATCGGTGCTGCCTTTAGCATGGGCGAGGGGCATGGCATCGCGTTTGCCGTGCTGGCGTTGGCGGTCATTATCGCTATTGCCGTGTACCTCGTTCGTTCACCCCAGCTCGCCCATCTTGAGGTTGTGGGCATGGCGATGGTTGCGGGCGGTGCTATCGGCAACGCTATCGATCGTTTGGCCTTTGGCTTCGTGACCGATTTTATTGCCACCACCTTCATCGACTTCCCTGTTTTCAATGTGGCCGATATCGGCATTACCGTGGGTGTCGCGCTCGCCCTCTTCGGTTACATGTTCTTGAGCCCCGCGGCCCGTGAGGTCGATGCGACCGCCGAGCTTAACGCCCGTGACGAGGCCCGCGCCAAGCGCAAGGCTAAACAACGTGGGGAGCGTGCCCGCAAGATTCGCGAAAGGAATGAGCGCTAATGGCCGACATCCATATCCTTGTTGCCGACGATGCCGCTGGTCAGCGTCTTGACGCCTATCTGGGCGCCAATGACGGCTGCCCTACGCGCTCTGCCTGCGCGCATCTGATTGAGGGCGGTGCCGTATGCGTCAATGGCGAGACCTGCCTGTCCAAAAAGTACGCCGTGCGAGCCGGCGACCGTATTTCGGTCGATTTGCCCGAGCCGCACGATCCCACCGATGTGATTCCCGAGGCCATCCCGCTCGACATTCGCTATGAGGACGACTATCTCATTGTGCTCTCCAAGCAGCGCGGCCTGGTATGCCATCCTGCGCATGGTCATGAGAGCGGTACGCTCGCGAATGCCCTGGTCTTTCACTGCGGTATCGACCATCTGGGTACCGTGCAGGGCGAGGACCGCCCCGGCATCGTGCATCGCTTGGATCGCGATACCTCGGGTCTCATGCTTGCGGCCAAGGACGACGACACCCAGCGCGCGCTCCAAAACCTTATCCGTACGCGCACGCTCGACCGCCGCTACATTACGCTTGTTCACGGTCATATCGCCATGAATGAGGGCACCATTAACACCGGCATAGCCCGTTCTACCCGTGACCGTGTCAAGATGGCGGTTTCGGACGATCCTTTCGCACGCCAGGCCATTACGACCTTTAAGGTTCTCGAGCGCTTTGATTCCACGCGTTTTGACGACGGCTATACGCTCGTCGAGTGTCATCTGTTTACGGGCCGCACACATCAGATTCGCGTGCATATGCGCCATATCAACCACGCCTGCGTAGGCGACCCGCTCTACGGCAAGTGCGATGCGCGCGCAGATCAGGGCCTGACCAGGCAGTTCCTTCATTCTTGGCGCGTGGCGTTTGACCATCCCGTGACGGGGGAGCGCATTGAGTGCCGTGACGAGCTGCCGTGGGACCTTGCCGCGGTTCTGGATGACCTGGCCCCGCGATCGCTCGGTCGCACTGCCGCCGGTGACGAAATCGTTCCGCAGCTCGGTCTTCTCGAAGCCTAGCCAGTATTAGGTGGTTTCTTGAACTCGTTCACCCTACGGTAATATATACGTTTGTTTACGTAACGCGTTCCTGGGAGCCTGCATGCTCGCCTTTTTACAAACTAACACGCCCATCGTGATCTTCAACCAGATTGTCGTCACGCTGCTCACGGTCTGCTTCCTCTACCAGGTGGTCTTCTTTGTCATTGGCGCTCTTCGTGGCGAGGTCGCGCCTCCCAAGGCCAAAAAGCTCCACCGTTATGCCTTCTTTATTGCGGCGCATAACGAGGAGGCCGTGATCGCCAACCTCGTTCGCTCCATCAAGGATCAGGACTATCCGTCCGAGCTCATCGAGGTCTTTGTCGTTGCCGACGCCTGCACCGACAACACCGCGCAGCTCGCGCGCGAGGCCGGTGCCATTGTTTACGAGCGCAATGACCTGGCTCGTAAGGGCAAGAGCTGGGTCATGGACTTTGGTTTCGATCGCATTCTCAACGA
This sequence comes from uncultured bacterium, assembly GCA_905216105.1. GTDB lineage: Bacteria > Actinomycetota > Coriobacteriia > Coriobacteriales > Coriobacteriaceae > Collinsella. The sequence goes on along the minus strand of CAJMSG010000052.1, from coordinate 8,101 downwards.
GTATCCCGACACGTTTGAGGGCTACTTTATCTTCGATGCCGATAACGTTATCTCCCGCGATTACGTCTCCAAGATGAATGATGCCTTTGACCAGGGCTTCCATGTGGTCACGAGCTATCGCAACTCCAAGAACTTCGGCAGTTCGTGGATTTCGTCTGCCAACGCCACCTGGTATCTGCGTGAGGCCCGCTTCCTTAACAACGCGCGTAATATCTGCAAGACGTCCTGCGCTGTCTCGGGTTCGGGTTACCTCATCTCCGCCAGTGTTATCGAGGGCATGCACGGTTGGCAGTTCCATACGCTGACCGAGGACATCCAGTTCACCACGTTCTGCGCCATTCACGGCATCCGCATCGGTTATGCGCCGGCGGAGTTCTTCGACGAGCAACCCGTGACGTTTAAGGCGTCCTGGAAACAGCGCATGCGTTGGACCAAGGGCTTCTACCAGGTCTTTTTTACCTATGGCAAGCATCTTGTCAAATCGACCTTCCGCTATCATCGCTTTGCCGCCTACGACATGTTTATGACCATCGCTCCGGGCATGCTGCTGTCCCTGATCTCCATGCTCGCCAACGCGACCTTCCTCATCGTGGGCGGGCTTTCGCACGGCTTCTTGGCCACCGAGGTCGAGATGCAGGCTTGTGCCGCCTCGCTCATTATGACCTTCGCGATGATGTACCAGACCTTCTTTATCCTTGCGTTACTTACGACCATCTTTGAGTACAAGCACATTCACTGCGCGCAAAAGTGGCGTCTGGTGACCAACCTGTTTACCTTCCCGATCTTTATGTTCAGCTATATCCCCATCACGGTGGCTGCTCTGTTCCTAAAGGTCGACTGGGTCCCGACGCAGCACGCCGTCAACGTTACCCTCGATGAGGTCATGCAGGGCGCCAAATAACCACCACCAAAACCACCACAAAGGGGACAGGTCCTTTGTGGTGGTTTTTGCTTTTGTAATGCAGCTCGAGGAGGTGCTCGATGGTCTATATCCCGTTTTGGATTTGCATCTTTGCCGGCGCGGCGATTGATGCCCGTGAGCGGCGGTTTCCGAATGCGCTTGCCGGAGCGTGTGCGGTGGCGGCATTAGCAGGCGTTTGGCTCGACAAAGGCGTTAACACGGCGCTTGACCACGCTGGTCTTGCGGTCATCGTCTACCTTGCCCTTGTGTTGACTGAGTCCCTCTGGCGTCGTCTTCGCCAAACCTCGGGTATTGGCATGGGAGATGTCAAGGCACTCTTCGCGCTTTGCACGCTCGACCCTCTGGGCGGCATCGTGGCATTTGCCGTCGCGCTCCTGGTCCTTGCCCTCTCCTGCCTCTTCACAAAATCGCGCTCCCTGCCATTGCTCCCGTTTTTGGTACCGATATTTGCCATAATCGAGGTCGTGGGCTGTACTTTGTAACCGATTGCGCATCCTTTTTAAGGAGCATGCCATGGCAACTAATCAAGAAGCGGCCGTCATTAAGGCGCGCATGGACCGTATTCCCGCGGCGTTGTCGCCCGAACTCGTCGAGCGCATTTCCGCCGATCGTGCTTCGGGTGCCGTCAACCCGTATCGTTGCAACGACGACCAGGTCATTCGTCGTATTGATCGCGCTGCCGACAAAGGCACGCTTATGCGTCCGGCGTTTATGCGTGATACCGAAAAGATTCTTCATCTTCCGGCGTACACGCGTTATGCAGGCAAAACGCAGGTCTTTAGCTTCCGTAGTAATGATGATCTGTCGCGCCGTGGTTTGCACGTGCAGCTTGTCTCGCGCATTGCGCGCGATATCGGTCGCGCCCTGGGGCTCAACTGCGATCTGATCGAGGCGATTGGTCTGGGCCATGACTTGGGACACACGCCTTTTGGCCATGCGGGCGAGCGATTCCTCAACGATATCTACCACGAGCGCACGGGTCGCTACTTTTTCCATAACGTGCAGTCGGTTCGCGTGCTCGATGCGCTGTACGGCCGCAACGTGTCGCTCCAGACGCTCGACGGCGTCTTGTGCCATAACGGCGAATACGAGCAGCGCGTGTTTGAGCTCTCGGACATGGATTCCTTTGACCAGTTCGATCAAACGGTTGAGGACTGCATTGCCAAGGGCTATAGCGCAATTGAGCACCTACGTCCCATGACGCTCGAGGGCTGCGTGGTTCGCATCTCGGATATCCTTGCCTATGTTGGACGCGATCGCCAAGACGCCATTGCGGCGGGCCTGCTGGCGCCCGACGCCTTTGACGATGACCTGGGCGGGGCATACAACAGCTGGATCCTTACGCATGCCTCCATTGATATCGTCGAGCACAGCTATGGCAAGCCGCGCATCGAGATGAGTGAGGAGCTTTTTGAGGAAATCCGCCGAGCCAAGCGCGAGAACTACGAGAAGATCTATAGCAAGGGCGGCATTGAAGGCGACTCCGAAGCGGAGCTGCGCGAGGCGTTCGAAAAGCTCTACGACCGTTGCCTGCAGGATATAAACGAAGGCGACGAGTCCTCTTACATCTTTAAGCATCATATTTCGCGCATTGAGCAGCAGCTTTCCTACTACGATCGCACCTATGCCTGGCAGGACGACAAGGATCAAGCGGTGATGGATTATATCGCGAGCATGACGGACGGCTATTTCTGCGAGCTGACGAGCAAGCTATTCCCGGGCTTGAAGTTTCCACACCGTACCTATATTAACGAACGGTAGTTCGTATATATTCGGTATACTGTTGACGAGCAAAGCTTTTGATTGATGCATGGGATGGCTATGGACGACCTTTTTTCTGCCTCGACGCGCGAGCGTTCCTTTAAAAATGCGCCGCTTGCGGTTCGCATGCGCCCCAATTCGCTCGACGAGTACGTGGGTCAGCAAAAGGCCGTGGGCAAGGGTTCGTGGCTGCGTGCCGCGATTGAGCATGACGTACTGTCGAGTGTGATTCTGTATGGGCCGGCCGGTACGGGCAAAACGACGCTGGCCCACATTATCGCTAACCATACCAAGAGCGAGTTTGTCGAGGTCAGCGCCGTCACGGGTACTGTGAAGGACCTGCGTCGCGTGATTGACGAGGCAAAGACGCGCCTGAATACGTATGACCGCCGTACCATCTTGTTCATCGACGAGATTCACCGTTTTTCGAAGTCGCAGCAGGATGCGCTTTTGCATGCGGTTGAAAACCGTACCGTCATTATGATTGGCGCCACGACGGAGAATCCGTACTTTGAGGTCAACTCGGCGTTGCTCTCGCGCGGTCGCGTGGTAGAGCTTGAGCACCTGAAGGACGAGGATATCGCCACGCTGATTGAGCGTGCACTCGAGGTACCGCAGGGTCTGAACGGCAAGTTCTCGGCCGATGAGGATACGGTTAAGTCCATCTGCACGCTGGCCGCGGGCGATGCTCGTTCGGCGCTCACGACGCTTGAGCTTGCGAGCGAGATTGCCGTCACGCGTCCCGATACCGAGGGAACGCCAACGCCGGCGGCGGGGGAGCGCTATCTCATCACCGTGGATGACGTTAAGATTGCCAACCCTCGTCGTGGTTTTTCGTATGATAAAAACGGCGACATGCACTACGACATTATCAGTGCGTTTATTAAGTCTATGCGCGGCAGCGACCCCGATGCCACCATTTATTGGCTTGCGCGCATGATCGATGCAGGAGAGGATCCCAAGTTTATTGCTCGCCGCATTATGATCCACGCTTCCGAGGACGTCGGCAACGCCGATCCGCAGGCGCTCTTGGTGGCACATGCCGCGTTTAAGTCTGCCGAGGTCATTGGCTATCCCGAATGCCGCATTAACTTGGCTCAGGCTGCACTCTATGTTTGCCTGGCGCCTAAATCTAACGCGTGCGAAGCCTCGATTGATGCGGCGCTGGCCGACATCCATTCAAGTGGGCTTCGCGAGGTGCCCAGCTACCTGCGCGATCGCCATCGCCCGGGCAGCGATGAGTACGGTGTGTACAAGTATCCGCATGATTATCCCGAAGGCTGGGTCGACCAGCGGTATTTGCCCGAAGGGTTGGAGCGCGGCGCGTTCTGGCAGCCTGCGGGCCGCGGTTGGGAAGAGTGGCGCGTAGAGCAAAGCGAGCGCGACCGTAACGGTAACGCTCCCAAGTAGGTCATTGGCACCTCGCACATTCCCTTTGGGTATCTTTCCTCTTGTTTGGGGTACCATGAAAAGCGTCTGTATTTCGATTCCTTCGGGAGGCTTGTATGAGTCCCATTCAAATCGCCCTGCTGCTGCTCGCCGTTGCCGGCGTGTGGGCTGTTATCGAGCTCGCGCTCACACTGCGCAAGACCCGCACTGTCGTTGACTCACTCGATAAGACGGTGAGCGACCTTAACAGCACGCTCGCCGAGGCGCAGCCCGTGGTAGCAAAGCTCGATGGCGCTGTCGACGAGCTTACGCCGGCACTTGCCCAGATGGAGCCGCTGCTCAAGTCGAGCAAGACTGCCGTTGACGCCCTGACGTCCAACCTCGTTGAGGTTGAGGCGGTCGTTCGCGACATCTCCGAGGTTACGGGCAGCGTGGCCGAGGCCAGCAATGCCGTATCGAGCGTGACCGACTCTGCGGCTGGTGCCGTGCAGAAGCTCTTCAATAAGGTGAAGGCTCCTGCAGCCGACGCCGATCGCAAGCTCGCCGCTGCCGCCGTCGAGGCCGAGCAGCCTACCGAGCGCGTTCTGATTGGTGAGGCTGAGGACGAGGCCGCCGATGGTGCGGATGCGGCTCATAAGTCCGCAGCCAAGCCTGCTCAGTATTACACCTATACGCCCGCCGAGACCTCCGAGGAGTCCTGCGATGAGTAGCGAAGCAACCTGCCCCATTACGCTGAGCGTTGCCGGTGATCCGCGTCTCGCGCGCTTGGTGCGCATGACTGCCGCCAACGTCGGCGCCCTGTGCTCTATGTCCGTCGATCGCATCGAGGATATTCGTATGGCTGCCGAGGAAGCCTTCATCTTTGGATGCACGGCCGTTGATTCCGACGATATTTCGATCAAATTCGATGTCGACGAATCGCATGTGGGCATGACCTTTACCTTTGGCGACCAGGCGACTGTCGATGAGGATGACCAGGCTGCCGTATATGCCGAGCTCATTTTGGCGAGCGTGTGCGATTCCTACGAAAAGACCGTGGCGCCCCTAACGCTTTCCCTCGACCTCAAGGCGGATATCTAATATGACCGAACGTTCCCGGAGCGGCAAGACCGCTTGGGACAAGGAGAAAACCCGCGAGCTGTTTCGTCGTTATAAGGAGACCGGTGATCCGGATGCCCGCGAGCAGCTCGTCATGTCCCATATGAACCTGGTAAGGTTTCTTGCCAACAAATTTAAGAATCGCGGCGAGCCGCTCGATGACCTTTTGCAGGTCGGCTATCTTGGCCTGCTTAAAGCGATTGATCGTTTTGACCCTGAGCGCGGGCTCGAGTTCACGACGTTTGCCACGCCCACCATTCTGGGCGAGATTAAGCGCCACTTCCGCGACAAGGGCTGGAGCGTGCGCGTGCCCCGTCGCTTGCAGGAGCTCTCTGCCAAGGTCAACCAGGCTACCGACAAGCTCACCAACGAGCTTCAGCGTTCGCCCAAGGTTGAGGAAATTGCCGATTACCTGGGCGTGACCGTCGACGAGGTGCTCGAAGCCATGGAATCGTCCTCGGCCTACACCTCGGTGCCCATCGAGGCCCCCGGTGCGTCCGATTCCGACGATGCGCCTTCGATTCTCGATCGCTACGCCGACGACGACAACGAGCTCGACTTTACCGACGATCGCCTGGTAATCGAGGAAGCCATCCGCGATTTCTCCCCTCGCGAGCGCGAGGTTATCGAGCTGCGCTTCGTAAAGGGCATGACCCAGATCGAGATTGCCAAGAAGCTGGGCATCTCGCAGGTGCAGGTCTCGCGCCTGCTGCGCCGTACCCTTAAGAAGATTCAAGACAAGATTGACCCCGACGGAGTGATGGTTCGTTCATGAGTGAGCACCCCCAACAAACCGACCGCACGCTGCGCGATACCCGCATTCTGACGTTGCGCATTTGGGGCGTCGTCGGCTGCATTGTCATCGCCGCCGTCATCTTTAACCTTATGGGCATCCTGGCGCCGGTTATCGAGTTTTTGGCAGTCGGATCCATCATCGCTTTTGTGATGTCGCCGATAACCAACTGGCTCGAGCACCATGGCGTGAATCGCGGCATAGGTTCGCTTGTCGCGCTTATTGTGGTCGTTGCTGTGCTCGTCGGTGTCGTTTGCATCTTGTCGCCGATTCTCTTTGGTCAGATCATGGAAGTCCTGAGCCGCCTGCCCGAGCAGCTTCGTGTTGCTGGTGGCGACCTCAACGAGATGATTTCGCATGCCAAGACGCTCAATAACACGCCGCTCAAGGAGTATCTGGACGATAACCTTTCTTCGCTCGTTACGGTGGCGTCCAAGTATGTCTCACAGATTGCCGCCGAGCTCGGTCGCGGTGTATTCCCGCTCATTACCAACACGGCCTCGCAGCTGTTCGTGATCTTCCTTGGTCTGGTGCTTGCCTACTGGCTTGCCTGCGACTATCCCCGTATGCACCACGAGGTCTGCACCATCATCGGCCAGGAAAAGGAGACCTCGTACCGCTTTATGGTCGCGATTCTTTCGCGCTCGGTCGGCGGTTATATGCGTGGCATGGTCGTGACGTCCATCTGCGGTGGCATCCTTGCCTTTATCGGCTTTACGCTCATTGGCCATCCATACGCAGCACTCATGGCCATCTTTACCGGCATCATGCACTTGGTCCCGGTCGTCGGTCCCTGGGTTAGTGCTGCAATCGCCACGGTGCTCGGCTTTATGTTCAGCCCGATGCTGGCGTTGTGGACGCTTGTTGTGACCATGGTGGCCCAAAATGTCACCGACAACGTCATTTCGCCTAAGGTTATGCAGAGCTCGGTGCAGGTGCATCCCGTCATGAGCCTGACGGCCCTCGTTATTGGTTCGGCACTCATGGGTCCCATCGGCATGGTCATCGCCATTCCGCTGTGCGCGGCCCTGAAGGGCATTTTCGTCTACTACTTCGAGAACGAGACCGGTCGCCAGCTCGTGGCATACGATGGCGCTGTGTTTAAGGGCACGCCTTATCGTGATGCCGAGGGCAACCCGGTTGCCGCCTATGACGCTCTTGGCGATGACACGTTCATCTATGAGTCCGAGCTTATTGGCAACGAGACCGCGCCCGAGGCCCAGGCAATGCCCAAGCCCGAGCTCGATAATCCCTGGATTAAGCTGTCGGGTCTTCAGCCCGACGCGACGGGCTTTTTCAAGAACCCCTTCGCCAAGGATGACGATTCCAATACGGACGACGACACCAAAACCGGCATCGACGGCTCCATGGACGATTCGGATTCCAAATAGGCCCTGTTAGCGTTTCTTGATGTTGTAGAAGACAAGAAACACGAGCAAAGCGATTGATAAGGGGCCGGCTACATAGAAATAGAGAATGTCAATTGCGCGTAGAGGGCAATAAGCCTTATCGCCGGACGTTACTGCATATAATACGTAGCCAAATGCTGGTTGGTTTGAATACCAGTTGGAGAAGGCCAAGAGCGCTAAAAGTGCTACTACCAGAAGTGCATTCAGGACAAATCGTTTGCTTTTCATCGATCGCTCCTTCCGGATGGTTCTTATATAGCATTATACCAAACCCATTTTTTTCAAAGGATTGCTTAGTCCTAAATAACATGCACTTTCGCTGAAGGGTCGCTGTTTGGTGGCCCTCTTTTTTGCACAGGCGCGGTGGGATGGTAATATCGTTACGTTTGAACTGTTTCGATGTGAAACCGAGGAGATTCCCTCTATGAGTGCTGACTACCCGTCAATGACTACGGCCGAGATCCGCTCCAAGTTCCTCAACTTCTTTGAGGAGCGCGGTCTTAAGCTCTATCCTTCTTCGTCCCTCGTCCCCGACGATCCTTCGCTGCTTCTTGCCAACGCCGGCATGAACCAGTTTAAGGAGTACTACCAGGGCAAGAAGACCATGAAGGAGATCGGCGCTATCTCCTGCCAGAAGTGCGTCCGCACCAACGACATCGACTGCATCGGCGAGGACGGCCGTCACCTGTCCTTCTTTGAGATGCTCGGCGACTTCTCCTTTGGCGGCGT
>CAJMSG010000051.1:0-10754 GCA_905216105.1 uncultured bacterium | reverse complement strand
AAGATGGGCATCGTCTACTCCGGCATCGAGGAGGCCCTGCACGACCCGCAGTGGGAGCCGCTCATCCACGAGAAGTTCATGACACTCATCCCGCCCACCGATCACAAGTTTGCGGCCCTGCACGGCGCCGTGTGGTCGGGCGGCTCGTTTGTCTACGTGCCCAAGGGCACCAAGCTCGATTTCCCGCTGCAGAGCTACTTCCGCCTCAACGCCAAGGGCGCCGGCCAGTTTGAGCACACGCTCATCATCGTCGAGGACGACGCCGACCTGCACTTTATCGAGGGCTGCTCCGCGCCCAAGTACAACGTGGCCAACCTCCACGCCGGCGCCGTCGAGCTCTTTGTAGGCAAGCGCGCGCATCTGCGCTACTCGACCATCGAGAACTGGTCCAAGAACATGTACAACCTCAACACCAAGCGTGCGCGCGTGGACGAGGACGGCGACATCGAGTGGATCAGCGGCTCCTTCGGTAGCCACGTGGGCTACCTCTACCCCATGAGCGTGCTCAACGGCCGCCGCGCCCGCTCGAGCTTTACCGGCATCACCTTTGCCGGCGCCGGCCAGAACCTCGATACCGGTTGTAAGGTCGTACTCAACGCGCCTGAGACCTCGGCGACCGTCGAGACCAAGGGCATCTCCAAGAGCGGCGGCATCCAGACCTTCCGTAGCTCCATCGTGGCCACGCCCAAGGCCGAGGGCTCCAAGGCAACCGTGAGCTGCCAGTCGCTCATGCTCGACGACCAGAGCCGCTCCGATACCATCCCCGCCATGGACATCCGCGCCAAGAACGTAGACATCGGCCACGAGGCCACCATCGGCCGCATCGGCGACGACAAGGTGTTCTACCTGATGAGCCGCGGTATCTCGGAGGAAGAGGCCCGCACCATGATCGTCAACGGCTTTGCCAACCCGGTCTCCAAGGAGCTGCCGCTTGAGTACGCCGTCGAGATGAACAACCTGATCAAGCTCGAGATGGAAGGAGCGATCGGATAATGAAACAGGAAACCAACACCGCTGCAACCACGCTCGAGCAGGTCAACGCTATGCCGGCCGCCACTTGGGGCTGGCTCAAGATGAACCAGACCAAGCTCGAGCTTTCCGACGAGCTTGCCGCCGCCCCCGCAGAAGCCGTCGAGGTCGAGGGCCTGGACGAGCAGTTTGCCGGCTCGGCCGACGCCTTCGACGCCGCAATGGAAGCCATGGCCGAACGCTTCCCCGAGCGCCGTGCCGCTGCGCCCGGTGATGCCGCCGATCGCGCCCGCATCACGCCCGAAACCGAGCTCGACGTGCCAGCCACCTCCGTCTACCAGGCCGGTGCCATCAAGCTCGAGGAGGAGCTCTCCCCTGCTGAGGCATTCGAAACCGGTATGGGTGAGGCCGCCTACACCTACCTGGCCGACCACGCCACCAAGCGCATCGTCATCGATGTGCCCACATACCAGCACGCCACGGTTACCGTGCGCGTGAGTGGCGTCGACGCTGCCGCGGCCATCGCCGCTATCGATGTCGTCGCCCGTCCGCAGGCAACGCTCGACCTGCAGATTGCCCTGGACTCTCCCGTTGCCGGCGAGGGCGTCGTGGGTTCCGTGCTGCGCGTGTGCGCCCACGAGTACGCCACCGTCAACGTGACCTGCACGCAGACGCTCGACGACAGCTGGATCGCGCTTGACGACACCGGCCTGTTCCTGGACGAGGGCGCGCGCGTCAACGTGCAGCACACCGTCCTGGGTGCCGGTGCCAGCGCCACCGGCCTTGCTGGCGACCTGCTGGGCGACACCGCCAAGGTGACGATCGATACCGATTACCTGGGCGCCCGCGAGCAGGTTCGCGACTTTAACTACGAGCTGCGCCACCGCGGCCGCAAGACCGAGTGCGAGATCGACGCCAACGGCGTGCTGACCGGCACGTCCAAGAAGGTCTACCGCGGGACCATCGACCTCGTGCACGGCTGCAAGGGCGCCACCGGCACCGAGCGCGAAACGGTGCTTTTGGCCAACAAGGGCGTCGACAACAAGACCGTCCCCGTCATCCTATGCGACGAGGACGACGTCGCTGGCAACCACGGCGCCACCATCGGCCACGTCCGCGACGAGCAGCTGTTCTACCTCGCCTGCCGCGGCCTTGACCAAAATGCCGCCGAGGACCTGTTCATCCGCGCCAAGCTGGAGGACGCCGCGTTTTCCGCCAACGATGAGCGCACCCGCGCTGCCGTCGTCCGCCTGGGCAACAACCTGATCGACAACTTTGAAGAGGAGCTCGCATGATCGATACCGAGCACGTTAAATGCGATACCTGTACCGCACCGGAGCCCATGGAGCTCGACGCCAGCGACGAGGCCTCGCGCGGCTGGCCCACTGTCGACATCGAGACCAATCCCTACAAGGCGCAGTTCCCGCTGTTCCAGCAGCATCCCGAGATCGCCTTCCTCGATAGCGCCGCCACCGCGCAGCGCCCCGCCTGCGTGCTCGACGCCGAGCGCGACTTCTACCAGCGCATGAACGCCAACCCCCTGCGCGGCCTGTACTCGCTGTCCGTCGAGGCCACCGATGCCATCGCCAAGGTCCGCCAGCAGATCGCCGACCTCATCGGCGCCGCTCAGGCCAACGAAGTCGTCTTCACCCGCAACACCAGCGAGTCACTCAACCTGGTCGCCAAGAGCTTTGCGCCCACGGTGCTGGAGCCCGGCGACGAGGTCGTCATCACCATCATGGAGCACCATTCCAACCTGATTCCGTGGCAGCAGGTCTGCCGCGAAACCGGCGCCAAGCTTGTCTACCTCTACCCCACCAAGACCGGCCAACTCACCACCGAGGAGGTTCTGGCCAAGGTGGGTCCCAAGACCAAGATTTTGGCCGTGGGTCAGGTCTCCAACGTGCTAGGCGTCGAGAACCCGGTCAAGAACCTCGGCAAGCTCGTGCACAAGTATGGCGGCTATCTGGTCGTCGACGGCGCGCAGTCGCTTCCGCACATGCCGGTCAACGTGGCCGATCTGGGCGCCGACTTCTTTGCCTTTAGCGCGCACAAGGCCATGGGCCCCATGGGCATCGGCGTGCTGTGGGGCAAAATGGACCTGCTCAACGCCATGCCGCCCATGCTCACCGGCGGCGAGATGATCGATTCGGTCACCGAGCAGGACGCCGTCTGGGCGCCCGTCCCCGAGAAGTTCGAGGCCGGCACGCAGGACGCCGCCGGCATCTTCGCCACGGGCGCCGCCCTCGACTACCTCGTCAACACGGTTGGCTACGAAAACATCCAGGCACGCGAGCAGGCACTCGTCCACTACCTGATGGGCGAGCTCATGCAGCTCGACTTTGTCCAGATCATCGGCTCCATCTATTGGGATAACCATCACGGGGTCGTGAGCTTTAACGTCAAGGGCATCCACCCGCACGACGTCGCGAGCATCATGGACATGGACGGCGTGTGCATCCGCGCCGGCCACCACTGCGCACAGCCGCTGCTTACCTGGCTGGGCGTCGAGAACCTTGCCTGCTGCCGCGCCAGCGTGGCCTTCTACAATGACAAGGCCGACATCGATAAGTTCATCGCCGGACTGCATCACGTTTGGAGCACGTTTAATGGGTAATCTGTACACCTCCACCACGTTTATGGAGCACAACTCGCACCCCGACTACAAGTACGAGATGGACGCCCCCACGCACGAGCACGACGGCATCAACCCCAGCTGCGGCGACGAGCTCACCTTGCAGCTGCGTGTCGAAAACGGCGTGATCGAGGAGGCCTCGTTTACCGGTCACGGCTGCGCCATCAGCCAGGCCAGCGCCGATATCATGGCCGACCTCATCACCGGTGAGACGGTCGAGGAGGCACGCCGCCTGGCCGGGCTCTTCCTGGCCATGATCCGCGGCGAGCAGCTCTCAGAGGAGGACCTGGAAGATCTGGACGAGGCCGCCCAACTCCAGGACATCTCGCACATGCCTGCCCGCGTCAAGTGCGCCGAGCTCGCCTGGCGCACCCTCGACGGTATGCTCGAGGGGCAAGCTAACCAGTAGCGGATGCCCCGAATCCAAGGATTTTGATTGCCGAGCCGCTTGTATCGGGCGGCTCGGCTTTTTCATAGCGAGCGCACACAGCCCACGCGTCCGGCACCCCTTCTATCATTCATCGCACGGCCAACCGCGAACACGAGCGTTTTCCACCGTACCAAAGGCTTGCGACAGGGCCACAGGCACTCTAAGCAAGTTGCCAAGCCCCATCTTGCTGGTCTTCGGCACGCCTCACGCCTGCCGCAGATGGGTCCCATAGGGTGCGGCGTGCATTTTTGCGAATATTCAGCACGCCAAGCCGTGTGTATACGCATTGGAAGCGTTAATCAACATCTCCAGGCGCCTTTATATTGCGTTTTAGAACAAACATCGTGGTCTCGGGGGCCCAAACATGGGCTTCAGGGGCGCATCGGCAGGCATAAATAGCTTCAGAGCCCATATGTTGCAAAATTGCGGCGGTGCCGACAGTACCACGATGCAGAAAACTCCGCTTTTTGCACGGCGCAGACGGGGGTAGGTACGGGAAAACCGAGCTGAGGCGTTATTTTATGCATAACGGCGTCTGTTCTATGCAAATTAAGAAGTGCAGTTACCGTACCCGAGCTTTTAGAACAATAGCTGTGGCGTATGGGCGACCCTAGCTGCGGTGCACAGGCGGCCCTACACCACGTTTCCGCCAGTCCGCACCGCCGCTCGCGCACGGGCGCGCACAATACGAGAAACGGTACTTTTACCAATCCCCGTATACCGCTCAATCTGACGCACCGTAAAACCAGCATCGTGCAATCCAAGAATAACGACATTGCGTTGCGCCGACGGTGCGGCTTTAACCACGTGGAGCGGAACCCCGAGCCCCTTCGCCAACTTTTCGGCAAAGGCGTGGCGTTCCCACTCCGTCTCTTTCATATCGCACAGCGCTGGCTCGCAGCCGTCGGGCGTCGAAAGCGAATGGGCAATAAAGCCCTCGGCAGAACCAAAAAGCTCAAGCACGCAAGAAGGGTCGGAAAATCCCCTCGTCATATCGTTGTCATAGGCCCATAGATACTCGTCAAAGCTGCTCCACGGATAGCGCTCGATCAGAGCAATACCCGCCTCCTGCGGATTAGCGTGTACAGAGCGAACAGCCTCCATCACCTGCCAGTCGGTATCGAGCGAGCGGCGCTCAAAACGCTCACGAAACAGGCAGCCCGTGCGCCCGGTACGTTTATTGAACCGACGGGCATACGTCAGCAGCAACCGCTGCATGGCTGCGCTCATTTCGTCCTCATATTCCAAAAGCACCAGATCCACGTGGTCGTCCATAAGGCACCACGCCACGATTGTCACCCCCGCCTCCCGGCAGCAGTCGCGCATCAGCTCCAGAAACTCCCAGCGGTCGTCATCGGTCTCAAAGATCAGTTGCTTGCCTGTACCGCAGGCACAGACATGGTAAAAGCCGGTGACCGTTCTCCAAACGCGCTGCATGACGCTCCCCTCGCCGGGATCTGCTTGCCATCCAATACAGCACGATTGAAGCGTGCCATCAAAACATTCACGTAAAACAACTACGCCACACGGCAAAAGGCAGTATACAGGCGGCGAACGGCATCATAGCTACAGGTCAGACAACGCGACATAGTCAAAAGCTTGAACAGAACCGACCCCCTTCAGCGAACCGCACAGCCGCAAACAGCTTTGTTAAATCGCTTCAATTGAAAGTTCCGCGCTTCTCGCTACGAAAACTGAGCCGTTCGCCGAATATTCCGTGCATTTCGCGGTATTATAGGGGCTGCATGTCATGTCCCTTTCGAAGGGTCGCCCGGCAATCGCCAGCCACGACCCCCAGACGGGACGCCAACACGATAGAGAGGAGAGGCATGCAGTACTCACAGGAAGTGGAGAACATGTGCCCCGTTGCCAAGGGTGCATACCACGGCCCCGCACCCATCCCCGAGGAGGGCAAGTGGGTCCAGGCTAAGGAGATTTCCGACATCTCCGGTCTTACGCACGGTGTGGGTTGGTGCGCACCTCAGCAGGGCGCCTGCAAGCTCACGCTGAACGTCAAGGACGGCATCATCGAGGAGGCCCTCGTTGAGACCATCGGCTGCTCGGGCATGACCCACTCTGCCGCCATGGCTTCCGAGATCCTTCCCGGTAAGACCATCCTCGAGGCCCTTAACACCGACCTCGTCTGCGACGCCATCAACGTTGCTATGCGCGAGATCTTCCTGCAGATCGTTTACGGCCGCAGCCAGACCGCGTTCTCCGAGGGCGGCTTGCCCGTGGGCGCCTCCCTCGACGACCTCGGCAAGGGCCTTCGCTCTCAGGTCGGCACCATGTTCGGCACCAAGGCCAAGGGCGCTCGTTACCTCGAGCTCGCTCAGGGCTACGTCACCCGCATGGCTCTCAACGACAAGAACGAGATCATCGCATTCGAGTTCCTGAACCTCGGCAAGTTCACCGACGCCGTCAAGGCCGGCAAGACCCCCGAGGAGGCCATCGCTGGCGCTATGGGCCACTATGGTCAGTGGGAGAACGCTGCCAAGTACATCGACCCGCGCACCGACGAGGAGACTCACTCCGTCGCCAGCGTGTTCCCGGTTCACGAGTAGAAAGGGAGGGAAATAACTATGACTGTTACGTTCGAAGGTTACGAGCGCCGCGCTGACAAGATCAACAAGTGCCTCGCCGACAACGGCATCGCCTCCCTCGAGGAAGCTCTGCAGATCTGCACCGACAAGGGCTTCAACCCGCGTGAGATCGTCAACAACACCCAGTCCATCGCCTTCCAGAACGCCGAGTGGGCCTACACCCTCGGCTGCGCTCTCGCTGTCAAGCGTGGCGCCAAGACTGCTTCTGAGGCTGCCGCCATCATCGGCGAGGGCATCCAGGCCTTCACCGTTCCCGGCTCCGTCGCCGAGGACCGCAAGGTCGGTCTGGGCCACGGCAACCTGGGCGCTATGCTGCTCTCCGACGACACCGAGTGCTTCGCCTTCCTGGCCGGCCACGAGTCCTTCGCTGCCGCTGAGGGTGCTATCGGCCTGGCTCTGAACGCCAACAAGGCTCGCAAGAAGCCGCTGCGCGTTATCCTCAACGGTCTGGGCAAGGACGCCGCCCAGATCATCGCCCGCATCAACGGCTTCACCTATGTGAAGACTCAGTTCGACTACTACACGGGCGAGCTCAAGGTCGTCGAGACCATCCCCTACTCCGATGGTCCCCGCGCTGCCGTTAACTGCTACGGCTCCGACGACGTCCGCGAGGGCGTTGCCATCATGTGGCACGAGAACGTCGACATCTCGATCACCGGCAACTCCACCAACCCCACGCGCTTCCAGCATCCCGTCGCTGGCACCTACAAGAAGGAGCGCCTCGAGGCTGGCAAGAAGTACTTCTCCGTCGCTTCTGGTGGCGGCACTGGCCGTACCCTGCACCCGGACAACATGGGCGCCGGCCCTGCCTCTTACGGCATGACCGACACCATGGGCCGTATGCACTCCGACGCCCAGTTCGCCGGTTCTTCCTCCGTGCCTGCGCACGTCGACATGATGGGTCTCATCGGCATGGGCAACAACCCCATGGTCGGTGCCACCGTCGCCTGCGCTGTCGCCGTCGAGGAGGCCCTCAAGGCCTAATCGCGCCCGCGCGATGCTCATATAGTTGAGCTTTAGAGCCGCTACCTTTCGAGGTAGCGGCTCTTTTTGTTTGCGCTATCGCAGGGTAGCGAATGCCGATATATCAGTTGGGGCGAAATACGAGATGTGACGAGATGAAACGTCAGAGCGTCCATGACGCCCACCTGTCATATGTGCCCTTTACCGATTTGCCGAGTCTTTGCGGCCCCATTACCGATCACCCGTGCGACAATGCGCCGGACGAGAAAGGAATCCGATGGAATCGACTGATGTACTGGTAATTGGATCTGGCATTGCGGGCCTTTGCGCCGCCATCGAAGCGGCGCGCACAGGTGCAACCGTCGCTGTGGCAAGCGCCGGCAAGACTATGAGTGGATCGAGTTTCTTCCCCGGAACCTGGGGCTTGGGGCTTATCGGACCCGTTAACGAAGACGACGAACAAGACCTCATCGACACCATCCAGACCGTTGGTGGCGGCGTCGCCGACCCCGAGCTTGTCCAGACGTTTGTCCACGGCATTCCCCAGGCAATTGAATGGCTCGAGCAAGACCTGGGCGTTGAGCTCCAGCGTCCGCAAAGCGCTGAGAGCGCTCAGCAAAAGCAGTTTATCCCCTGCTTTGACCACAAGACGCGCATGTGGCGCGGCCTCACCCGCAAGCCCCTTGAGGACGCTCTGACGACCCGAATCGAGTCACTCGGCATTCGCCTGCTCCCCCGCCATGAGCTTATCGACCTTGTTGAAGATACGAACGGAAAGATTGTTGGCGCCGTGCTCTACGACCGCGCAAACGAGCATCTCGTGCCTATAGCAGCCAAAGCCACTATCATCGCTGCGGGCGGCACGGGTGGCCTGTTCGAGCGAAGCCTCACTTCCGCCGACGTGCTCAGCTCATCACAGGCCATCGTCCTGGCGCACGGTGCGTCCCTTACTAATATAGAGTTTATGCAGATGATGCCCGGCTTCATTGAGCCCAAGCGCAACTTGGTCTTTAACGAGAAAACCTGGCGCTACATCAAGTTCGACCAGCCGGTCGATATTTCCGACGAGAAACTAGACGAGCTGCTCGAGCAGCGCTCCGGATATGGCCCCTTCACGTCGCGCTTGGCTTCCAGCGCCATCGATCTTGCCATCGATCAAGCGGGTGCCGAAGGCCTAGCGCTCCACTACAACTTCCCTCGCGAGGATGTCCCAGAGTTTGTGCAAACCTTTGCCACCTGGCTGCAAGACGAGCACGGCATCGCCCCGACTGACGAGATGCGAGTGGCAATGTATGCCCACGCCGCCAACGGCGGTATCAAGATCGACAAGACCGCATACACGGGCGTTGAGGGACTCTATGCTTGCGGCGAGGCGACAGGCGGCATGCACGGCGCCGACCGCATCGGCGGCCTGTCAAGCGCCAACGGCATCGTGTTTGGACGCATCGCGGGCGCAGCAGCAGCCCTTGCAGCGCAGAATACACCTGAGGAGACCCCGAAGGCGGATATCGCCCTCCCCCAGCATGGCATTGCCGCACCAGACGCCGAGCGCCTGACCCGCAGCCTCAAACACACAATGAGCACCTACTGCATGATTAACAGGACCGAAGCAGGCCTCTCCAAGGCGCAACAAGATCTTGAAAGTCTGCAGGACGAGGCCAAGGCTCTAAATAAGTCGCACGCCAACGACAACGAAATCGCCGCCCTCGCCCGCCTACAGTCGCAGATTCAGCTGGCAACGGAAATGGTCAAAGCCATGCGCAAGCGAACCGAAAGCCTGGGTTCGCACTATCGAGCGGACTAAGCTGAGCACCCCTCTAGAGCAGAACACATCTTCTCGATATTAATGGGTCCCGTGAGCTCAAAGCGACACGGGGCCCATTCGTGTCCGCGCGGGCAAATATACTCATTCTGAATACGGAGTCGGCATAGTCCACGTAGACAAACGAACAGAAAGGAAGAGATATGGACAGCAGGGATATCGAGAAATGGCGTGTCGAACTTGACAGCTACGCCCATGTAGAAGACGGCGTTGAGTATTGGCTCGCACGCGATTTAATGGAGCCCCTCGGATACACCCAATGGCGTAATTTTGAGACTGCGGTTAAGAGATCCATGGCATCGTGTGACACCAATAAAATGCCTGTTGCCGCCCATTTTGCTGAGGCCAGCAAAATGGTAGATGCCGGCATCGCCAAACGAGCCGTAAAAGACTACAAGCTGACACGCTACGCATGCTATTTAATCGCCCAAAACGGAGACCCAAACAAGCCCGAAATCGCGCTCGCACAGGCGTACTTCGCCGTGCAGACACGCCGTCAGGAGCTCATAGAGCAGCGCTTCGCAGAGATTCAGCGCCTACAGGCGCGCCACTCGTTATCCGATTCAGAGAAACAGCTCTCGGGCATTGCGTTCAAACGAGGCGTGGACTCCAAAGGATTCGCAATCATCAAGTCGAAGGGCGATGAGGCGTTATTCGGCGGCAGAAGCACGGCGGACATGAAGCGGCAGCTTGGTATGCCCAAGAGCGCGGCATTGGCGGACAGGTTAGCCGATGTTCTCATCAAAGCAAAGGACCTTACGAACTCAATGACGGCCTTCAACGCCGAGGAACACGATCTGTACGGCCTGGACCAGATCAAGCAAGAGCACATCGAGAACAACACAAGCGTGCGTGGTAGCCTCATCGACCGTGGAATTGTCCCCGAGAATCTACCGCCTGCCGAGGATACAAAGAAGCTCGAACGTCGCGTGAAAGCAGACGAGAAAAAGCTCAAGGAGGGTACTGACGGTTTTACCGATCCCCAAGGTAAACTCGATCTGTAAATGCGGCTGCGCCCCGACGGGTTCGACCCCATGCGAGGTCAACAAAAAAAGCGACCAGCCGAAGCCAGTCGCTTTAACATGCTTTGGGTGGGCCGTCAGGGGGTCAGCCTGCTTCGCAGGCGGCCGCTGCGGCACTTCGCGCCTTGCGCGCTGCGCTGGTAAATGCTTACGCATTTCCTCAGCTCCGCGCCCCGACGGGTTCGACCCCATGTACGGTTAACAAAAAAGACGGCCAACCGAAGTTGACCGTCTTAACATGCTTTGGTGGGCCGTCAGGGGGTCGAACCCTGGACCTTGGGATTAAGAGTCCCCTGCTCTACCAACTGAG
>CAJMSG010000050.1:0-10929 GCA_905216105.1 uncultured bacterium | reverse complement strand
ACGAAAGATCACTCTCCGTATAGGTTCTTTGGTATCCGAGCAAATATAGGCATATCCCAACGATTATAGAGGATAGGGTTCCCGCAACCGCCGCCTTGACGACGACCGCGGCCGCAAGGCTGGCAATTTCCATATGGTGTGCAAGACAGAGCGACGTTGCGGAGCCTATTCCGCAGCCGGCGATGGCAGCGATTGCAGTCAGGTTCGAGCCCTGCTCAGCACGCTTGGCATGGGCGTTGAGCAGCAGAGATGTCAATGCAGCTGTCGTCGCGACGAGCACAACGGCAGCCCAGAAGAGCATGTCTCCCAGCGCTGCGGCAACATTGCCGAGCCCCAGCACGCCTCCGGCAGAAAGCGCAACCGTAGCCAGGCGGCCAAAAAGCGCGCCCATCCCCGTGGCGGCCGCGGCGCTTGCCGGGCCGAGCCAAAAGGCCGCGATGCCGGCGGCGACCCCGGCGGCAAGGAGGACGTCGCCCGTTAGACAGCCAAGTGCCACCGCGCAGGTGAGCGCGGCGCTCGCGGCGGCTTCGGTGCGGCCCCAGGCGATCCACCAACCGGACATGGTGGCGGCAAAGAGCACCGCGACGGGCAGCATCGACAGGATGCCCTGCGCCTGCATGGTGGCGTTGGCCATAAGTACCAAAAAACCCACGGCCGAGATAGCCGAGCCAATCTGCGGGGCCAGGCCGGCGGCCGCCCCAATTGCGATGGCCGCGGCAATAAGTCCGGGAAGCGCCGCGACGCCAGCCGTCTGCATGAGCAAAAAGCTAAAGGCACCACACGTTAGCGCCGAGATGGCGCGCATGGTGTAGTTGCGCGCGTGGCTCCAGCGCGTGCCCGCCCAGCCGAGTGCGGGGTCGACCTCGATGGTGTCGTCCTCATAGGGCAACGATTCGATATCGTCTGCCGCGTGCTCGTCATCCGAAAGCTCGCCCACCATCTGCTCCAGGCTGCGACGGCCCTCGCGCACGCTGCCCAAGCCGGCGAGCAGCTGGTCGCAAAACGCCTCGATGCTGTTGGGGCGGTCTTGCGGCATGGGGGAGAGGGCGCTCATGAGCGCAGCCTCGGCTCCCGGGGGAAAGTGCGGGATGAGCTCACTGGGGTAGGTGGCACCGCCGATGATGCGGCCGAGCGAGTCGCCGGGCGTGGCGGCCATAAAGGGAGCGCTGCCGCACAGGCCCTCGTAGATCACACAGGCGAGGGCAAAGACATCGGCGCGCTCGTCGACCGTGCCGGTCTCGATGTCGAGCTGCTCGGGTGGCATGTAGCCGATGGTGCCGCCGCGCGAGCCGCCAAAGCCGCCGGCAGACGACAGACGTGCCATGCCAAAATCGGTGAGCTTAACGTTGCCCGAGTGGTCGATGAGCACGTTGGCGGGCTTGATGTCCAGGTGGAGCACGCCATTGCTATGGGCGAAGGTGAGCGCCTGCCCCAGCGCGTCGGCAATGGCCGCGGCCTCGTCAAAGGTGAGCGAATGGCCGTCCACGCGATGCAAAAACTCGGCCAGCGACATGCCGTCGACATATTCCATGACTAGGTAGGCATAGGCGGTATCGTGCGTAAAGTCGATAACCTGCACGATATTGGGATGTTGAAGCATGGCGGCGGTGTGTGCCTCGCGCAGGACATCCATGATGTCGCTGGCGGGCATGCCGGCACCGTTGATAAGGGGGATGCGCTTAATGGCGACGCGACGGCGCAGGTGCGTGTCGCGGCAGATCTCGATGGAGCCAAAACCGCCGGTCGCGAGCGTCTCGAGCGGCTGGAACCGCTTGAGCAGCTCGCGAGAGCTGGTGCCCTCCAAAGGAACGTCCGGCGAGAACCGGGCGGTATGTTGCGAGAAAAGCGGCATGGCCAACCCTCGTGCGTTTAAAGTTCGTTTGCGAGCGGCGGGCGCGGGCCGAGCCGTTCGCGGTGGCATAGATGCTGCTAGTGTAGCACGCTCGGGCGCATGGGGAGGATAACGGGATGCGAGGCTGCCTGTCTGACTTGGCCTCCGTCTCGACTCATCCGGAAAGCGCTGCCCGGTTTTCGGTCAAATACTGGGACACACTTTCCGAATGGGGTGCTGCGGAAACTGCGTCCCAGAATATTGACTCAGAACGGGATGCAGTTTCCAAATCGACGCCCAAAAGGAAACCGCATCCCGCTTTGATGCGGGGACTGCGGACAAAAGCCGGACCGTGACCTGGCTCGGATTGGAGTTAGCGTGAATCGTTGATGTTGGCTGGTGTGGGCATGGAGATAGATGAGCGGATCGAGTGATAAAATGACATGCTATGGAGGCCGTATGCTCTTTTCCCGCCGTTCTGCCACATCTGCCTGCGCCATTGTGCTTATCGTAATGGCGGTTACCCCTTATCACCGGTTTTCATCTTCAATTGGCTTGGCATCAGGTGCAATGACCTGGCTCGTTATCCTTGGCGCATGCCTCGCGGCGTTTGGTCACGGCGTTGCGCTCCGCAAGGGGAGAGAAATAAGGCGGCCGGGGTTCCTTGGCGCCTTCGGTATTTTCCTTGCTACTATTGCGGCGGTTCCCGAGTGGGCCGACTTGGCCTTCTATGCTCGCGGAGATTCTATTCCATTCGTGTTTGCTCCTATCTGGCTGTTGCGCGGCGTTTCATGCGCCTCGTGCTTTGCTGGGTCGTTGCTCCTCTCATATGTAATTTGGGATACGGCGGGCTTTCCTTTGACGCAGGGGGCGACGCGGGCTGACGAAAGAGAAACTCGTCATCCGCAGGACGCGATTTTTACAGAAACAATAGCCGTCATGTCTTGTCTGCTGTTCTGCTGTCGAGTTTCATGGAGAGTCATCCCTGAGCCATGGGGAATATCCTCTGCATCGGCCGCGCCAATTGGTCTTGCGCTTTTAATTCCGCTAGCCTATTTCGTATTGGCTGCGGTCCTGCTGTTTTTCTGCCCCTACGCCTTTGGTCGGGGACAGAGCGACGTGTCTGCCCGTTCTGTGCTCGTGGCAGTTCCTATTGGCCTTGTTCCGGCTGTTGAGGTGGCATACTTCGCAAACGATGCCGCGATTATTGTGTCGCTGACGATGGGGTCCGCTATTGCCGCCTTCGTATGCACGTTGCTCAGGAAGAAGCGGAACAACGATTCGGATATCCCCCGCACGTCCGACCCATTCGATGCGGGGGCGTTTTCCCCCGCCCTGTCGCCTCGAGAAGAACAGTTTGTCCGACTGCTGCTCAAAGGAAAAACGCCGGCGGAAATTGCCAAGGAGACGGATACGAAGCCATCGACGGTGCGAACAACGCTTCACCGAGCATACGGGAAGGCGTCGGTTGCGGGCTCACGCGAGCTCGTGGCGTTGTTTGTGGACGAGGGTGATGCTGTAGGGCCCGAGCTGTCGCGGCGGCATGCTGACGATATGTTGGCATCAGCTCGGACGCGCCGGCTGTTTCGATACCTGCTCACATTATTTTTTATCCTCCTTGCAGCGGGCCCCTTGGTAATGGCGGATAGTTATTGGGGATCCGGTGTTTCATGGGCTGTCGCCTTTTCTCTCTCAAGCTATGCATTGGGTCTCGGACTGCTTCTGTCGCTGCACTACGCGGGTGAAAAACTGAATCGTGAAGCTGCACTGACTAGAACGGATGGGGCGATTGGGCTCGGAAGCCCGTGCGTGTGGGCGATACTGTCTGCCGTGGAATGGTCTTTTGTCTATATCGCGGCATGGAGGTGCGTACGCGATCCGTTGATGGCTGTGCCGGTCCTGTTTTGCGGCATAACGTCTATGGCTTCGCTCGCTGTTGGGCTGTGTTCATTTAAGGCGCGTGGCCGTACTCGGGCTATCGTGCCGTTGGCGTTAATAGGTGTGTCCGCTTTAATCTATGCAGCCACTAGGGGGCGAATCCATGGACTTGCGGTGCTGACGGGGATACTGTTCACATATATAGTGCTGCGTAGCTGTCCGCAGCGCAAAATGCTCGGGGTATGGATGCTTTGCTTTGGGGCGACGGCTCCTGTTTGGGTTGTCTTGCTCAACATGGCGCAGGATCTGATGGTTTTCGAGCCGTTGTTCCTTACTTCGTTGCTGGGGCAAAGTTCGGCTGTCAATGTCGTCGTGGCAACGGTGATCGTCTGCTGGTCTGCGCCCATGTTCGTCACGCACATCGCGCTCACCCGCTCGGTTGAGAACGAGAAGGCCGTCTTGGAGTACCGCGCGAACGGGCTTACCGAAGCAGCTCGCGTGCGCCAGCTTGCCCTGCTTGCGTCGCGCTCCCTTTCTGATGTTCAGTCGCAAATTTTGCTGATGACGGCAGAAGGCGCAACGACAAAGACCATTGCGGAGGATGTCGGTTACGCTGCATCTACGGTGCAAGCACTGCGGTCTGCATCTTACCGCCAGTTGAAGATCAAGAATAAAGCGGAGCTTGTTTCATTGTTATCGCAGGTAGATAACGTGTAAACGCCTGAGCGATCAACTCAATAGCGGGTGTTTACAGACATCTTTCTCTATTCATGCAAAGGTTGCCGTGCGTCGACGCATTATTAACCGCTTTTGATTGGAGAAGGCCATGATTAAGCCAAGGAGCGCTATTGCTCGAATCGGAGTCGGCTTGGCGATTGTTGCGGGCTTGTCGATGGGTGCACCTGCCGCATCATTTGCTCAAGAGGAGTTTGACACTTCCCAGGTTTCTAGCATTTCGCAGAGCGCGGATGCCGGAATTGCCACATGCAAGAACAACGAAGATAGAGATTTCGCTTTTCAATGTTCTGGCACGAGCGCAACCGGCTATCGCCAGAAAGAAGATTCATCTTCAGTCTACATTTGGATCAAAGGCTATTCAGGAAAGCCGTTACGTTTGTACGTGGACGGTGCCTATGACAATAGAGGAACGGGCAATTTGAATTGCACGCAGGGCGTGTATCGCTCCAACCATGAGCGTGAATGGGAGATATACAATCTCGTCCGTGAGAATAAACGCAGCTATGCTCGTCTGACTGCATGGGCCGAGTCCGGATACGGCACGGTCTATGGAAAGTGGAGCCCCGATTGCTTCGGCCATTTTAACAAACTTCCCTCCTAGCCAATCCGCAGCTTCTTGTTGTGATTAGGGCCGGGCCGAGTGTTGCTGCTCGGCCCGGCCGAAGGGAGGGTGATGTCGCTTGAATAGAAATCTAATGCGGCACGAGTTGTCCAAGATATTTGGCAATCCTATATTTGCGTTGACCCTTATGGTTGCAACTGCAATTTCGATTGCGGCTGCCATTGAGGCATGGTGGACGCTCGAGACTGAGCGCAAGCAGCTGTTATCGCTTGGCTATGGCGTTGGTTTGCAAGCCCAGGCATACCTCGGCCAAACGCGTGAAAGTAGCTTTGGTAACTGGATCGTTGTGAGTGCAAATGCACCGCTATCGGCATCAGTGTTTTTCTATGCGCTGCCGTTGCTTGCCATGCTGGCCGGGTCGTGGTCATGCCTGTCCGAGCGTTTGAGCGGTTACGAGGCGCAGATCTGCACACGTGTTTCTAGAAATGCATACGTGAACGTGAAGATGCTGTCTGCTTTTCTCTCTGCGTTTGCGGTCACGGCTATTCCGCTGCTCGTGAACTTCCTGATTGTCTCAATGCTGTTTCCCACGTATCTCCCCCGGGTCGATGAATCGACTTACGTCGGGCTCTATCTGCATAGCTATTTTTCTGGTCTGTTTTATTCCCGGCCTCTGTTATATGTGCTGGTTTATACACTGTTCGATGCGGTGACGCTGGGGGCTCTATCCATGGCCGTGACCGGTCTGTCGGTTGTGTTTCGCAGCAGAATCAAGGCGATGGTCGTTCCATATCTGATTATGGTTGCATGGCACTTTGTTAACGATTGGATTTTTAGCGTCCTTTCATGCGTCGGCTTTAACTGCAACATTCTTAACAGCATCAGGTCGGAATCACTAAATAACTGGCCCGACATTCGAGCAGGGTTTGCAGAAATCATTTTGCTGTTCGTCTTTTCTTTGATTTCCGCGAGATTCTTAAAAAGGCGCGAGGTGGTCTGATGCTGTTTAGGCTGGTCGCCGCGGACCTGAGGACCGTTTTGAAGAAGAACATCCTTACTTTTATTGCGATTGCGGCAGTGACCGTTGCGAACTTGGTGTACGCCTACGGCTTGTCTTCTGTGTATGGGGTTCGGACGAATGCCTTGGGGTTTGCTGATAATCTTGCGCTCGTGTTTGCCGGATCCGCTCCGTTTGAGCCTAGGCCCGGGCTCATGTTTGTGCCTCCGTTAGGATGGCTATTTGTCATTCTGCTTATTCTCTATACAACACTCGATTATCCGACCGAATCGTTGCACGGGTTTGGTTTGCAAGCGCTTGTTCGATGCCGGTCAAGAACCCTTTGGTGGGCCTCGCGTTTTATCTTGGTGGCGGCGGTAACGGCATTTTCGCTGCTCGTGGTGGTTTGCTCTGTTGTGATTTGGAGCTTGGTGGTGAGCGCCTCGTTCAGCGCGGTCATTCATGGTGAGTCGCTTCAGCTGGCTAATTTGGCGCCGTGGTTTCTCAAAGCTGCCGAGGCGGATGCGCTGCCGTTTTTCGTAGGACTCTTTCTTGCTTTTGAGGCGCTTGCGTTTGCGCAGGCAGCGGTTGGCTTTGTACTTGGGCCGTCGGTCTCGTTTGTGGTTTTAATGAGCTACCTGATCTGTTCGGCATTTGCGCGGCATTGGGTGCTGTTAGGCAACGCCCTAATGCTGTTGCGCTGGGGCGGAATTGTCAAAGAGGGAATCGCGACGGGCTCGAGCGTCTTGTTTTCAATTGTGATTATGTCGTTATGCCTATCGTTGGGTGGACTGTGGTTTCGAAGGGCCGACCTTATAGAAAAGGGGGACAAGATATGAGCGTGATCGTTAGGGACGTATCGAAGCGCATGGGCAAAAACGATGTTCTGCGCAACGTGTCCATCGAGGTTGACCCTGGGACTGTGGTTGGGCTTCAGGGGATAAACGGTTCGGGCAAGACCATGCTTATGCGAGCGGTCTGCGGATTGATCAAGCCTACCGAAGGCGAAATCTCTATCGATGGCCAAAGGCTTGGGGCGGACATCTCGTTCCCGCCGAGTCTGGGGATGTTGATCGAGGCGCCTTCCTTTTTGGGATATCTGTCTGGCTACGACAATCTGGAGCTCATCGCTCAGATCAAGGGCGTTGCCACTCCCGAGGACATTCGCTCTGCCCTGCGGCTCGTGGGGCTCGATGCAGACGAAAAAAAGAAGTTCCGAGCATATTCGCTTGGGATGAAGCAACGTCTGGGGATAGCTGCGGCAATTATGGAAAAGCCGAAGCTACTTGTTCTCGATGAGCCAACAAATGCCCTCGACGAAGCGGGCGTGGAAATGCTCAAGCGCGTTGTGGCGATGGCGGCATCAACGGGTCGCGAGGTTATTCTGTCCAGCCATGACGGAGAGGTGCTCGAGGAGCTGGCCGATCGGGTTTACTGCATGCGCGACGGTGCCGTTGTGAAAGTTCGGGAAAGGTCGTGAGCGCGATGAAGAAGGCCATGTGGACGAGAAGGTCGGCGCTCGCGCTTTTCGGCTGTGCTGTTACTGGCCTTGCGGGCATGAGGGTGAGCGTCGTTAACGGGAACCGGACGGTCATTCCTGAGAAATATTATGCGGAGGGCGAATGGCTCTCGATGGATGGGGCGTTTCTGGGGTCGAAGGATGTGGCGACTGACGGGTATTCGTTTTGCATAGACGGGGCAGAGCTGCTCACGCCGCGCGAGTATCTCAAGCGTGCGCATGATGATTATTCAAAATATGGCATCGTGGATACGAAAACGAAATTGAAGGACGCCGACATCACGTGTGTTATCGCCGTAAAGATGCGTGTCAGGAATAAGGACAATGTCGAAGGCGGAATCAAAACGTATGTTTGGCATTTGGTGCCGGAGTCTGCGCCAAACTATGACTTTGTGGTCAATACCGATCTGATAACGCAGGCAATGCCGGCTCTGGGCGGTTCTGCTGCGTTTGCTGTACAGGTTGGGGCGGAGAACGAGTTGCTTGTCCCATTCATGATGCAAAACACCAACGACTATTTCGAAGGTTACGAGACCGTTCGTTTTGAGAAAGCATTTCCCGGGACTTACACGATGAAGATGACCGATCTGCCGGAGCGAAGGCTCTTAAGGTTTGAAGTGAAGCAGTTCGAGAGTTAGGCAAAACGGGTCCATCGGCGGTACGCGCGCCCGATTCCAGGCGCCCCGGCCCGGAATCGGGCGCGGGACGAGGCGCCTTCGGTGTCGGCCGGCCTACCGCTTCTTCTTGCTCTTCTTCTGCTTACGCTGCTTGCCCTTGGTCTCCTGGGGCTGGTCGCCCTGTTTGGCCTTGGCAGCGGCCTTTTCGGCCTTCATCTTCTTGCGTTTGGTCTCGATGCGGAGTTTTTTGTTGATACGCGCCTTAAGGAAGGGACCAAACTGCTCGGCATCGCCGCGGACAAAGGTGTCCTTGGGAATCGTCACGCCCTGGTCGGCGAACATGGCCACAAAGATGCGCTCGCCGTCGAGTACGTGGTCGAGCTTCTCAAACGGGAAGAACTGCGACTTTCCGCTCTTGCCCCAGACCATCAGGCCGTCCTCGTTGGCGGCGACGCGGCGATAGCGGCCACCCATGGACTCGTCTGCCTCGACGGCGTCGATAAAGTCGCGGGCGAGGGTGTGGTGCAGGTTTTTGCTCCACCAGGCCAAAAAGGCGCCGAACACGATCAGCACGACGCCGAACTTGATCCAGCTGCCGCCGGCCACCAGCATGCCGATGCCGATGAGCGCGGCAATCGCGGCGGCGACGTACAGGGAGCCGCGGCGCCTGGGCGAGGCAACCAAGCGGGCGAAATCGGTGACGAGGTCGTTTTCGTACTGATACTCGTTGAGGTACAGGATGCCGTCATCGGCTGCTGCCTGCGCCTCGAGCGCGACCTCGACCTGGTCGGCTGCTTCGGAGGGAACGAGGTTGCTCTCTGCGTCTGCCATGCTCTTTGGACTCCTATCGCGGCGGGCTCGCCGTACGGGTTATTATGGATGCAGTATGCCGTGCGACCGCATGGTCGTCGCGGCAACAAGACTCAGTATACCCGGGGGAGCACCCATGGAATCGTTGTACCGAAAGTATCGCCCGCTCACCTTCGACTCCGTGGTGGGCCAGCAGCATATCGTCTCGACGCTCGAGCACGCCATCACCGAGGGGCGCCTGTCCCACGCGTACCTGTTCTGCGGACCGCGCGGCACGGGCAAGACCACCATGGCGCGCATCCTTGCCAAGGCGCTGCTGTGCCGCAATGCCGAGGCGGCCCGCGCCGAGGGCGCGAGCGGCTGCATGCCCGACGGCACCTGTGAGGAGTGCGAGCTCATCGCCGAGGGCAACCACCCAGACGTCTACGAGCTCGATGCCGCAAGCCGTACCGGCGTAGACAATGTGCGCGAGGAGATCATCAACTCCGTCAACTTTGCCCCGGTGCGCGGCAAGTACAAGATCTATATCATCGACGAGGTCCACATGCTCACGACGGCGGCGTTCAACGCGCTGCTCAAGACGCTCGAGGAGCCGCCGGCACACGTGATTTTTGTGCTGTGCACCACCGACCCGCAAAAAATTCTGGAGACCATCCTCTCGCGCTGCCAGCGTTTCGATTTCCACCGCATCGGTAACGAGGATATCGAGCGCCGCCTGGCATACGTGTGCGAGCAGGAGGGCTTCGACTACGACGACGAGGCGCTTGCCATCGTGGCACGCCATGCCAAGGGCGGCATGCGCGACGCGCTCTCCACGCTGGAGCAGCTGAGCGTCTTTGGCAACGGCACCGTGCATGCGGACGATGCCCGCTCGCTTTTGGGCGAAGTTTCGGACCAGATTCTGGGCGAGTTTGCGCGTGCCATTGCCGATCGTGATGTCGCCGAGCTGTATGGGCTCATTCGCGCGCAGGTCGAGGAAGGCAATGACCTGCTTGAGCTGACGCGCGACCTGGTGGCGCATGTGCGCGATGTGTACGTGGCCTGCGTTGCCGGCGCCCGCGCCGAGCTGTTTGAGGGCGGGGCCGAGCAGGCCGAGGCGCTTGCTGCCGAGGCCGCTGCCTTTGGCGAGCATCCTGCCGATCGTTTGGCTCGCGTGCTGACGGTGCTCGACGATGCCGCCTTGGAGATGAGGGGCGCGAGCGATGTGCGCCTGGTGCTCGAGATCGCCTGCACCCGCCTGGCACGTCCCGAGGCCGATCTGACCATTGAGGCCCTGGCCGAGCGCGTGGCGCGCTTGGAGGCCATGGTTGCCAACGCCGCCGTTCCGGCGAGCGTGGCTGCTGCTCAAGCGAGTGCGTCTGCGGCTGTCGTGGCTGCACCTGCGACGACACAGCAACCGACGCTGATCTCGGGTGCCCGAGCTGTTACTCCTGCGGCGACCGCCGCCCCCGCTGCTACGTCCGCGCATCAGGGTGGCATGCCTTGGGACCGCGGCGCTGCTGTTCCAGCTGCCCAGCCTGCGCCCAAGTCCGCGGCTCCGGCTCCCGCGTCCAAACCTGTAACGCCTGCGTCTCAACCCGTTACGGCTCCCGCGCCTGCTGCATCGACCGTGCCGGTGTCCAAGCCCAACACTGCCGCTCAGGTTGCTGCCGCCGGCGCCGCCGAGACCCCCGCGGTCGAGGATGCCGGTGAGCTCCAGCGCAAATGGGCCGAGGTCGTCGAACGCGTCAAGGCCCGTCAGGCCTCCTACGCAGGGCTTTTGCTCAATGCCCGCGCCACGTCAGATGACGGCTCCAAGCTCACGGTCTCGTTCCCCGCGGGCTCGACCTTTGCCATCAAGATGCTCGGTCGCGCCGACACGCAGTCGGTGGTCCTGCCGACGGTCTGCGCGGTCTTCGGTCGTCGTACCGTCGACTATGTCCTGGATGGGGGTGGCACGCCGGCTCCTCAACATGAGGAGCATTCTCCATCTGCACG
>CAJMSG010000049.1:0-11224 GCA_905216105.1 uncultured bacterium | reverse complement strand
GGTTTGATGAAGATCGTCCGACATGGCAGACACCTCCGTAATCGCAATAGTTTGACCCATTGTAGCAGGTGAAAGGTGGGGGCGTTTGTCCCACCGGCGCCCTCACTTTTACACGCGGCGAGGCTTTTGGTTGATGCGGTACAGCTCGGCGAGACCCCGCAGCGTCAGTGCGTCGTCTACCGTCAGGCTGTGGCCGACCAACGCCGCGAGCGCCTCGGCATCGTCGCCGGTGATGACAATGGGCACGCTGCCCTCCCCCGCCGCCTTGGTCGCGCGCATCTCGGCAAGCACCATGTCGAGCATGCCGTCGATACGGGCCACCTCGCCCAAGACCACGCCCGAGCGCATGGCCTCGCGCGTGTTGCGGCCGATTACATGCGTCGGTGCCGAGGGCTCGACCTGCGGCAGACGCGCCGCAGCGGCCGAAAGCGAGCGGGCGCCGAGCGCCAGACCCGGCGCAATGACGCCGCCCACAAAGGTACCGTGCGCGTCGATGACCTCGATATTGGTCGTCGTACCCAGGTCGATCACGATGCACGGAGAGCCGTAGACGGCGCGTGCCGCCACGGCATCGGCGATGCGGTCGGGGCCGATCTCGGCCGGATCGTCGTAGTGCACGGGCATGCCGGTCTTGAGGCCCGGCCCCACGGTGAGCACGCGCCCCGTACAAGTGCGGGAAAGCGCCGTCTTCCACGGGCGCTCGAGCGCCGGCACCACGCAACTCAGCACTGCGGCTGCGGGCACAAGCGCACCCGGCATGCCCGCATCGGTTGCCAGCGCGCCCATGATCTGCACGAGCCTCATGCGTGCCTCGTCGGCCGTAATGCTCGACGGCGTCGTAATCTCGCACGTCGCAAGCGGGCATTCCTGCGCCGCGGCCGAATCCTCGGCAAACAGGCCAAAGCGAATGAACGTGTTACCCACGTCGACCGTCAATATATGTGCGCACCCATTAAGCATCGTCGGCGCTCCTTTCGTCTGCCCAGCAGTATATCGCCTACCTAAACCAGTCATCCCAAAATGACTAGCTTGCGGCTATACTGGTGCGCGGTCGTGCGCGAGCTCACGCGGCGGCCCTTGGTAACCCGACTTCCCGCGCCGTATCCGTAGCGGCGCTCCCGGGGGAAGCGGATATACGCAAAGGAGTTCTATATGAGCAATCCCTCGAACCGCGCCTCGATGCGCGGGCAACTCACGCTGCGCGGCGTCGTCATCGGCGTCCTTGGCTGCGTGATTATCACGGCAAGCTCGGCCTACACCGCCCTCAAGATGGGCGCACTCCCCTGGCCGATCGTCTTCGCTGCCGTCATCTCGCTGTTCTTCCTTAAGCTCATGGGCAACGCCAGCCTCAACGAGGCCAACGTCACCCACACCATCATGTCCGCAGGCGCCATGGTCGCCGGCGGCCTGGCGTTTACCATCCCGGGCGCCTGGATGCTGGGCTATGCCGACCAGATCAGCTGGCTCGACATGTTTATCGTGGCGCTCGCCGGCACTATCCTGGGCCTTCTCGCCACGGCACTCATCCACCGTCATTTTATCGTGGACGCCGCCCTGGAGTTCCCCACCGGCAACGCCGCAGCTCAGACCTTGCGCGCGACCGAGGCTGGCGGCAAAACCGGCAAGCAGCTCTTTGGTTCCATGGCCATCGCCGGCATCTATAGCGTGCTGCGCGACGCCCTGGGCGTGGTGCCCAGTATGCTGTGCACGCTCAACATCCCCGGCGTGACCTTTGGCATCTACAACTCGCCCATGCTGCTCTCCGTCGGCTTCCTCGTGGGCTTCGCCCCGGTCGCCTTCTGGTTTGCCGGCGCGCTGCTGGGCAACTTTGGCATCATCGTGGGCGGCACCGCTACCGGTCTGTTCGACGTTATAACTGCGCAGGGCATCGTCAAGTCCCTGGGCATGGGCCTCATGATGGGCTTTGGCATCGCCGTCGTCCTCAAGGACATCCTGCCGCAGGTCGCCGGCATCGTCCGCGGTCTTGCCGCCGACAGCTCCACCGACACCGACGAGCAGTCGCTCATCTCGGGCTCCCTTAAGCTCGACGCCGGCATCATCGGCCTGGGCGCTGCCGCCATCGCCGTGATCATCGCCATCGTGCTCGACCTTGGTCCCGTTCCGGCCGTCATCGTCACGCTGTTCACCTTTGTCACCACCATCATGAGCGCACAGAGCTGCGGCCAGACGGGCATCGACCCCATGGAGATCTTTGGCCTCATCGTTATGCTCATCGTGGCTGCCTTCGCACAGATCGCTCAGGTCAAGCTGTTCTTTATCGCCGGCATCGTAGCCGTGGCGTGCGGCCTTGCGGGCGACGTCATGAACGACTTTAAGGCCGGCGCCGTGCTGGACACCAACCCGCGTGCGCAGTGGATCGGCCAAGCCATCGGCGGCATCGTGGGCGCCCTGGTCGCCGCCGCTGTCATGGTCGCGCTCGTCACCGCCTATGGTCCGGACGCCTTTGGTCCCGACAAGAGCTTTGTAGCCGCGCAGGCAAGCGTCGTCGCCACCATGGTCTCGGGCATCCCGAGCGTGCCGTGGTTCGCAGGCGGCTTTATCGCCGGCATCGTCATGTACTGGCTCGGCATTCCGGCCATGATGATCGGCCTGGGCGTGTACCTGCCGTTCTACATGTCACTCACGGCATTCCTGGGCTCCTGCGTCAAACTCGCCTACGACAAGTGGTCCGCCCACCGCGACGCCACCGCTGCTCTTTCTGACGAGGAGAGAGCTGCCAAGGACGCCGCCTTCCAGGAACAGGGTCTGGTCGTTGCCAGCGGCCTGCTCGGCGGCGAGTCCATCGTCGGCGTTATCCTGGCGTTTGTCTCCGTTGGCATGAGCCTGCTGGGCTAAGTCGAGCAGCTGCTCGACAGCAACCATATTGCCTACGATTTGCCCGGTCGGTAGCTTTCGCGGCTACCGACCGGGCTTTTTGATATCGAAACAAAGAAAGGCCGGCGCGCTGCGTTTAACAGCGCGCCGGCCTTATCGGTTAAGCTATCGAAGCGTTCCTGCTATGAACCGAAGTTCGTTGCAGAATCTACGCTCGAAACGCTACATCTGCTTGCGACGACGATCGCTCAGCGTCACACCAGCGGCCACGAGGGTGATACCGCCGATGACGAACACCTCGCCCGCAAGAGCGGAGTCATCACCGGTCTGGGCGAGCGCGGCAGGCGCAGCCTGTTTCTTGGCAACGGGGGCCTTTGCAGCAGCCTGCGCAACCTGAGGCTTGGCCTGCGGCTCAGCCTTGAGATGATACTTGTCGTACTCGGCCTGCGCGGCAGCCAAGGCATCCTTGGCATCGTCAAGCTCGGCAAGCGCGGCGGCATAGGCGTCGTTGGCGTCGGACAGCTTGGCATCGGCATCGCTCAGGGCAGCCTTGAGACCAGCGGCAGCATCGACGGCAGCCTTGTAGCGAGCGTAGGCAGCGTTCAGCTTGACCAGCTTCTCGTTGCCCGTCGTGCCCGCGGCAAGGGATGCCTTGTGGTCGACAGCCTCAAGATCGGCCTTGAGTGCCTCATCGTTGGCAAGCTCGGCCTTGGCCTTGAAGATATCGAGGTTCGCATCGACGACGGCTTCGTTGGCGGCCTCGAGCTGCTTCTGGGCATCGGCGACACCGACGACGGCAGCGTCATAGGCGGCCTTGGCGTCGTCGACCGCCTTCTGGGCACCGGCGAAGCGCTCGAAGGCCTTGTTTGCGGTGGCAAGCTCGTCCTCGGCGGCCTTGGCCTTCGCCTGTGCGTCGGACAGGGTCTGCGTCTTGGCGGCAACTGCCTGCTTGGCGTCCGAAAGGGCGGTCGCGGCCTGTGCATCCGCGGCCTGGGCCTTGCCTACGCCAGCCTGGGCGGTGTCGTCGGCCTTCTTGGCCTTGTCAAGGGCGCCCTGCTTGTTCGCAAGGTCCGCGTTGGCAGTGTCACGCTTGACGGTAAGGTCCTTGACCGAAGCCGTGGCGTTGCCATACGCCTCGTTGGCCTTGTCGGACTTTGCCTTGGCAGCATCGCGGGCGCTGCGGGCCTTCGCCTTGTGAGCAGAGGTCTCGGCTGCCTTCGTCTTGCTGTCGGCCAACGTGGCGTTGGCCTTATCGAGATCCGCCTGGGCAGTAGCGACCTTGCTCTTGGCGACATCGAGCTTGGTCTGGGGCGTCTTGACGTCGATGCCCTTAAGCTTGGCTTCGGCAGCGTCATAGGCGGACTTGGCGGCAGCAGTAGCGGACTGAGCCTTCTCGTACTCGCCCTTGGCGGTGTTCATGTTCACATCGGCTGCGGTGAAAGCGTCCTGGGCGGCATCCTGCCCGTTTACAGCTGCGAAGTAAGCTTCCCTAGTAGTTCCAAAGTTCTTCTGCGCCTCGGCGAGCTTGCCCTGAAGCTCCTTGAGTTGCGCCTTCTGCGCCTGCGTGCCGCCAGCGTTATAGGCGGAATCGATGTAGTCGTTCAGGAGCTTCTTGAACTCGGAGACAGTGAAATCAGCCTCACTGTCAAAAGAGCTGTAATCGAAGATTGTTACCTCGGAATCGGTGTTCTTACCGCTACCGGTCGCGATGCCGATAGCCTTCGTGCCGGCATCGATGATGTTGAGATAGTGCCCGCACTCGTGGTAGATGCTGCTGTAGTGCTGGTAGATATAGTAGGAATCATATCGATGGTTTCCAAGGTCACTATTCTTCTCGA
Organism: uncultured bacterium; assembly: GCA_905216105.1. GTDB lineage: Bacteria > Actinomycetota > Coriobacteriia > Coriobacteriales > Coriobacteriaceae > Collinsella. The sequence goes on along the minus strand of CAJMSG010000049.1, from coordinate 6,551 downwards.
CGTACTTATCGAATGCCTCTTTTTCCTGAGTGTAGAGACCGGTATATGGCCAGCCAAGCGTATCCTCGGTCTCGCCGCCGGTATATGCGCCGCCGCCGCCGGCAAGATTTTCTCCATTGTCCCAGTAGCAGCCCGAGTGCCCCCAGATGTTCGATGAATATGATACATTAAGGGCGGCTGCCGCAGTCATGCGGAGGCTGACGCTGAGCGCCGACTGACCGTTCGCCTTGCGGAGGTTGTTCTGGGTGTCGAGATATGTCAAGGCGTTGCGCATCTGCTCCAGGGAGAGCGGGTTGGTGTCGCGAGACATGTCATGATCGACGTACTGGTCATACCATTCGGCCTTGTCAGCGGCACCGGTCAGCATCGATACGGCTTCCTGGGCGTTCTTTTTCTGTGTGGCTGTGAACTGGCTGCCGCCGATGATGTAATTCATGAAGCCGAATATGCCCTGGCTGATGACTTCCTGGTCAACGGTCATGTTCGACTTGAGGTCGGCAATCTGCTGCTCAAGAGCCTCAACCTGGGCATTAGCAGCGTCATAAGCCTTTTCCGCGGCGTTCGAAGCGGCGCAGGCTGCCTCCCACTCGCTGCGCTTCTGCTTGCGAACTTCGACAAGCTTATCGTACTCAGCCTTCTTGTCGGCCTCGGTCTGCTGGGCCTGCTCGTATGCCGTCTTCGCGGCGTCACGCTTACTGGCCGCGTCCTTGTACTCCTTGTTTGCCGCATCGTATGCAGACTGGGCAGATGCCACGGCAGCGTTGGCGGCGTTGGCCTTCTGCTGGGCGGCGTCGACGGTATTCTGGGCCGCCTGCAGGTTCGCCTGTGCGGTGGCGTCTGCAGTCGTCGCGGCTTCGAGCGCGGCCTGCGCGGTCTTGAGCTCACCAGCAGCAGCGTTCTTGGCGGCCTCAAGCGCACTGAGGTCGACACCCGTACCCGAGACGGCAGCATCGAGCGCGGCCTGCGCCTGGTTGAACTTCTGCTGGGCGTTATCGCGCGCGGTGGTTGCGGCTGCGAGAGCAGCGGCAGTCTCCTGCTTCTTGGCCTGGGCGGAAGTCAGAGCGACCTCAGTGTCCTTCTTTTCCCGCTGAGCGTTGGCCTCGGTAGCCTTGGCCTGGTCCAGATTGGCCTGTGCAGTAGTAACGGCCTTATTGGCGTCATCGAGCTTTGCCTGCGCGTCCTCGACGGCCTTCTTGGCGGCCTCGTACTCGTCCATACCCATGGCCTCGAGCTTGGCCTGCGCATCGTCGAGGGCCTTCTTGGCCTCATCCTGCTTTGCCTTGGCGTCCTTGAGCGCCTGGGTCTTATCCTCGACACTCTTGTTGGCCTGTTCAAGCTGATCGTTCAGGTCGCCCAGCTTCTTCTGCTGCTGCTCGGTCTTTTCGACGGCGGCTTTGAGCTCGTCAATCTTCTCCTGGAGCGCGGCGACTTCTGCTGCGTTCTGCTCGATTTCGTTGTCGCTCACAGCCTGCGAGGCCTGATTCTTTTGCTGCTGCGCCTGCTTTTGAGACTGGCCCGCCGCGTCGGCCTTCTTCTGGGCGGCATCGTAGGCGGCCTGAGCGTCCTTGAGCTGCTTTGCCGACTCCTCGGCCAGCTGGGCAGCCGTCTTTACGACCGCTTGGTTACCGGCGGCAACGGTATTCTCTACAGAACTACCCCCCCCCTGAACAGAATCGCCGTTATCGGTTGACGGCGCGGCGATTGCCGCCAGCGGCGACATGAGCGGCTGAGCGATGAGGCCCGCCGTCAAAACGGTTGCGACAGCGCGGTTGGCAACGCCCTTGACGTTGACAGTCTTGGCCCGAGGCTCAAAGTGTTGTGGACTGTAGTTTGCCATGGCTTTCTCCCTTTGACACGGATGTATCCATACGTATCAAACGGTAGCTGTCGATTTTTGAATTCTGTTGCGCAACATTGGCGACCAGCGTATTTTTTGAAATTCATGCTCCCGTGCTTCACAATTTCGTCACATTTGAAGGAGCTGGTGCATCATATTTTCGCGTGATGGAATTGAGCCTGTGATTTGCATTTGCTCCCGCGTCATCCGTCCTATCGAATTCCGCATCGAGCAGGCACCCCGCCCGCCGCGGTGTAGAGTATGGGCGACGGGCGAGATATGCGGCCCGTGCCAGAACGAGGTGAACATGGAACTCGATAGACAACAGCTCAAGCGACTGCGTGAACGCCATCACCGGCGCCATGGCATCCGCCCTGCCCATAGTGAGGCTGCCGAACAGGCTGGTCGCTTTTTAAAGCGCGCGTTCAACATTCGCGAGGGACGCGCGCCCTATCACGTGATCCGCAAGCGTTTTGTAAACGGGGCACGCCTGACCGGCTCTCACCTGTGCATCCTCATCATCGCCATGCTCATCGCAAGCATCGGCCTCGATATCGACTCGGACATCGCCATCGTGGGCGCCATGCTCATCTGCCCGCTCATGGGCTCGGTTCTTGCCATGGCATACGGCATTGCCACGCTCGACCGCGAGATCACCGTCGAGGCCATTGCCAGCCTGGCTCTACAGATGGCCTTTTGCCTGGTCACGTCCACGCTGTACTTTAAGCTCTCGCCCCTTGGCACCACCACGGCCGCCATCATCGACAACTCGACACCGACTGTTTGGGACCTTGCCGTCGCGCTCGTGGGCGGCTTTGCGGGTGGCCTGGGCAACTCGCGCGACCAGGAACCCGCCACGCTCATCGCCGGCGTGGCCGTGGCGACCGCGCTCATGCCGCCCCTGTGCGCGGCGGGCTATGGCATCGCCATCGCAAGCGGGTCGCTGTTTCTCTCGGCGCTCTACGAGTTTGGCATCAACGTCGTCTTTATCGCGCTGGCGGCCGAAGCCGTATTGCTTCTTTTACGTGTACCGCTCAAGCGTGATCTCAACGGCGACGGCATTGTGACCGCCAAGGAAAACGCCGAGGTCGACGAGCTGTCACGCAAGGTGCGCCGCCGCATTATTGTGGGCACGGCGATCTTTGCCATCCCCTGCATCGTTATGACCGCGGGCTCCATTGGCTCGGCGCAGGCCGGCGTGCAGGACGGCTACGGCGTCACCGAAACTACGCGCGAACTTGCCGCGGTGCTGCCGGGCTTTAAAGATTACACCGTCGCCGTCGAGACCTCGGCTACCGAAGGCGAGGAGGAAGGCATCGTCGAGCGCGAGGTTGTCGCCCACGTGACGACAAGCGAGGCGCTCGGGGCGCACGACCGCCACGTCGCCCGCAAGCTCATCGACCTCAACGTACCCGAACTCGATCGCGTGGAATTTGACGTAAAGTGATGCGGAGCGCGGCCCTACAGCTCGTACTTGTACACGCGGTAGATGTACTTTTCGGCTTCCATCTCGTAGGTGGCGATGGGCAGACCGTAGCGATCGTACTCGGTGAAGGTCTTGGCCTGACCCGATGCCACGAGCATGCTGTTCGAATTGCCGACGCGCTGCGCACTGCTAACGTAGCCCGAGAACGGCACCGCAATCTGGTCTTCGAGCTCGTAGGTGCGTGCCACCTCGTCCACCGTAAAGATGCACCCAAACGAACGCGAGCCGCGGCTGTAGTCGGTCACCACCGCGGCGCCCAGCTGGCCCCAGTCGAACTTGGGATAGCTTTCGGCCGCACCAAAGTTGTTGTCGTACAGTAGCACCTGGTAGCGACCGGTCGTTGCCGTGTCAGAACTCGGCAGATACGTCACGCTGTGCTGGCCCGCGTTGAGCGAAAAATCGCCTTGGGCCTGCAGCAATTTGCCCTCAAAGCCCGAGCCAGCCCAAAAATCGGGCAAGCCCACGGAAGGCTGTAGCAAGGTCATTTACGCAACATGTGTCCAGCAAAAACGGGTGGTAACCGGTACGGCTATCACCCGTTTGTCTCATATCTAGCCCATAGCAGGCCAGCTACTTCTTAATGCCGCGTCCCAGGCGCTCAGCGACCGATGCCACGGCCTCCTCGCTGGCCGGACCGCAGCTCACGCAGCCATCGTGGGCACGCATCTGTCCGGTGACCTCGTCCATCGCGAGCGGCGCCACCTTCTCGAGCTTAAAGCCCTTGCCGGCGCGCATGTTTTCCTTGGCCACGCTGATCATGAGCTTAATGCGGTTGAGCTGGTTGACCTCGGATGCACCGGGATCGTAGTCCACCGCAACGATGTTGCTCTCGGGGTGCTGACGGCGCAGCTCCTTGATCACGGCCTTGCCCACCACGTGGTTGGGCAGGCACGCGAAGGGCTGCGTGCAGATAATGTTGGGCGCGCCATGGTCAATCAGGTCGAGCATCTCGGCCGTGAGCAGCCAGCCCTCGCCCATGTTGTTGCACACCGAAAGCACCGTGCGGGCCTTGTCGGCCATGGTGCCGATGCGCTCGGGCACCTCAAAGCGGCGGGACTTTTCGAGCATCTCCTCCACCGGCGTACGCATCCAGTCCACGAGTTTGATGAGCGCCTGCATACCAGCGCGCGTGGTAGCAGAGCTTCCCAGCTCGTCCTTCTGTAGCTCGGCGTTGCTCATGGAGTACAGGAAGAAGTCGAGCAGGCCCGGCACCACGGCCTCGCAGCCCTCGCGCTCGATGACATCGACCACGTGGTTGTTGGCTGTGGGATGGAACTTGACCAAGATCTCACCGACCACGCCCACGCGCGGCTTGGTGCCCTCGCCCACGAGCGGCATGGTGTCGAACGCGCGAATGGCCTCACGCGCAAGCTTGGTGTAGTTGTGCCTGTTGAACTTAGGCGCCAGCTTGCGGGCGCGCGCCATGTACTCCTCGTAGAGTGCGTTGGCAGCACCGGGCGTGGCCTCGTACGGGCGGCAACGGTAGAGCATCTGCATCATTACGTCACCAAAGAGCACTGCGTAGACTGCCTGCTTAAGCAGCGCCGGCGTAATCTTAAAGCCGGGGTTGTCCTCGCCGAGCGCCACGGCCGAAAGCGAGATCACCGGGATCTCGGGGTGGCCGCTCTCGCGCAGGGCCTTGCGGATGAGCGCGATGTAGTTGGTGGCACGGCAGCCGCCGCCGGTCTGGCTGATGACCACGGCCGTCTTGGACAGGTCGTACCGACCGCTCTCGATGGCCTCCATGATCTGGCCCGTCACCAGAATCGACGGATAGCAAATGTCATTGTTCACATAGCGCAGGCCGGCCTCGACGGCATCGTGATCGGTCGAGGGCAGCAGCTCCAAGTTGTAGCCAGCACCACGGAACACCTCTTTGACCAGGTCAAAGTGGATCGGCGCCATCTGCGGGCACAGGATGGTGTAGCCCTCATCGCGCATCTGCTCGGTAAAGGGCACCTTGGGCCACGCGGTCGAAGCACTCTCGCGCTGAGCCTCAAACGTGTACTTACGGCTCGCGAACGCGGGGGCATCCGTGGAGGGCGCCACCGGCGCGGCATCGCCCTGCTCGTAGGCCTCGCCCGCGGCCGTTGCCTCGGCCAAGCGCTCGGCCTCCTGGTCCTTGAGCGCTGCCATGAGCGAGCGGATGCGGATGCGCGCGGCGCCCAGGTTGGACACCTCGTCAATCTTGAGCACGGTGTAGATCTTGCCACTGGCCTCCAGGATTTCCTGCACCTGGTCGGTGGTCAGGGCATCGAGACCGCAACCAAAGGAGTTGAGCTGGATCAGGTCCAGGTCGTTACGCATCGTCACAAAACGGGCGACGGCGTACAGGCGGCTGTGGTACATCCACTGGTCGACGACGCGGATGGGGCGCTCAGGCTTCACGAGATGCGCAAGCGAATCCTCGGTAAAGACCGCAAAGCCAAAGCTCGAGATAAGTTCAGGCAGGGCATGGTTGATCTCGGGATCGTTATGGTAGGGACGGCCGGCGAGTACGATGCCGTGACCGCCGTGGTCCTCGACCCACTTAAGAGCCTCCTCGCCCATGGTCTGAATATCCTCGTGGAAACGCGCATCGGCCTCAAAGGCAGCGTTAACGGCGGCATCGACCTCGGAGCGCGTGATCTTGGGACCGCGCACACGGCCGCGACCAGCCTCGGCATCGGCCACACGGTCGACGGCGAGCACCTGATACAGGCGGCGCTTGAGCTCGGTCTTGTCGTGATAGGGCACAAACGGGTACAGGAACTCGATGTTCTGCTCGCGAATCTCGTCGATATTGAGCGCCAGCGCCGTGGGGTAGCTCATGACGATGGGGCAGTTGTAGCAGTTGCCGGCGGTCGGATCCTCCTTGCGCTCCCAGCGCACGCACGGCATCCAAATGAAATCGACATCGCGGTCGATAAGGTTCATCACATGGCCGTGGCTCATCTTTGCCGGGTAGCACACGCTCTCGGACGGCATGGACTCGATGCCCGCCTGGTAGGTCTTCTTGCTCGACTGGTCGGACAGCTGCACGCTAAAGCCCAGGCGCGTAAAGAACGCATGCCAGAAGGGGTAGTTCTCATACATGTTGAGTGCGCGCGGGATGCCGACGGTGCCGCGCGGGGCCTCGTCGGGACTCAGGACTTCGCGGTTAAAAAGCAGCTCGTTTTTCTTTTTGAAGAGGTTGGGGGCCTCGGTCTTCTGCTTTTTGTGGCCGGCGCCCTTCTCGCAGCGGTTGCC
>CAJMSG010000048.1:0-11427 GCA_905216105.1 uncultured bacterium | reverse complement strand
GATGGCGACGCCGCCGGTCAAAAGGCCGCTCGCCGCGCGATTCAGTTTATCGAGCAGGATTCGATGGACCTGCGCTGTGTGGTGCTGCCCGACGGCAACGACCCCATGGAGTTCATCACGGCGCATGGCGGCGAGGCACTGCAGGCGCGCATTGACGCGGCCGAGCCCCTCATGGATTTTGTGTACCGCTCGCTACAGGAGTCGAGCGACATTACCACGCCGGGCGGTCGCGCCAAGGCGCTCGAGGATGCGCTGACGCTCATCTATCCGCTGCGCGACAGCTATATGATCGACACGTACTTTATCCAGATTGCCGACCTGTTGGGTTTGGACCTGGAGACCGTGCGTGCGAGTTCGGGCCGTGTGTTTCGCGATGTCGCCAAGCGCGAGGAAGCGGAGCGCCGCCGTGAGCAGAGCTACGAGCGTCAACGCGCGCAAGCTGAGCGCGCGGGCGGTTCGCAGGGACGAGGCTCGGGCGGCGGTGCGGCTGGTGCGCGCAGTGCCGGTCGCGGTGCCTGGGCTGCGGGTGCGACGCCGCCGGTGTCCGCACCGGTCGAGGAGGACCCGTACGACTACGTTCCGCTTGATGCCTATGGGGCCGCGCCGGTTGAGGTCGACGAGGATCTGCCGCCAATCGATGTGCCGGCGGGGATGGAAAGCGCTGCGTCCGTTGCTGATAGTTCAAGCGCGGCGGCAGCTCCGTCGATGCCGATTGTTTTGACCGATCTGGAGCGGAAATCCCTGGCGGGGGAGCGCGAGCTGCTGACGATGCTCACGAGCTACCCCGATCTGTTCCGCACGTATGCCGATCGCATTTGTTCTATCGAGTGGGTCGACCCGCGTCACGAGTCCATTGCGTGGGCCGTGCTGGCAACGCCGCCGGGAACCGATCCTGCGGCATGCATGGATGCGGCGCGGGCGGTGTGTCCCGAGGCGGCGTCGCTTGTCAGCGCCGGGCGCATCTCGGCGACGAGCAAGCACCCGACCGAGACGAACATCGTCTTTATGCTCGATACGCTCGAGCTCTACACCATCAAACGTCGCATGCGAGCCGTGCAGGCCAAGTTGCGTCAGGACCGTTCACTCGACGATGAGGCTCGCCGCGTGCTGACGATGCAGGCGGTGCAAGATTCACAGCGCCAGCGCGAGCTCCAAAAGTCGATCGGTGGCGTGGCCGACCCGTTCCGTTTGATCGGTTTGGAGACCGCAGGTGCCGATCAGGCCTAGATGTTGTGGTCAACCAGCGTATTCTCGCCTATATCCTGTCTTTATTTTGGGTATAGAGGTCTACGTGTGTGCTAAAGTATTGAGTCCTGTGGACTACGAAGGGAGAATCTGTGCCAAAAAAGACTGAGAGCACGGGTACTGGGCTGGAATCCTACGTTGCAAAGCTCATGGGCAATGGCTCAAACAGGACTTCGGTAACCGAGGACGAGATTCAGGTCGCCCTGAAGGATATCGATGTTACTGATGAGCAGCTCAACGCGGTGTATTCCGCGCTGCGCAACAGCGGCATCCAGATTATCTCCGCGAGCGGAAACGACGACGCCCCGATGGACGTCGACGATGACGATAACGATACCGACGATTTCGACGATGACGAGCACGATTCCGGCTCGCTTGACGATCACGAGCTTAAGATGGCCCGCCAGGCCGATGCCGAGATGGGCTCTTCCAAGAGCAAGAAGAAGCGCACCGTGCGCACGTCCCGTTCGCGTTCGCGCGTGCGCGGCATCGATGCCTCCACGGTGATGCTGACCGGCGACCCGGTTCGTATGTACCTCAAGGAGATCGGTAAGGTCGACCTGCTGACCGCATCTGAAGAGGTCGATCTGGCCATGAAGATTGAGGCCGGTCTCGAGGCTACCGAGAAGCTCGAGGCTGCCGATGCAGGCGAGATTGAACTCACACGCTCCGAGATGCGTCGACTTACGCGTATTGAGAATGTTGGTCTTGAGGCCAAGCAGGCGCTCATCAGCGCAAACCTGCGTCTGGTCGTCTCCATCGCCAAGCGCTATGTCGGCCGTGGCATGCTGTTCCTGGATCTGATTCAGGAGGGCAACCTCGGTCTGATCCGCGCCGTCGAGAAGTTCGACTACCAGAAGGGCTTTAAGTTCTCCACGTACGCCACGTGGTGGATCCGTCAGGCCATTACGCGCGCTATTGCCGACCAGGCCCGTACCATCCGTATTCCCGTGCACATGGTCGAGACCATCAACAAGCTCGTCCGCGTGCAACGCCAGCTCCTCCAGGATCTGGGTCGCGACCCGACCCCTGAGGAGATCGGTGCTGAGATGGACATGAGCGCCGACCGCGTCCGCGAGATCCAGAAGATTTCGCAGGAGCCCGTGTCGCTCGAGACCCCGATCGGTGAGGAAGAGGATTCCCAGCTGGGCGACTTCATCGAGGACTCCCAGGCTATCGTTCCGCCCGATGCCGCCAGCTTCTCCATGCTGCAGGAGCAGCTCACCCAGGTGCTCGATTCGCTTGCCGATCGCGAGCGCAAGGTTATCGAGCTGCGCTTTGGTCTCGTTGACGGACATCCCCGCACGCTCGAGGAGGTCGGTCGCGAGTTTGGCGTCACGCGCGAGCGTATCCGCCAGATCGAGTCCAAGACCCTGGCCAAGCTCCGCCACCCGAGCCGCTCGAGCAAGTTGAAGGACTACATCGAAAGCTAGTCAAGCAAGAAGCGCCCTCAAGCACATCCGCTTGGGGCGCTTTCATGTAGTCATTGGGTAGTCATTGGGGACATCCCCAACGACTAGGTCGGAAAATTTCTTAAAAAAGTTCTTGCCCTTCGTCCAATCGTCCGTATAATAAACTTCGTTGCTTGAGAGCATGCGCCTATTCCTCGGTAGCTCAATGGTAGAGCACGCGGCTGTTAACCGCGCTGTTGTAGGTTCGAGTCCTACCCGGGGAGCCAGAATTTCTCAGCCCATTTCGCTGGGCTTTTAAATTCCTCGGTAGCTCAATGGTAGAGCACGCGGCTGTTAACCGCGCTGTTGTAGGTTCGAGTCCTACCCGGGGAGCCAGGTTTTAAAACCCGTCGCTTATGCGGCGGGTTTTTTCATGTCGCGATCGCCGGTGGCGAACGTTACCGTATCAACATTTCGTGTCGAGGATGTAATCGCGAACCCCGCCGCCTTAACATGGCGCTGTCGTTGTAAACTATTGGAATGATTGCTCCCACGACATGGTGCCGCGAGCACCAGATAAGGAGATTCTTGTGTCTGAGACCATTAACGGCAGCCTGAGCGTCTCGAACGACGTTATTGCCGATATTGCCGGTTATGCCGCGATGACGTGCTACGGCGTCGTCGGTATGGCCGAACAGCTGCAGGGCGCCGAGAGCGTGCGCCTGCTTGCCGGCCAGCGCCTCCGCAAGGGCGTGCTTGTTTCCGCCGACGAGAACGGCCTCACGGTCGACCTTCACGTCGTGCTCGAGAACGGCGTCAACATGAAGTCCGTCTGCCACAATCTTTCGAGCTCCGTCGCCTTCACCCTGCAGGAGATCGCCCAAATCGATCCCGCCAGCCTTAAGATCGGCATTCACATCGACGCGCTCAAGAGCCGTCTGAACTAGCATCCGAATACGGAGATTTCACCACTCATGATTGCAAAGACCATTCGCACCTGTTTTCCGATCGCTGCGGCTGCCGTTTCCGAAAAGGCCGAGGAGATCAACAAGCTCAACGTCTTCCCCGTACCCGACGGCGACACCGGCACCAACATGTCGCTCACGCTCGCCTCGGTGACCAAGGAGCTTTCCGCCCTTCCCGACGATGCCGACATGGAGGCCATTGCTGGCGCCATTACCCACGGCTCCCTGATGGGTGCTCGCGGCAACTCCGGCGTCATCACCTCGCAGATCTTGCGCGGCGTGGCCGAGGGCCTTGTCTCTGCCGATGAGCCCATTACGTCCGCCAATATCGCCTTCGCCTTCCGTCGTGCCGTCAAGGTTGCCTTCCAGGCTGTTCGTAAGCCCATCGAGGGCACGATCCTCACGGTCCTGCGTGATGTTTCGACCAAGGCAGACGAGTGCGAGAAGAAGAAGTTCTCTGCCGAGGATGCGCTCGACGCCATCGTCGTCGAGGCATACCAGTCCGTCGCCCGCACGCCCGACCTGCTGCCCGTCCTCAAGGAGAACGGCGTGGTCGACTCCGGTGCCTTTGGCTTTGCCATCTTCTTGGAGAACTTTGTTGCCGCCGCCCTTGGCCGCAGCACCGTGGTCGAGGATTTCTCCGCCACGTTTGATTCCGCTGGCTCTGCTCGCGATGCCGCTCTTGGCCGTGTTGAGATCGAGGCTAACGACGACTGGGAGGGCTCGGAGTTCCGCTACTGCAACGAGTTCCTCTTTAAGGCCGACGCCCCGTTTGACGAGGACGAGTGTCTGAAGTTCCTGGGTTCCATGGGCGACTGCGAACTGCTCGTTGGTGCCTATCCCGACTACAAGATCCACGTGCACTCCAACACCCCCAACCTGGTGCTCGAGCACATGCTGCAGCTCGGTCAGATCTATGAGGTCTTTATCCACAACATGGAGATGGAGGCCCACGACCGTACCGCTAAGATCCACGAGGACCAGGAGAAGGCCGCCGAGCCCGCGAAGGCCCTGGGCTTTGTCGCCGTTGCCGCCGGTTCCGGCGAGGCCGACATCCTCAAGTCCCTTGGCGTCGATGTGATCGTGTCGGGTGGCCAGACCATGAACCCCTCGACCGCCGACCTGCTGGGCGCCGTCGACCAGGTCAACGCGACCTCGGTCATCATCCTGCCCAACAACGGCAACATCCGCATGGCTGCCGAGGCCGCTGCCTCCGCCTGCACCGACAAGAAGGTTGCCGTCGTTCCCACCAAGACCGTCCCGCAGGCCTTCTCCGCACTGTTCGCGGTCCTGCCCGATTCCGAGCTCGAGGATGCCGTTGCCGCTATGGTCGACGCCATCAGCGAGGTTCGCGATGGTGAGGTCACCCGTGCCGTGCGCGACTCCAGCGCCTCCGACGGCTCGCCGATTCACTCCGGCGACGTCATGGGCATCATCGCCGGTTCCATCGATGTGGTCGGCTCCGATGTGAAGCAGGTCACGCTCGACTGCATCAACCGCATGCAGGAGGAAGAGGAGGGCGACGCGCTGACGATCCTGGCCGGCGAGGAACTTTCCGACGAGGCCTTCCAGGAGATCGTCGACGCCATCGAGGAGGCTCAGCCCGATCTGGAGATTGATGCTCACCGTGGCGAGCAGCCGCTCTATCCTGTGATCTTCTCGATCGAGTAGGCTCTGCCTATGTCCGAGCTGTGCTCTGTGCCGCGCGTCTCGGAGCGCTTTGCCCAGAGCAATGCGCTCGATGAGGATATCGCGCGACTCAAATATGTTTCTGGTAAACGTGAGGAGGCCCTTCGCCGTCTGGGAATTCGGACGGTGGGGGACCTCCTTCTCCATATTCCTCATCGCTATCTGGACTTCACTCGCTCGTGGTCCATCGAGATGGCGCCCATTGGCGCCGTGTGCACCATCATCGCTACGGTCGACCGGATTGTCCAAAAGCAGCCCCGTCCGCGCATGCAGGTGACTGAGGTCTCGCTTGTGGACGAGACGGGCGTGCTCCAGGTTGCCTTTTTCCGTCAGCCTTGGATTGCCCAGCAGCTCCAACGGGGCGACCGCCTGGCGGTGATGGGTAAGGTCGAGTTTGCCTACGGCTTTAAGCAGATGGCCTCTCCGCACTTCGAGAAGCTCGAGGACGGACGCGCTGCCGGCACCATCCTGCCGGTCCACTACGTAAGTGACGGCGTGAGTCAGGCATGGATGCGCCGTATCGTGAGCGGTGCGCTCGAAGTGGTCGCCAATCCGTTCGATCCCATTCCCGCGCCGCTGCGCGCAAAGCGGAAGCTCATGAGCAATGCCCGCGCGCTGCGCGCGATCCACTTTCCCTCGAGCATGGCCGAGCGCGACATCGCCCGCCGGCGTCTTGCCTACGAGGAGTGCCTCTATCTGCAGTTAGCGCTGCGCCTGCGCAACGATGGAGGCCTGGTCGATGTGGTGCCCTATGCCCACACCGCGGACGAGCACCTGGCCGCGCTCAAGCAAACCCTGCCGTTTTCGCTGAGCGATGAGCAGGAGGCTGCATTTCAAGACATCCTGCATGACATGTGCGATGGCGGTCGCGTGATGAACCGTCTGCTGCTGGGCGACGTCGGTACCGGTAAGACCGCCGTTGCCGCCTGCGCACTGGCGGTTGCGGCCGATAGCGGCACTCAGGCCTGCGTTATGGCGCCCACGGGCGTGCTGGCGCGTCAATATGCCGATAAGACCGGCCCCTTACTCTCTCAGGCTGGCATGACCTGGGCGCTCCTGACGGGCGCCACGCCGTCGGCCGAGCGTGAACAGATTCATGCTCGGCTCCAGTCTGGCGAGCTCGACGTGCTCTTTGGTACCCATGCGGTGCTTTCGGAGAACGTCACATTCAAGCATTTGTCGCTTGTGGTGATCGACGAGCAGCACCGCTTTGGCGTGGGCCAGCGTAACGCCCTGCGCGCAAAAGGCCCGGGTGCCGACTTGCTGGTCATGACTGCCACGCCGATCCCGCGCACGCTGGCGCTTTCGGTGTACGGCGACCTGGATACGAGCATCATCCGCCATCGTCCCGTTCCGGGTGCCGGCGTGACGACGCGCGTCCTTACCGAGTCGAGTCGCGACCTGGCCTATGGTGCCATTCGCGAGGCGCACGAAAAGGGGCAGCAAGCCTACGTGATCTGTCCGCTCGTTGAGCCGAGTGATTCGGCCGATGAGCTTGAGGACGTACCCGGCATCGCCCGCGACGACGAGGGCCGCGTGACCGTGCCCGTGCCGTTGCATGACACGGCGACCGAGCTCGATCGCCTTCGTCTGGCATTACCGGGTCTTACCATCGAGCGTCTTCATGGCCGCATGCCGGCGGGGGAGAAGGACCGGGTCATCGATGCCTTCAAGCGTGGCGAGATCGATGTACTCGTCTCGACCACGGTGGTCGAGGTGGGCGTTGACGTGCCCAACGCCACCGTCATGGTCATCGAGAACGGCGAGCGCTTTGGTTTGGCGGCCTTGCACCAGCTGCGCGGGCGCGTAGGCCGCGGCAGCGTGTCGGGCACGTGCCTGGTCATGACGCACTCCAAGGGCAACGGCGGCGCGTCGGTGGCGCAAGACCGCCTCCAGTCGCTCGAGAAGACCTCGGACGGCTTTACGCTCGCCCAGATGGACCTGCGTCTGCGCCACGAGGGCGAAATCCTGGGTTACCGTCAGCATGGCGGCGTGACCTTGCGCTTTGTTGACCTCGATGCCGACGAGGAATTGATCGAGTGGGCTCATTTGGACGCGGTCGAGCTCTTGCGGTATGCTTGCAATCTTGACTCAGTGGCGACGCGTCCTCTACGCAATGCGGTCGCCACGCGGTATCGACACATCTTTAAGGAGGTCAGCGGAGGATGAGAATCATCGGCGGCGAATGGCGCGGTCGTAAGATCGAGGAGCCCCGTGGTCGCGATGTCACCCGCCCCACGACCGATCGCGTGCGCGAGGCGTGCGCATCTATGGTCATGTCGGCATTCGACTTCGATCTGGACGAGGTCCGCGTGCTGGATGCCTTTGGCGGCTCCGGTGCCTTGGGTATCGAGATGCTCTCGCGCGGTGCCCGCTCGCTCACGACGTTTGAGATCGATCGCAACGCTGCTCGTCTGATTACCAAGAATATCGAGTCGCTGTGCCGTGACCGTGCGCGTTGGCGCGTGGTGACGGGTGACGTGCTGGCGAGCGCCTCGCGCGTCCGCGTGCCGGGCGGTCCCTTTGACCTGGTCCTGCTCGATCCGCCCTATGCTTTTGGCGCTGAGCCGGTCGAGGAGCTGCTGCAGAACCTGGCTCAGCAAGGCTTGCTGGCGCAGGGTGCCTACGCGCTCTTTGAGCACGCCGCGGCCGATACGGGCGCTCACCCGACCGGTTTTGAGACCGTGCGCGAGAAGCGCTACGGCATAACTTCGGTTGACTTGCTGCGCTGGTCGGCCACGAACGAGGCCGACAACGCCGACGACAGCGACAATGACGAGGATGCGCCTTTGGAGGACGCCCATGAATGACACCATCAACCGCGTGATTGTCCCGGGCACCTTCGATCCCATCACGTTTGGCCATATCGACGTCATCCGCCGCGCCCGCCGCATTTTTCCCAGCGTGATCGTTGCCGTTGCTGAGTCGCAGGGCAAAAACGGAGTCGGCACCACGTTTATGCTCGACGAGCGCGTGGCGCTGGCACGTGAGGCGCTCGGCGATATTGACGGCGTCGAGGTGCTGCCCTTCACTGGGCTCTTGGTCGATTTTGCCCGCGAACAGGGAGCAGGAGCCGTGGTCAAGGGCCTGCGTGCCATGACCGACTTTGAGTATGAGCTGCAGCAGGCCGACCTCAACTACCGCCTGGATAACGAGCTGGAGTCCATCTTTGTCATGAGTGCGCCGCAGTACGGCTATATTTCGAGCTCGGTGGTTCGCCAGATTGCCTCGCTCGGTAGCGACGTCTCTAATTTTGTTCCGTCTAATGTGGTCAAGGCGCTCAAACATCGCTTTTCGTGACGTTTTTTAATGCCTGGTGGCATGTGGTAAACTAACACGATGATATGTTACCTATGAAAGGAGACCGGATGCCGGACGAGAATTTTCCTGGCGACAGGATCGTGAGTCTTGTCGACGAGCTCGAGGGGCTCATCGAAGAGGCTAAGACGCCGTTCGGCAAGAACGCCCAGATGAAGGTTATCGACGCCGACGTCTTCTTTAACATCCTCGACGAGATCCGCATGAGCTATCCCGAGGAATGGCAGAAGTCCCGCCGTATCCTCAAGGAGCGCGAGGAGCTTATGGCTTCCGCCGCCGCTCAGGCCGATTCCATCATCGCCGATGCTCAGCAGCAGGCCCTCACCATTGCCGGTGAGCAGGAGATCGTCCGCTTAGCGCAGCAGCAGGCTGACGATATCCGCGACCGTGCCCAGCAGTATGAGCGCGAGACGCGCTATGCCGCCGAGGACTACGCCGAGCAGGTCTTTACGCACCTCGAGGAGAACCTCAAGAGCCTGACCGGCACCGTCACCCGTTGCCGTCAGCAACTCAACGAGGGTGCCGCCCAGCAGAACGGTCAGTGGTAATGGCTGAGTTCCCGAGCGTTACCGTCGATCTTTCCGAGCAGCTCGAGTTTCCCGGAGACTCGTATCCGCTGACCGGCAAGGTCGATGTCGCCACCTATACGGTGGGCGAGAAGGAGTACCAGCTGCAGGACGGCATTGACTACGACGTTGTCTTTACCAATGCCGGCACCGGTGTTCTGCTTACGGGCATGGTCCGCGCGCACGCAACCGGTGAGTGCGACCGTTGCCTGGAGCCCGCCTCGTTTGATATCGCAGGCGAGATCGAGGAATTCTATCTCTTTAACGAGCCCGAGGACCCCGAGGCCTACGAAGACGGCTACGAGCTGCTGGGCGAGGATCGCATCGTCGATTTGGGCGAGCCCATCAACGACGCGGTCGTCATGGACACGCCGTTCGTTGTCCTGTGCAAGCCCGATTGTCGCGGCCTGTGCCCCACCTGCGGCATCAATCTCAACGTCGAGCAATGCGATTGCGCCGCTCAAGCAGAGGCCGAATGGGCCGCTGCCACGGAAAATCCATTTGCAGCATTGAAGAATCTCAAGCTTGACGAGTAAAACTGTGGTAGTATCGCTACTTGCGCGTAATCGCCACACTGGATAGTTCATAAGGAAGGTCACTATGCCCGTACCTAAACAAAAGCAGGGTCGTATCCGCACTCACACCCGCCGTTCCGCCAACATGAAGATCTCGGCTGCGGCTCAGTCCACGTGCCCCCGTTGCGGCGCTGTTAAGCTCCCGCACCACGTGTGCCCCAGCTGCGGTTTCTACAAGGACCGCGAGGTTATCGTTACCGAGTAACTGTATACTCTGGATGCGATGCCGTTCCAACTGGAACCACAATGGCCGGCTCAATGAGTCGGCCATTTTTGTATAAGGAGCATGTATATGAGTAACGTTCGCGTTTGTGTAGACGTTGTGGGCGGAGACGAGAAGCCTCAGGTTGTCCTCGACGGTATCGAGGCGGCGCTTGCGGCGGATCCCGATATCGAGGTCATAGCCGTCGGTCCCGCAGAGATCGTGAACCCCTTTGCCGCGGCTCACGCTCGCGTTGAGGCTTTGGAGGCACCCGATGTCATCGCCATGGATGACGATCCCATTCGAGCCGTGATGACCAAGCGCAAGTCCTCGATCGTGCTTGCCTGCCGCGCTATCAAGAAGGGCAACGCGGACGCGTTCTTCTCTGCCGGCTCCACCGGCGCCATGACCGCTGCCGCTACCGCCTACGTGACGCCGTTTAGGTATCAGGCCGAGGGCAAGAAGCAGCTGGTGCGTCCGTGCCTCACCAATGCACTGCCCAACCGCGCCGGCGGCCTGACGGTCCTGTGCGACATGGGCGCTAACCCCGATGTCGAGGTCGACGACATGGTGCGTTTTGCCCAGATGGGTAGCGCCTATGCGCGCGTCGTCCTGGGCATTGAGCATCCCCGCGTCGGTCTGCTCGGCAACGGCACCGAGGACGAGAAGGGCTCCAACTTTACCAAGGCGTGCTTCCCCGCCATGAAGGCCGCCGTTCCCGGCTTTGTGGGCAACTGCGAGGGCACCGACCTGACCTCGGGTAACTTTGACGTCGTCGTTGCCGATGGCATGTCGGGCAACATCGCGCTCAAGGCAACCGAGGGCGCCGCTAAGTTTTTGCTGCAAGAGCTCAAGGGTGCCTTTATGGCTTCGCTCGGCACCAAGATCGCCGCGTTGCTCATCAAAAAGCAGATGCGCGAGATCAAGGCAAAGCTCTCGGGCGATGCTAAGGGCGGCGCCATTCTGCTGGGCCTGCGTGGCGTGGTCCTGATCGGCCACGGTGCCACCTCGGTCGAGGCCGTCAAAAACGGTACGCTCGCCGCGGCGGAGGCCGTGCGCGCCGGGCTTGTCGAGAACGTCGCCAACTCTATGGACGGCATCGTTTTGTAGGAGCGAGTTAGAGCGCCGTTATGTGCCTCGCGGCCTTCGTCGTGGGGTAGAATCAAAACCGTGTCTTGGCGCTGCGCTTGCGGCGCCAGCTCGTTGATGTTCACGCAATACGAGAGGAAGCGCTATGGACCGCTCCGAAATCTTCGATAAGATCGCCGAAGTCGCCGCTGACGTTCTGGGCGTCGATGTCGCCGACATTAGCGACGAAACTACCTTTGACGATCTCGATGCCGATTCGCTCGAGCGTCTGCAGCTGGTGACGGCCATCGAGGACGAGTTCGACCTCGAAATCGATGACGAGACCCTGCTGTCGCTCAACTCTGTCGCCGACGCTGTCGACGCTATTGAAAACGCCAAGGAGGCCTA
>CAJMSG010000047.1:0-11507 GCA_905216105.1 uncultured bacterium | reverse complement strand
CTGATGTCGTCAACGCAGGCGTTCGATTGCTCCCGTATCGCCCGGCTGATCAAATCGCCGAACCCTCGGTAAGCCTCTTCTGCCAGAGCGCCCCTGCGAGCTGCATCCTCGTGTTGCTTTCGAAACCGCTCCGCATCCGAAGAGAACCTCGCGGACTTAGATTCAACCTTCTTGCCCCTCCCGATATGGTGGTCAACGCGGAAGTGCTCTAAACCGACTATTCTTCTCCCGCCTTCGGCCGTGATGAGAATATCGGGCCTATCGAATGGGCGGGCGTCGCCCGACAGTCGGGCGACGTTCCTTCTCGCTTCTCCGCCTTTTGCCCTCGCGACCTTCAACGCCTGCTGATAAATCGAAAGCTCTGCCTTTTCCTGGTTCTCCTTATGGTTCATAAGCGTGGCTTAGCTCATCCTGCCCATCACCTCGAGCAGGTCCTCGTACGTCGCCACGTTGTGGTAGCGCACGTCGCCGGTGCTCATCTCGTTGAAGAGCTTCTTGGCGCAGGCGATCTTGGCGTTCTCCACACCGGAGAGCTCCAGCGTGTCCATGGTGCCCTTTGTCTCCGCGATGAAGAACACGTGGCGCACGCTGCCCTCCTTGAAGGCGATGGCCCAGTCGGGGGCATAGTTGCCTACCGGCGTGGGAATCTGGAATGAGCGCGGTAGCTTCGCGTAGACCGCCACCTCGGCGGCGGCGTCCATGTCCTCGGCGAACCTGCGCTCGCCGTCGGAGTCGGGGAACACGAAGCGCTGGATGTTCTTCTTGGCCTCGTACGCCTTGCTCGCGTTGTCGGGCATGCGCTCGGTGAAGATGGCCTCGTCGTAGACGTCGTCGATCTCGTGGTAGCTGATGTGCTCCACCACCATCGTCGCCTTCTCCGACACGATGAGCGCCGCCGCCTTCTTGATGAACTCCTCTGGGTTCACGCGGTAGAGCCCGAACACGTTGGCGTCGATGCCGGCGAGGATCGCCGCGGCGCTCCTGCGCGTGATGGCGGCGGCCTGCGCCACCTCGCCCACGAGGTCGTAGGTCACGCCCACGGACGCAGTGCCAGCGTCGACGTCGCGGGTCTCGGTCTGCGTACGGCCGAACGACGAGCCGCCCTGCACCTCGTCGCGCGTGGCCTGCGCCTTCTGCCCGCCGACCGTCAGGGTGTACTGCAGCCTGCTCACGCGCAAATCGCCGTTGATGCGCTCTATCGACTTGCTCCTCAGCTCGTCGTCCGAGAAGCTCACCGTGTAGGCGTGCTTGCGGTTGATGCGCGCCCACAGCTCCTTGAACTCGCGCTTGGCGAAGTTGTCGGTCAGCGTGTTCTCAGTGATCTTCTCCTGGGCGCGCCCGATCATGCCGTCGAGCGCGTGCGCGTCGTAGACGCTCCTCACCAGCGCCTCGACGGCCTTTGCGTGTGCGGTGTCGGCGATGCCCTCAGGCAGCTTCACGACGAAGTACTCCACGAAGGTGCCGCCCTCGACGGCCTTGCGGAACTCGGCGGTCGGCTTGTCGTCGTCATCGATGAAGTCGCACTTGTAAAGAGCCTTGTAAATGCGCTTCGACTCCTCCTCGGTGAAGGAGACCGTCTCGCCGTCGAGCACGACGTCGCGCCCGCTGAACAGGTTCATCTCCACCTTCCTCGGGCGCTCGCGCAGGCTCTTGCTTATGTCGGTCTGCAAATCCCTCACGAACGTCTCGTAGCTCTCCGACGCGATCACGGTGAGCAAGTTCACGCGGTGCACCTCGTCGGGTCCCAGCAGCGCTGCGTCCTGGCGGTTGCCGTCCTGGTCGACAGCCAGGCGCATGCCGCGGCCGACCTCCTGGCGCTTGCTCGTCTCGGAGCCCGATTCCTTGAGCGTGCATATCTGGAAGATGTTCGGGTTGTCCCAGCCCTCGCGCAGCGCCGAGTGGCTGAAGATGAAGCGCACAGGCTCATCGAACGAGAGCAGGCGCTCCTTATCGCGCAGGATCAGGTCGTATGCGCGCTTCGCGTCGTCGTCGTTGATGCCGATGCCGTCCTCGCGCTCCGCCTTCTTCTCGGCCTTCGACTCGACGGCGTTGCCCTTCTTGTCCACAGAGAAGTAGCCGGAGTGCACCGAGCGCGCCTCGAATCGCCCGAGGTACTGCGTGTACGAGGGGTCGAGGATGTCGTCCTGCGTGGGGTGCTTCAATCTGTCGGAGACGATGGCCTCGTACTCCTCCTCGAAGATCTTGCCGTAGCCCACTGTTTCGCCGTTGCCGGAGAGGTCGCGGTACTTCGCCACCTGGTCGATGAAGAAAAGGCTCAGGCACTTGATGCCGCGGCGGAACAGGGCCTCCTCCTTCTGGAGGTGGCTCTTAATAGTCTCGCGAATCTGAATGCGCTGGATGTCATCCGCCGCGGAGTCGCAGTAGACCTCGCCCATATAGATGCGGCCATTGTCGCCAATGGAGCTGTCCAGGAAGCGGACGTAACCGGGACGCCCGTCCTGCGGTGGCACCACACCATCGTTGCCGCTTGCGATGGTATAGCCTCGATACGCCTCGAGCTTGGTGGACCCGCTTGCGTCATAGATGCTATCGCCCTCGCAAAACCGCTGGGTCTTCTTGCGGACCTTGCCGCCCGCGCCCATGTACTTGAACTCGATGACGGCCTCCGGGGCGCGGCTCTTGCTCACGATGATGTCACGCAGGTACAGGTAGCCGTCGGTACCGCGCATGTTCTTGAGCGAGAAGCCCTTGACCTCGATGCGCTTCACAAGCTTCTGGTTGTAGGCATCCAGGGCGTCCAGGGCATACACCAGGTCGTGCTTCTCCTTGTGCGTTGCCGAATAGTTCAGCACGAACAGAGGGTTGAAGCGGGCGATGCCCTTCTGGGTCGCGCCTCCCTTCTTTCCCATCTTCTGGGGCTCATCGCAGATGACGATGGGGCGGTTCGCAGCGATGACGTCGATTGGCCTGCGGCTGCTGAACTCGTCGCGCTCGTCGAAGATGATGCGCGCCGCCTTGTTCTTGGCGCCCTCCTTCATCGACGCGTTGAACGCCTGCATGTTGATGACCATGCAGTTGACGTCGCTCGATTGGGAGTACGCATCAAGCTCGGTCAGGTTGTCCGAGTCGTATATGAAGAACCTGATCTTCTTGTGGTATTGGGAGAAGAAGTGCTCCTGGGTGTTCTCCAGGCTCTTGGCCACGCCCTCGCGGATGGCGACCGATGGCACCACCACGATGAACTTGCACCAGCCGTACAGGCGGTTGAGCTCGAGCATCGTCTTGGTGTAGACGTAGGTCTTGCCGGTGCCCGTCTCCATCTCGACGTCCAGCTGGCAAGCCCCCATGCCGCAGAAGAGCTCCTCCGACTCGGGGATCTGGTTGCGTCGCTGCACCGCTCGCACGTTTGCCAGTATGTCGGCACCTGAAAGCGCAACGGGGGCATTGGCATACCCCTCGGTGCTCTCGTCGCCGAAGTCGATCTCGCCCTGCGCGCGCTTGGGCTTGCGGCCCAGATCGCGCAGGTAGACGGAGGCGCCCTGGTTGGGCTGCCCCTCGAAGACCGAGGTCACCGCATCTGCGGCGTCGGTTTGGTACTGCTGTACTTTGAACTTGAACTTCATGTCGACGCCTTAAATCACTTGGGGAACGGTGTCGGGGCTGTAGGTGCGGAACAGCTCCTCGTAGTTGGCGTGCGTGGCGTCGTCGGCCATGGATGAGTCGCGGATGACAGCATACCAGGGCTTGGCCTTCGCCATCTCCTCGATGGTGTCGGAGCCGACGTTCGCATCGAAGCAGGCCGCCAATTTGTCGCCGTCAACGAAAAAGACCTTCTTGCCGGCGAGCACGCGCTCCTCGATCTTCGCGGAGTACGGGATGCCGAGCTTTGGCAGCACCTCGAAGAGCAGATCCAATTCAGAGCGCCCCTCCTTCACGTTGTCAGCGAAGTCGAAGAGGCTCTCCTGTGAGGTCTCGCCAGGCGTGAGGTAGAAGTCCTTGAAGTTCGAGGAGTCGATGCGCAGCACGCGGAAGCCCAGGTCGGGATAAGGCTTTGGCTCGGCGCCGAGCTCGAGCTGCTTATTGGATTCATCGATTTCATTGGCGATTTTCTCGCCCGCACGGCGGATGCGCTCCTCGCCAAGATCGCAAATCGACTTGAAGCCGAATTGCCGTGCTTCCGCTCCCTCATCGAGGAGTTCCGGAATTTGCACAAGAATCCACTTGGCAGCTACTTCCTCGTTGGAATAAAAATCCAAAGCAGCATGCGCAGTGGCAGCCGATCCCGAGAAGAAGTCGAGAACAATCTCGCCTTCTTTTACTCCTCCAAGCTCCATGCAGCGCTGAATCAAGGCAGGCGGCTTGGGCGTATCGAAAACGTTTGAAATGCCGAATAGGTCTTTCATGCCTGCCTTTGTTTGCCGCATAGCTGGCAAATCGTTCCAGATCGTCATCCAAGGTTTCGTTGGGTTGTCGGCAGCATATTCACGAGTATACGGAACCCATTTGCCGTCTCTCTGCTTCCAAATCAAATCTCCGCGAGCATCGATTTCTTTGAGGCTGCTGGGCCCAGCGGCCCAGCAGCCTTCGCGCCCGTCCTCCCGAATAGGCCAAACCTCCGAGCCGTCCGGTGCCGTAAGCGCGTAATACATGGTTGGCCTGTCGGCGCGAAGGCTGTTTTTTCCGTTCTTGCGGAGAAGCCTGTCGCGCCAATATCTGCCGTTTTCGTCCGGCCCATTGTAGGCATCAACGAGCTCAGGTGCCCTACGCTGACGCAAGGTAACCGTTGCCGCATTTTTGCAATAGGCAAAAATGTATTCGTGATCAGGCGTGATAACGACGTGGTTGTCGTTGGGACTATCCACTTTTCTCCAGATAAAGCGTGTAAGAAAATTTGCACGCCCAAATACCTCGTCACAGATTTTCTCAAGGTTATTAGCTTCGTTCTCGTCAATGCTGATGAAGATGGTGCCGTCGGCAGCGAGCAGATCGCGCGCGAGCGTGAGACGCGGATAAATCATCGAGCACCAGTCCGAGTGAAACCGGCCGTTGCCCTCGGTGTTGGCGACCAGGCGGCCGCCCTCCTCGTCATAGTCGCCGCTCTCGGCGTTGTACTCGCCGCGCGTCTTGGCAAAGTCATCGTCGTAGACGAAATCATGGCCCGTGTTGTAAGGCGGGTCGATGTATATGAGCTTCACCTTGCCGGCGTAGGTCTCTTTCAGGATCTTTAACGCGTCTAGGTTGTCACCCTCGATGTAGAGGTTCTCGGTGGTGTCCCAATCCTTCGTTGTGTTAGACCGCGTTGGATAAGTGTCCTATGCACAGTACACGCAGCAGGACCCCCAATTGCGACAATTCCATCATCAGGAAAGATGGAGGTTGCAATGGAAGACGTGCTCACCCAGCTGACGAGGCAGTTCCTCCCGCAGATGACGGCTGCCGAGAAGAGCAGGGCCCTGAGATCGCTCAAGGCGCTGATAGACGCGGAGTTGTTCGACCTCGCGGCAAGCGAGGGGGCGGAAGACGATCCCGACAGAGCCTGCCCCTGGTGCGGCTCCCCGCATTACGTGAAGAGGGGGCGAGACGGGCGCGGCCGTCAGCGGTTCCTCTGCCGAGGGTGCGCCAGGACCTTCACCGACGCCACCATGCGCATCTTCTCCACCACCAAGCTCGACAGGTCGGCCTGGATGAGGTTCGCGGAGTGCCACGTGGACATGCTCCCGCTGCGCGAGTCGGCGGAAAAGTGCGGCGTGTGCCTCAAGACGGCGTTCTTCATGCGCCACAGGCTGCTCGAGGCCATGGCCAAGCGCATGCCCGCCTTCCGCGTGGAGGCCGGCGGCGGGGCCGAGCTCGACGAGTGCTTCTTCAGGGAGAGCTTCAAGGGAAACCGCTCCAGGTCGGAGTCCGGCGTGCCCAGGAAGCCCCGCGCAAGGTCGCAGGGAACCGACGGGCACGAGAAGATATGCGTGCTCACCGGCATCAACGACGCCGGCGACATCTTCTACGAGATCGCGGGGAGGGGCGGCCTCGACGAGGCGGCAGCCAGGGAGCTGCTCGCCGACAAGCTCGCGGTCGGCGCGATAATCTCGACGGACCGTGCGCACGTGTACCGCCGCGTCCTGCCCGCCCTCGGCGTCGGCGAGCACATCGCCAGCAAGAGGGAGGAGCACGCCATCAACAGGGTGAACAGCCTCCACTCCCAGATGAGGCACTTCATCGGCAGGTTCCGGGGCGTCTCCACGAGACGCCTCGAGAACTACCTCGCCTGGTTCAAGTGGACGTGGTGCTTCAAGGTCCGCAGGAGCGCGGACGAGCTCGCCGAGCTCATAGTGAGGCAGGCGGCCCGCGGCACGTACGAGAAGACCTGGCGCCAGTACAAGGTGACCCCCTATCCGTTCTACGAGTACTGGATCAAGCAGGCGAAATGGGACTCGCGTGCGCGGAGGGCCATATACGGCGTGGCGTGATGTCCAGGGCGGTCTGGCGCAGCGCATCTGCGGCAAGCGCTGAAGTCGTGACCCGATGCAAAAAGCAACAGCTAGCGATATTCTTCGGGAACGTCGAAACCGTACTCACGGCATAGGAGCATGACATCGTGGACGTCGTGCTCGTCATGCTGATAGCCCAAGTGAAACAACAGCTGGCTTTCGGGGTCGATGCACGACACCTCCACCTCGCCGATGCGCCCCCTCCCCGAAAAGACCTCCCCGGGAAAACGATCTCCCTGATACAGAATATCGCCATTCTCGGCGAAATCGAAGCAATGCAGGTCGACGATGCGCCCCGCCTCGTCTTGCCACACCGTGTGATCTTCGGTGGTGAAAGATGCAGCCACCTCGGAAAACCCCTCATCAGCAATTAGATCCACGAACCTTTGGTAATCCCCGCGCTGAACGAACAGGTCGATGTCGTTATGAGCCCTGGTCTCACGCCCGACAAGCGCATCGACGCCCCAGCCGCCATCAAGATATACGCCAATGCCCGCACCTGCGGAAAGGCCGATTATCCAACACGCATCATCCTTGGTGACCATAGGAGCTCCTTCGCTTTCGCCTGCTATTTAAGCAAGAAAGATTATAGGAAAAGTCCCAGTATCCAAAGTGGTCTAACACAACGCAATCCTTGGACTTGCCGGGCTCGGGAATCATCGTCTTGTAGATAGGGCGGCGCGCCTCGGCCTTGGCCTCGCGCTTGCCGGGCCAAGTGAACTGGTAACGCTCGCGCTGGCCTTCGGCCACATCACCCAAAAGATCGCGCAGCGCGTCGAAGTCAACGGCGCGTGCAAGCTCGCCGTCGGTGTTCTCTACCTCGGTCACCACCTGCGGGAACAGCTCGGCAATCTTCTCGATGTTTTCAACGGCACCGTCGGGCGTGCCTAGCTCGATCTTTTCCATCTATCTGCCTTCCTCTATGGCGGCAATCTGCCGTTTGAGTTCCTGTACCTGGTCGAATAGCGCGTTTTTTCGCGCCAGCTGCCGCTCCTTGCGACCGCGGGCTTCGGTCTTGGCAAGCTCCTCGCGAAGCGTCTTGAGCCTGGCGTCCGCCGCGAAGCGCTCTTCCACGGTAGCGGTCTCGCTGCCCGTATCGCCATACGCTACCTGCGAAGCGATCGAGTCCCAGACCCCGTCCATGCTCGTCGCTTTCAGTGTGAGGGAAGCATCATCGACGCTCTGCCATTCTCCCACAGCGATTCCCTTGAGCATCACCGCGAGGCGAACCTCGTCGTCGAAGGTGCACGCGAACAGCAACTTATGGGGGTTCGCCTGAGCCACAAGCGCCAGCACCTCTTCGGGGACGCGGCGGGCCTTGAGCGCCACTTCTACCACGAGCACCTCGTGCACGCGCTCGCCGTCGGGAATACCAGTCGTGGAGGTCTTTATCGAGTTTGCGACTGTGAAGCGCTCGACGTCGTCGATGAAGGACTGGCGCAGCGCGGCGCTCACCTTCAGGCGGCCGTAGAAGGCCTCCTTGGGTATGCGGCGGCCCACCTCGGTCGTGCTCGGAAGCCCTAGCATCTGGGCCTCACCACCAGGAAGCACACGAGCTCGAAGTCGTCGAGCCCCTCGATGTCGTTCTCCAAGAAGCCCGTCGTGCCGCCGGCGAAGAAGCTGTCGACGTCGGACTCCTCCTTGGAGTCCACGATCGACGCCACTGCGTCGCGCAAGAGCCCAGCCTCACGGCGCATGTCGCGGCCGTTCTTGGTCTCGCGGTTGTAGGCGCGGCACAGGGCCATGTCGGGCTCGGACTTGCCGCGGCACAAAAGGCGCATGTCGTCGAGCACCGCCTTGGGCTCCAGGTGCCCGCGGATCACGGACCCGTCGGACCCCATGCGAACCACGTAGAACGGGTGCAGGTGGTTCGCGCCGTCGCGGTCGATCCCGCTGTTGACGTTGCGCAGCACGAAGACGACGCCGGGCTCGTCGCCCTCCACCACAGCGTTGATGCCGCTCGGGAGCCGGTCGACGTCGGGGTTGTCGCGGTAGTAGCCCACCAAGTCCATGCGGAACTCGTTGAGGCCCAGGTCGGTGATGGACACGCCGCCCGAGACGTCCTCAAGGTCCACGACCTCGTCGCGCATCTGCTCGAGCTGCTGGCGGCGGTACTCCAGGTCCCCCGTCTCGTCGGCGTTGATGTAGTCGTCGTCGCCGGTGGACGTCATCACGGTGATGCGCATGCGCTCCTCGACGCGCGCCTTGAGCTTGATGTACTCGTCGAGCTCCACGTCGGGCCAGTAGTTCACCAGCTGGATGCGGGCGTTCTTCGAGCCGATGCGGTCCACGCGGCCGAAGCGCTGCACGATGCGCACGGGGTTCCAGTGGATGTCGTAGTTCACCAGGTAGTCGCAGTCCTGGAGGTTCTGGCCCTCCGATATGCAGTCGGTGGCGATAACGATGTCCACGTCGCAGCCGGAAAGCTGCGGCGCCACCACGTCGCGCTCCTTCGACGCGGGCGAGAAGCAGGCAAGCACCTCCTGCATATGCGGGGGCACGGCCTTTATCGTGCAGGCGCAGCCGTCACCGGTCACCTTCGCGCACTCGAGGCCGAGCTCGCGCTTCGCGAAGGCAGACACGTTCTCGTAGAGGTAGTCCGCCGTGTCGGAGAACGCGGTGAACACGAGCACCTTGCGGTTGCCCGGGTTGATGGGGCCTTGCGACTTCCCTCGGATCTGCTCG
Organism: uncultured bacterium; assembly: GCA_905216105.1. Classification (GTDB taxonomy): domain Bacteria; phylum Actinomycetota; class Coriobacteriia; order Coriobacteriales; family Coriobacteriaceae; genus Collinsella. The sequence goes on along the minus strand of CAJMSG010000047.1, from coordinate 2,376 downwards.
CACAGCTCGATGAGCTTGGCGTCGTGGGCGGGGTCGATGTCGCGCACCATCGAGATCAGGACCTCGATGACGGCGACGTCCGCCTCGATGTCGCGCTCCCAGCTCATCCAGTCCATGTCCTCGACGAGGATCTTCGTGGCGCCGCCCACCTCGAAGCCGCTCTCGTCGTCGGGGTCGAAGTCGAACCCGCCCGGCAGGTCGCCGTCGGCCACGCTGGCACCCGAGGCGAGGCCCCTGCGGTAGTCGTCTATGGTCTTGAGGGCGGCGTTCATGGCCGCCAGCACGCGCTCGAGCGTCAGGCGGAACGAGCACACCGAGCTCTCCAGGCGCTTGAGCAGGTTCGTCGTCATGAGTCGGCGCACGCCCGTCTCGCGCCCTCCGAGCGTGAGGTTGCCGCCGCCGCCCATCTTCGCGTACTTCTCCATCTTGCTGGGGTGCACGTACGAGCTCGGCATGTACACGGCGAGCACGAGGGAGTCAAGCTCCTCGTATATCTCGCGGTAGTTGATCGCGTTCGCCAGCGTCGAGAGCTTGGGGCGCTTCGATATCGGCGGCAGGCGCTTCGGGAAGGGCCCGATGGCGCTCATGTCGTAGTAGCGCTGGATGTGCTTGCGGCTGCGCGCCACAGTCACCTGGTCGAGCACCTCGAAGAAGTCGTAGTCGAGCATGTCGGTGAGGGTGTGGGTCGTCCGCTGATTGGCGGGCAGCTTCGACCAGCGGGCGTAGACGGTCTGCGCGTTGCGGAACACCGTCTCGATGTCGTTCTCAAGGCGCAGCTTCTCGGACCAGCCGGTGGGGTCGCCCCAGTACGCCAGGGCGAGCTGGTTGCGCAGGTCGCGGAAGCGGTTGTTCACGGGCGTGGCGGAGAGCATGAGCACCTTGGTCTTCACGCCCTGCTTGATGACCTTCTCCATGAGCAGCTGGTAGCGGTTCATCCTGTCTTCCGACGCCGAGTCGCCGCCGTTTCGGAAGTTGTGGCTCTCGTCGATGACGACGAGCCCGTACGCGCCCCAGTTCAGGCGGTCGAGGGGCAGGCCCGTCTCCGACGTGCCGCGCGTGCGCGAGAGGTCGGTGTGGTAGAGCACGTCGTACTGCAGGCGGTCGCCCGCGATGGGGTTGTTCACGACGTTGGAATTGTAGGTGATCCAGTTGTCGCGCAGCTTCTTGGGGCACAGCACGAGCACGTCCTTGTTGCGGCTCTCGTAGTACTTGATCACGGCGAGCGCGGTGAACGTCTTGCCCAGGCCGACCGAGTCGGCCAGTATGCAGCCGTTGTAGGTCTCGAGTTTGTTGATGATGGCGAGCGCCGCGTCCTTCTGGAAGTCGTAGAGCTTGTTCCAAATCAGGCTGTCGCGGAAGCCCAGCCCCTCGTTGGGCAGCACGTCCTCGGAGACGTCGTCGAGGAACTCGCTGAATATGCGGTAGAGCGCCATGTAGTAGATGAGCTCGGGCGCGTTCTCCTGGTACATGGCCGTGATGCCGTCGATGACGGCATCGGTGACGTCGTGGAGCTCGCCCGAGTCCCAGGCGTCGTCGAACTGCTTGAGCAGGGCGCGCGACTGGGAGGCGTCCAGGCGCATGGTCACGTCGGGGGCGTCCGCGGAGTTGTCGCAGCCGAGCTTGCGCGTGGTGAAGCCGTCGAAGGGCATGTAGGCTACGTTGTCGTCCGTCTTGTCGATATCCATGAAGCCGCTCATGCGTCCCTCGCCCTCGAAGGAGCGGAAGCGTGCCTTGCGGCGGATCCAGTCGGCGCACTCGGTCGCGATGGCCTTCTGTGTGAGCTCGTTGCGCAGCTTGATCTCGAAGTCGGTGCCGCAAAGGCCCTGCTCGCGGGAAAGGCGCGGGATGTAGAACTCGCGCTTCTCGCGCGCTGGGCGCTGCTTGGTGAACGCCTGCGACGTGAAGACGAAGCGCAGCTCGTCGATGCCTTCAAGTTGGGTGGCGAGTTCCTGATAGGCGTACATGGAGAACACCGACGCGGCTATCGCCACGCGGTCGCCGTCGGCTATGTTGGCGACAAGGTCGTCCTTGACGATGCGTGCCCTGTTGTCGAAGAAGTCTGGCTGCATGGGTTTATGCCCCCTTCTTCGCGAGCTCTTCGATCATGCACGTGCGCACGAAGGCCGAGAAGCTCATGCCGCGGAGCGCCGCCTCCTCCTTCGCCGCGTCTCGCAGGGTGTCGGGGATGCGCAGGGTCACGGAGACCTGGTCACCGTCCACCAGGAAGCTCCTGATCTCGGTTTCGTCGGGGTTGCTCTTGATGAGCTCCTTGTAGCTGTCAGGCATCTGCGCTCCCATCGCTCGAAATGCAATACAAATGCGTTTGCAGCATTATAACGCGGCGGCACGCGGCGGCATTGGGAATGCGAGGACAGC
>CAJMSG010000046.1:0-11757 GCA_905216105.1 uncultured bacterium | reverse complement strand
CCTCTCGGCGGCCTTGCGAAAAACAAATCCAAGTTAGACCATTTCAAATGGTTCGATGTCTGCCCGGATGCGACACTCGGAAGTGTCCATCCTCGCAGTATCCGGTTCTCAAGGTGCACGCCTTGCGGTCCATCCGGTTCGACCGGGCCGCGCGGCAAGGAGATATATTGCCAGACCGGAGGGCCCCCGCGGGCGGGAATCGCGCACTCCATATTTTGTTCACAAATGAATAGGTCCCTCAGTCGCATCACTGGGGTTAAAACTGAAGTAGCAGCTTCTGATATTGGCGATGACCAGCTGGTTTATAGGTGTTAAGGCATCGGTCATCTCTGGAGCGCCACTTTACTCCAAAACCATCAACCATTTGTTTCCCGTCGGTAAAAGGCAGGTTTTGTTCGCCAAGCGTTCTTATATATAGAGAAGTTCGGGTTCGAACCCGTACACCGGCAACAAAAAAGCGACCAACCGGAGTTGATCGCTTTCAATTCTATGCTGGAGCATCTAGAGGGTGTTTCCGAACTCATTTTCTCGCTGCCATTCATGCTTTCGAAGCATCTTTCGACCTTCGCAGTCTCATGTTTTGAGGATCTGCCGTGTTTATCACTGTTATCAATGAGTGTGTGGAAGTGATCCTCATACAGATTCATGCGATCCGCCAGAGAACTGAGAAGCATCTTTCTGCAGCCCTCGTTGTCTATCCTCGCATCTCTCAGGTCTTCCGGAAATTCACAAGCAGTCTTAGGGTCAATTTGTTTCTGCTTTCAGAGACTTGTTTGAGAGTTTTTAAAGACAGTTCAAAACAATAAGCGAGACACCATAAAGCAGAGCAAGATGTGCCGGATAGAAAATGTAGAAGAAATATTTCAGCTTCAGCCCTCGCTTGCCATTATAAAGATTGATAAGCAACAACGAAATTATCGCGGCAGCAACATCAGGATTAAAAATATTAGCTGTAGTGAACTCAAATCCGCCGCCAATTATATGGCATGACGAAAGGAGCACTGCACATACCGCAGCAAAGAACATCTTAGCTTTGCTGTCGTGGAATAAATAGAATGCAGCCACAAGCAGAATGCCATACGCACCGCCATCCAGCTTAGTGTATTCAGCTGCCAGTGCTGTCAAAACAATCAGAGCAATTTCTGCAATGTGCCTCTTCCATTTTGAAAGACTTTGAATCTTTTCCAGAATAATCAAAAAGACCAAGGAAAGCAGGAGCTCATACATAACATTCTGTTGCCGAAGGTCAAATAGCTGCCCGGTTTGAACGAAATCGTATATGGGCTCCGCAATGATTGCGAAGACAAGCATATTTCGCAGGTACTTCTTTATGTCATGAGTATGCAAAAATCCCTCAACTATCAAAAAGCAAAATAAGGGAAATGCAATTCTGCCAAGAACATGAAGCACATCCGAAGCCTCGCTTAGAATCGCCCACTGTTCGTCTGATATCTGATTGTACGATGCGTGAGTCATGATTCCATTGGTCAGGACGATTCTGCTTACATGATCGAGAACCATCGAGATGGCCGCTATTATCTTTAATGTGCTGCCGCTAATTCCGTATCTATCTGTTTTCATTTCTTTTTCCTTTCTTTGGGTGGGCCGTCAGGGGTTCAGCCTGCTTCGCAGGCGGCCGCTGCGGCGCTTTCGCGCCTTGCGCGCTGCGCTGGCAAACGCTCGCGCGTTTACTCAGCTCCGCGCCCCCCCGACGGGTTCGAACCCATGAAAGGGCGACAAAAAAGACGGCCAACCGAAGTTGACCGTCTCAACAATCTTTGGGTGGGCCGTCAGGGGTTCGAACCCTGGACCTTGGGATTAAAAGTCCCCTGCTCTGCCAGCTGAGCTAACGGCCCGCGGGTGGCATTGTACCACGGTCTGGGACTATTCCCAACTCCATTGGCCGTTCTGGAAAATCACAACTTCACGTCCATCAGGCGTAATGCCCGTAATATCGATGTCGTCCGTGCCGATCATAAAATCGACGTGCGCGCTCGAGACGTTAACGCCATGCTCCAGGAGCTCCTCCTTGGACATGTCATACCCACCCTCGATGCATTCGGGGAAACCGACACCTAGCGCGAGATGGCAGCTAGCGTTCTCGTCATAGAGCGTATCGTAGAACAGAACACCACTTTCGCGGATCGGCGTGTTCTTGGAAATGAGCGCGACCTCTCCCAGGTGAGCAGCGCCCTCGTCAGTATCGATGATACTTGCGAGCGTTGCCTTGCCCACGCGGGCGTCGTAGTCCACCACGCGGCCGCCCTCGAACTTAATCCAAAAATCGTCAACCTTGTTGCCGTGGTGGATGAGCGGCATGGCCGAATAAACGATACCGTCGGCGCGCATGCGGTCGGGCGACGTAAAGACTTCCTCAGTGGGAATATTGGGGAAGAAGGGGTGCCCATCGGGCGTCTTACCCTTGCCGCCGGCCCACTCGTGGCCCTTCGTCATGCCGATCGTCAGGTCGGTTCCATTTGACGCGGTATAACGCAGGCGGTCAAAACGATTGTCGTTCAGGAAGCGCAGGTTCTTTTCGAACGCTGCGTCATGAAGCTCCCAGTCGCTCTCCGGGTCCTGGCCATCGGCACGAGCGGTATGCAGAATCGCATTCCATAGTTTATAAATCGCAACCTCATCCGCATCGCCCGGGAATACCTCGCGAGCCCAGGCAACGACCGGCGCGCCGGCGATGCACCACGGGTTGATGTTGTAGTCCAGTCCACGGCGGAAGACCTTGCACTGCGTGTTCCTTGCCTTAGAAGCTGCAGCAGGCTTAGCGGGATCGATGCCCTTAAGGGCGGCAGGATCCGCACCCTCGATAAAGACAAAGCAGGCACCATCCTGGGCCAGGGAATCCAGCTGCAGGCGCTTCCACTCGGGCGTCTGTTCAAAATAACTTTTCTCGACATGCTCGTACGCGAGCCTCGTCACGGCATCATCGGCCCAAATGACCGTCACGTGGCCAGCGCCGGCGGCATAAGCCTCCGCGACCACCACGCGGGCAAAGGGCGCGCACTCGACCGGAGACTGAACGACAACCTCCTGTCCGGGCTTGACGTTTACGCCCTTGCGGACAACCAGGCGCGCATAGTTTTTAATCTTGGGCTCCAGGGCCTTCATGCCCTCCAGAGCTTCTTCGACCGTCAGGGCAGCTCGAATCATGTGCCACTCCATCTATCTATAGAACAGTAAAAAGGCGCGCCGCTAAAACGACGCGCCTTATATCTTAGCGATATGTATGAATACAAACGCTACTTCTTCTTGGAGTCCTTCTTGTCCTCCTCGGCAGCCGCGCGCTCGATAAGAGCGTTGAGCTTGTTCTCGGACATGCCCTCGGCCTGCGTGCGGTACATGTTGCGCAGGGGACGGATACGAACGAAGTCGTAGATAAAGTCACCCAGAATGATGACATAGGACAAAACGATGCCGACCATCTGGACGGGGCTGGACACCGTGCCGCCGGGAGCGAAGTAGAGCGAAGCCCAAATTGCCACGACGAGTACCATGCCGATGGCGAGCACGGCCCACCAGATACGGCGGCGCTTGGTGTAGTCCTCATCCTGCTTGAGGAGGATATTCGACACCGTGTAGATGCGATCCTCGCGGGCGCGCTGCTTGGCCTTGCGGGCGCGCTTCTCCTCCTTGGAAAGGCCTTCCAGGTTTTCACCCTTCTCGAGCTCTTTGCGGCGTGCCTTGGATGATGCCGGCACGACGCGAACGGAGCTCGCTGCCTGGCGGGCGGGCTTAGCAGATGCGGCGGACTTGCGCGCAACCCCGGTAACTTCGTGGGATTGCGTGCGCTTGTTCGTGGCGCTACGGGTACTCACTTATGCGTTCTCCTTCATGCTTGTGAACTGGGAGCCCGTGATGATCTGGAAGGCCTCGCGATAGCGCTCGGACGTGCCATCGATGACCTCGGCGGGCAGGTGCGGGGTCTCCCCCGTCATATCCCAGTTGGCTTTGAGCCAATTGCGGACGAATTGCTTGTCGTAGCTGGGCTGAATCTTGCCCTCCTCGTAGCTGGCGGCAGGCCAGAAACGGCTGGAGTCGGGCGTGAGGCACTCGTCGATCAGCGTGACCTTGCCATCGATGACACCAAACTCAAACTTAGTGTCGGCAATGATGATGCCACGGGTCGCTGCATACTCGGCGGCAGCCTTGTAGATCTTAAGAGACAGATCACGGATCTGCGTGGCGATGTCCTCGCCAACGATCTCGCAGCAACGCTCAAACGAGATATTCTCGTCGTGATCACCGATCTCGGCCTTCGTGGACGGGGTGAACAGCGGCTCGGGGAGCTTGGAGGCCTCGGTTAGGCCCTCAGGCAGCTGGATGCCGCAGACGGTGCCGTTCTCGTCATAGGTCTTCTTGCCCGAACCGGTCAGATAGCCGCGGACGATGCACTCGATAGGAATCGTCTGGGCCTTCTTGACCAGCATGGCGCGGCCTGCGAGGTAGTCACGATACTCGGCAAACTCCTCGGGGAAATCCGCCGGGTCGATGGAGACGAGATGGTTGGGAACGATGTCGGCAAACTTATCGAACCAGAATGCCGAGATGCGGTTGAGCACCTCTCCCTTAAACGGAATCTCGTCGGGAAGAATGAAGTCGAACGCAGAAATGCGGTCGGTGGCGACCATCAGCAGGTTTTCACCGGCATCATAGATATCACGAACCTTGCCACGGGAATCCGGACGACGCTCCATCGTTGTCACGTGAGTCACTCCTTACCAAAATACGACAGTAATGCGGGTTCTTCCCCGCATGTTTTCGCAAACTCGGAACGGCAGAGACGAAACCCCTCCTTCACCGAATAGCGAAAAGCTAGTGCTCCATTGTAGTAGATGCCGCGTCCGCCGTGTGCTCGCGAGGCAGATGAATCGTAAAAGTCGTACCCTTTCCAAGCTCCGACTCCACGGATATGTAGCCGTGATGACGCTCGACAATCTGCTTGGTCACGGCGAGGCCCACGCCCAGGCCACCCGCCTCGCGGGCGCGACTGGCATCGGCACGCCAAAAACGTCCGAAGATGCGCGACAAATCATCCTTGGCGATACCGATACCCGTATCCGAAACCGCGATATCGACGTGCTTGCGGTCGCTAAGCACCGACACCACGACCCAACCCCCCTCGGGGGTATAGCGCATGGCGTTACTCAAGAGGTTGATGACGCATTGCGTGATCATGTCGGGATCTGCCTCGACAACGTCATCGTGACCCTGCGTCTCATCTGCAAAGCGCAAACGCAGGTCACGGTCGGCAAACAGGCGCTCCTGGCCATTCACAATCGAACGCACAAACGGCACCATATCCACCGGCTCCAGGTTGAGCGGCGCGGTACTGTTTTCCATGCGCGACAGGTCGAGCATCTGCTGCACCAGACGGGCCAGACGACGCGTCTCGGAAGCGACCGTCTCCAGATGCTCGTCGTCGGTGGGATACACGCCGTCCTGCATGGCCTCGACCGTTGCAAGCATGGCCATGAGCGGCGTACGCAGCTCGTGGGCAACATCAGAGGTTAGGCGCTTCTCGTGCTTCATATCCTTTTCGAGCGAGGTGGCCATCTCATCGAAGGTCTCTCCCAGCTGATCGATCTCATCATCGCCGCGCAAGCCCGTACGAGCGGACAGGTCTCCATCGCGAATCTGCTTGGCGGTGCTGGTAATACGATGAATCGGCTTGGTGAGCATGCGCGACATGAGCGCTCCGATAACGACCGAGATGCAGACGGCCACAACCGCGGCAAGGGCCATGGCGTTAAAGGTCTTCTCTCTGAATGCTGAGTCTGCCTTGGTGAGCAGGGCATCGGAGCCAATCGCCCACAATTTGACCTGACCCACGTGCTCGCCGGAGGACGTCACAATCTCAACGTTGGCAACACTATTGGAATCGGTGGGAGCAGACGAGACTGGGCTGTGCGACGCCTTCTTTCCGCTCGTACCGTCGGTTGTCGCCTGATTTTCGCGTACATCGGCAGTAGCGCTTGCCGAGGGCCACGAGTCGTCGTAGACGATGACGCCCTTTTTATTGACAACCTGCATACCAAGATCGTCGGACACCAAACTCGATGTCGCGATCGCACGCAGCTCCCCCGCGGTCCAAGAACCATTTTCCTCATATGACGTTGCCAACTTTTCGGCAGCGGAATTGGCGATTTCGACAATATTGGAGCGCGTGTAATCCGTAAAAACCGTACCCCATACAACGGAGACTACGCCCACCAGCACCAATACCGTCATGAGCGATGTCAGGGCAAAAGCCAGGGCCATACGCGAGGGATAGCTCATCGTTGGCCGTGAATCGGAACGAGGCGTGTTCCAACTAGCCTTGGAACCCGCCTCGTTCTCCTGCTTATGCTTTTGCCCGATTTCAAAGCGCGCAGGTGTCATATGTGATTTCCTTTATTTCTCGTCCGACTTATCGGTCTTGGTCGGAGCCTCGAAGCGGTAGCCGACACCGTGGACGGTGTAGAGCCACTTGGGCTTCTTGGGGTCGTCGCCCAGCTTGGCGCGAAGGTTCTTCACGTGGCTGTCGATGGTGCGCTCGTAACCCTCAAAGTCGTAGCCGAGCACCTTCTCGACCAGCTCCATGCGGTTGTAGACGCGGCCGGGGTGACGGGCAAGCGTGGTGAGCAGCTTGAACTCGGAAGCCGTCAGGTCGACTTCCTTGCCCTCGACCAAAATCTTGTGGCCCGAGATGTCAATGACCAAATCGCCAAAGTCGAGCACCTCGACGGCCGGCTCATCGGCCTGGTGGGCACGGCGGAACAAGGCGCGCACGCGCGCGACAAGCTCGCGCGGCGAGAACGGCTTGATCAGGTAGTCGTCGGCGCCGAGCTCGAGGCCGATAATACGGTCCTCGATCTCGCCCTTGGCCGTCAGCATAATGATGGGGACATCCGAGGTGTCGCGAATGGTGCGGCAAACGCGCTCGCCGGGAATCTTAGGGAGCATGAGGTCGAGCACGACCAGGTCGAACTGATGCTTCTCGAACTCCTCGATAGCGGACTGGCCGTCGCCCACGCCCACAACCCAATAGCCCTCGCGCTCGAGATAGGCAGCGACAGCGTCGCGGATTGCCTTCTCATCCTCGACCAGCAGAATCTTTTTTGCATCTGAAGCCATAACACGGCCCCCCTGTCTCAATTAGCTAAGAACAAGCTCATTTTAACGCACCTGAGCCCACCGGGCGTCGCATGGGTGCGATAGCTCGGCGGGCGGTACTCATAGTCACAACGCGCTTATTCCCCTGTCGACGCCTTTTTAACCCCTCGGAGACTAAAGAGAGAACAAGCGAGCGGTAACCGTCTCGGGAATTCCCTGGCTGTTACGCACCGTTGCGTACGTTAAGAACGAGCTCGATTTACCCGCCGTAGCAGGATAATCGCCATACTCCAAGGCTCGGTCGGGCGACAGAAGCGAGCCGTAGGTCTTAGCCGAAGTGTCAATCAAAAAATGCGACGCCTGAACTTTAACCAGGTATTTGTTTTTCCTTCCCGCAGCGCACGCGAGCGGCTCACGCGAAAGGAAGAGGTACGGCCCGCCCTCGTTACCGATATAGGTGCCCATATTGCCCAGGCTGCCCACACCGCTATACGTCGCCTCAATGGAGAACACGAAGGTGTCTCCCATATACACGGCCTCGAAAGGCGAAACCGACGAAGGAAGCACCAGCTGAGCCCGCTTCGTGTTGTTGCCGTCAGTCAGGTCGATCGCCGTCATACCGTAATAGACGCCCTCATCATTGTGTACACGGGGCGAGATGGTCAGGATGCCGTCGCTCACACGCGGGGCGGATGCGAAGCGGCCCGTCGACTTCCAAATAGTCTCAGGCTTGGACTCGCTGGGCGACTGACGGTAGCAGTACGAATCGTTACTCGTCTTGGTGCCGCCGGACGAAGGCATCTTATACCAGATGACCGACGACCCATACGCCGTGAAGAGCGGCGGATCGTAGTTTTCGCCGCCGCGGTCGAGCTCGACAGCGTTGCCGGTAAGGGAGGAGCCTGCAAGGTTTTGCGCATAGAGTTTCCAAGACGCATTGGCAAAGTTCATCTCGACCCATGCGAACACGCCATCACCCGCGCGAACGTCGTAAAACGCATAACCGGTTCCCTCAATGGGATCCTCGATAAGTGTGGTAAGCGAGCCATCGCCCAGGTTGAGCACACCAAGCGTATTGGCATGCAGGGCAGAAGCAGGCGCCATCATCGCGGCAGCGTAGTCGCCATCGCAGTAGTACAGCAGCGTGCCCAGCGGCAGCGTCCACGAGGCCGCGGGCTCAAGATCGATATCGACAGCTTCGTACTCATCAGTGATCGAGACAATCTTCGAATCGTCCTTGATAACCTGCGGCTCGCCAGCGGCGTCATCACTCGTGCCCGTTTTTTTCGAGCAACCGGCCAGTACGGCAGCAGCACCGGTAGCGGCGCCACCCAGCACAAAACCTCGACGCGTTATTCCATTCTTAAAGCGATCAGCGATGCTCATTAGGCGATCTCTGCGCGAGCGGCCTCGATAGCGCGCGTAAGCTGATCGGCGCAAGAGGTCTTTTTCATACCGCAGGTATTACCGGCGAGAACCTCGATTACGCGATCGGCGGGAGCGCCCTCGACCAGCCTGGAGATGGCCTTGAGGTTGCCATCGCAGCCGCCAGTAAACTCGACGCCCAGCACCTTGCTGCCATCGTCAGAGAGATTGAGGTGAATATTGCGAGAGCATACACCCTGAGGCTTGTAGTCAAAACTAATCATTGAGATCCCCTCTCAGAAAGAAATTTCAGACGTCTATTATCCCCGCCTGGACCGACTTATTATCGCAAGCACCGATTCAACATCCTACGATGCTTGGACTGGTGGGGGCAAGATTAGCAGTCCGCACCCCGTACGTGGACCATGCGCTTCTCACGATACATATTGTGGTCGGCGACGCGATATACATCGGCCAGCGTATTTCCAGCCGTCTCGACGGTCGCCACGCCAATCGATGCGCTGACCGTCAGGGTCTCATCGCTTACCGCGGCAAGACCGAGACGAAGGTCCTGTTCCAGCCCGAGCGCAGACTCGTTGTCAGTATGGGGGCAAACCAGCAAAAACTCGTCGCCGCCAACGCGCATCGGCAGGTAATCCGCACCAGCCACCCGCCGCAGCACGGACGCCGTCCGTCGCAGCAGTTCATCCCCCATCTCGTGACCATAGATGTCGTTGGTCCGCTTGAGATAATTACAGTCCACCATAATCACGCTCACTGGCAAGTCCTCGTTTACCAGGCTATCTCCACGCGATTCCAGATAGTTGCGGTTGCGAAGCCCCGTCAGTTTATCTTGGTATGACAGCTCCTCAGCATGCTTGACCATCGATATGTTGTGCGTCGCCACGACAACCGACTCCAGCCGGCCTTGCTCATCGCGATGCTGGGGGACAACCTGTAGCGAGTACCAAGCGCCTCGACAATCTCGCACCTCGGCAGCCAAGTACGGTACGCCCTCCATACGTTCACGAAGCGTACTTATATCTACGAGTCCCACAACCGCTTCGCGGCTTTCGGGGCTCACGATATCCCGGCAGACTGTGTCCATAAAGTCATATGCCTCGTTGTGCTCGGCAAATATCTTCGCTATCGCCGGCGACATATTGATTCCCTCGATCTCGAGGGTGTCGAGATGCAAAAGGAAGGTCGAATCGTAGATGGCGCTTATGGCATTGATAATGCCGAGCTGTTTATCTTTTTCGACCAAATTGCGGTGGTCAACGATATTCCGAGCCAACAGCACCACGACCCAAAACGCAAGGCACACCAAGACGCCGACGGCGACAAATGAAATCCTGTCAGACATGACCTCAGATTTGGGATATAGCGCAAACAGGCGGTAGTCCTTATATGCCGCACGCACGGCATACCATTTGTCTCCTCGATATTCGATGCGCGTCAGGCCATCTTCTTTCCATTCAACTCCTGTACTGGTGAGGAGTCGAGCGAGCGACACATCGGCATCGGCGCTGTTGGATGAGACAATCTCCGCATCCTCCATAACAAGCACCGTGGGGCCCTGGTGGAAGGTGTTGTTCGAAAGCACGTCGGCTATGGCATATGAATAGTCGTCCGCCGAATCGGAAACAAGTGAGCGGTATGCCAGGGCAACGCCGTCGCCATACGGGACAGCACAGACGGCAAAAACGACACCACGTCGCTCAACGACAGTTGAGTAGGTCACTTTGGAACCTTGATACATCGATGCGACCGGCGAACAGGCCAGCTCCTCTCGCCACAACATGAGCGGATCGCGACCATCGATGTCGTAGTGGGCAGCCATATGGCCATCGGAGTCCATGACCATCAACCCCGAAAGGTTCTCGGCATGGACAAATTGCTCGATAAGATCGTTGTTAACCTCAACGCGATCAGGGGACAGGAACGTCGCAAACGATTCGACCGCGGCGAGCAAATCGTGCGTCTCCTCGGTTTTTCTCCCCTGTTCGTAGCGGTCATATTTTTCGCAAGCGTTTTCCAAAAACACCATGGTTTCTTGGCCAAACCCAAGCGTTTTTTCGAGGCAGCGATGGGTTCCAACCGTATACAACAGGCCTAACAAGACAGCGCTGACAATAACGCCGACAGCTATGACGGTCAGAGTCTTTCGACGCAAGCGGTGCTCATCATTTGTCATGATTCCGCTCCTTGCCCGCCCGTCGTCGCTCCTGCCTTGTAATTGTCCACAATGCGCTCTATCGTGCCGTCTCGATCCATGTCGAACAGCGCGGTATTGAGGTTTTTGACGCACTCTCCCTCATAGGCAACATCAAATGCAACGCCCAGGTCAACCGTCATAACGTTGTCGGCAAACACACGATAAACGCCGGGATACTGGGCGACGAGTCGATCAAGCGATTGAACGTCCGCCATCCAACAGTCAACACACCCTTTGGCGAGGGCGGCTTTGCAGAGCTCGGCAGAACCATACGATTTGATTTGCACGTCCGGCGAGATTTCCAGATCCCCTGCGAGCAATCGGCGTTCGCTCACCGAGCCCGCAATCACCGCGATGGTCTTGCTTCCATCGAGATGCGCCAAGGACTTGATGCCACTCGTTTTCTTGGCGGAAACCGAGACCGTCACGGTTAGATACGGCTCGGTCCAGTAATACTTATCCTCGCGATAACAGGGAGAATAATCACACCACAGGCAATCGATATCACCGTTTTTGAGCAGCCGGTCGCGATCGTTCCAGTCAATATCGACAAACTGTGGCTTGAGCCCCGCACGCTTGCAGGCCTCGCGGGCGATGTCGATATCGATACCGGCGTAATCGCCCGTGGTATCGACATACACATAGGGGTCGTTATCCGTAACGCCGATTTTGAGTACCGGGAGATCTTTGTCGGCTTCATTCGAGGAGGAAGAACTGCTTCGAACGGTATACGTCAGGGCGGCCACACAGGCGGCAACAAGGAGCATGAGCGTAAACGAGACGATGGCGGCTCGCTTGGTGCGTCCGGGCACGCGCCTCCCTTCATCGAAACAGCAGTCGGATTTCATTGTATACCCGGGGCTGATGCGGCAATAAAAAAGCGCCTCACCCAAGATGGGCAAGGCACCAAAGGTTGAAATGCATCCGCAAGCGGTCGAATTAGGTTAACCCTACTCGAAGTTCAGCTGCTCCAGGCGGTCGAAGACCGTATCGATGCGGGTGAGGAAGTCCCACGGATCAAAGATCTCGTCGAGCTTCTCCTGGCTGACGGTGCAGCGCGGATCGGC